>NZ_JAELTU010000011.1 GCF_016429015.1 Rhizobium sp. ASV20
CGAGACACCTTTTTCCCAGGAGTGCTGTATTCGCACCCAGGGCCGGCTTTGACTACGCCCAGTAGGCAGTCCGATAGAGCCAAGCGCGTCGATGCGATATCACTGACATTTTCAGACCGGAACCGCTGATGGGCTGGCTTATTTTGTCCGGCGCAGTTCCAGCCTAGCGATGCCTGCGGCGATATTCAGTCCTGTGCCGGCTTCAGCGCTCAGCGGCTGAAGGCCAAAATTCTTCGAATTGCCGCCGACGAGAGCATTGGCACCCAATCCCAGCCCGACCGAGGCACCCGCCGAAGCGCCGACATAACTGCCGTCAAGAGCACCCTCGTCTGTCCGGTTGGCCGCAACGCTGTAGACGATCCATCGCAGATAAGACTTATTGGTGATACCGATGTCGATACCGAGCTTGCCGATCGAACCCGCATAGTGCTCCGGCCTGCCGGAACTCCGGGTAAACTTGCAATCGACTGTCTTGCGGGAGCCGATGAGCATTCCGACGCCCCCGGCAACCTCGCAGGACAAAGTACCCAGCCGCTCCTTCTTGTCGCGGACCGCCTCATGCTGTTGGGGACGTTTCGTGGGATACGGCGACGTTTCTGCATGTGCCGGGCCGGCAATGGCGAGAACGGAGACCGCGAAGATGAGGATGAAGGTCTTCATGACATTTCCTTTTGGGGTGAAAGCGGTCTTTAATCTGGCCGATTCTGAAAGATTTAGATCCGGCTTTATATAGCAGCTATCGGAGCCTCATCGGCCGCTCCTTGCCGGTTACCCTCCGTCGATCAGGTACCCAAAAGCTCAGAAAGAGGGCTGGCAATTCTGCGATGCCGACAAAACTACCTGAAATCTGCCAACCTTAGAATGATCGGGCTCGTTCGCCGGGAATTATAGGCACGCTTTGCCACATGGAGAATCTTGGTTCGAAACCGGTCAAAAGCGATTAGATAATCGTTTTCCGATGTCACAGACGACGACGATTCATTTGCCAGCACATCGATATCCAGCAGAAATCGAATCTCGAACATGCCATCATAGCCGAGGAAACGGACACGTTGGGCTGTTTCATCATAGCTTCTGGCGCTGTTGGGAAATGCAATTGCCATATCGGAGAGTCTCTATTTATCTGGTTTGCTGGAACCAACGTGGGCCATCGCCATGACCTTTCGTCAGAACAGTAGCGGTCTCATGCGATCGTTATGTACGATCTCGTAATATCCCGGTGTCGACCGGGCCTGCCTGGCGTCTTGCACCGCGGGGCAAAGGTTGCGGTCAGCCCTCCGCACCACGGATCACATTGTGCCGAGATGCAGTCCGCCAATACCACCGATGAGCCAAAGGACCACGATGACGATCAGCAGAAGACCCAGCACGCCGCCGAGACCCCGGCTTCCGTAGCGATTGTAGCCGTAATAGCCTCCGCCTCCGCCGAATACGAGAAGCAGAACCACGATCAATAGAATCATTCCCATATGCTTGGCCTTTTGTTGCTCGCCTGACGTTCCGAATTTCAATCAAGACGATTCTAGCTGGTTAGAGTGGGGAGCAGCAGGTTCGGAAACTACTCAACGGCCGACGTAAGCCCGCATGCCTATTCTGAGGCGCACCGCCCGCCGGGATTTCCCCGACCTTCCGGGCGAGTACGGATAGGAAGCTCCGCAGACGAACTCGACTGAATTCTTGGCCGCCCATGTGAGCGCGATCGAGATCGGCGGTCAGGACGCCAGATCTACCTGGGATTGCTATCCCCCACGGTGCGGTGTCATCTCATGGGTGTCATCGAAAAGTTCATCTCGAAGGGCCTGGAAGCTCCGTTCGCAATAAGTAGTTTCCGAACCTATCGCGCCGGCGCCCTGCCACTATTCTTCATTACAATTGAGTCGCGACCTTCAGGTCTGGAATCAAACGCAATTCGCAAAAAGAGCCAGCCGGCGGGATAGCCAATGACGTCCGAGGTCAAAGATTCTGAAAACCCGGACCCGGTCGTCGGCACGTCGAAGCCGCGCTTGCTGGACGTGCTCGGTCCTGGACTGATCACCGGGGCAGCCGACGACGACCCAAGCGGCATCGCGACGTATTCCCAAGCCGGTGCACAATTCGGATTCGCCGTCACCTGGACGATGCTTTTCAGCTATCCGCTGATGGCAGCAATCCAGGAAATCAGTGCGAGGATCGGCCGCACGACCGGGCACGGCATAGCCACTAATCTTCGCAAGCACTACCCCGCATGGCTGCTGCCGTGCATCGTCGTGTTGCTGTTCATCGCCAACATCATCAATATCGGCGCGGATCTCGGCGCCATGGGAGACGCGGTCGGCCTCCTGATTGGGGGACAGACAGCCATCTATGTCGTGTTCTTTGCGGCAGTGAGCGCGTGCCTGCAGATATTCCTGCAATACACCCGCTACGTTTCGGTTCTGAAATGGCTGACCTTCTCGCTCTTTGCCTATTTCGGGACGGTCATGTTCGTGAAGATTCCCTTTGGCGATCTCGCCCACGGCCTGTTCATTCCGACGTTTTCGCGCGAGACGGCATTCTGGACGACCGTCGTCGCCATTCTCGGCACAACGATCAGCCCCTACCTGTTCTTCTGGCAAGCGTCACAGGAAGTCGAAGACGAGAATGCGATGCCCGGGCGAAAGGCGCTCATCGACGCGCCCGAACAAAGCAAACGGGCATTTGCCCGCATTCGCATCGATACCTATGTCGGCATGGGGTTTTCCAGCCTCGTCGCCCTGGCGATCATGGTCACCACGGCGGCCACGCTGCACGCCGCCGGCAAGGTCGATATCCAGACCTCGAGCCAGGCGGCGGAAGCTCTTAAACCCGTGGCCGGACGCTTCGCCTTCACCATCTTCGCGCTCGGAATTATCGGCACGGGACTACTGGCGATCCCGGTTCTCGCAGGTTCCGCCGCCTATGCCTTAGGGGAAGCGCGCAGATGGCCGATCGGGCTTGCACGCCAGCCGATGGAGGCAAAGGCCTTCTATGCCACCATCGCGCTTGCAACCATCGTTGGAACGGCTGTGGAATTCTCGCCGATCGATCCGATCAAGGCGCTCTACTGGAGTGCCGTGGTCAACGGCGTCGTCTCGTGCCCAGTGATGGTGACGATGATGCTGATGACCAGACGGTCCGACATCATGGGTACGAACACCATTGGCGGTCCGCTGCAATGGATCGGCTGGGTGGCGACGGTCGTCATGACCGCCGCGGTCGCAGGCATGATCTGGACAGCTTTTTTGTGAACTCCCCTCGCAGCGCGTCGCGGCCAGATCCGGAAACAGCACCAGCAGCGCACTCGCCATGCCACCAACGGAAATCGCCAAGACGACGGCTGTATAGACCCTACGGTCATACCAGTGGCTCTCGTTGATTCGCAGCAATATAGAAACGACCGGCACCTCGGCGGCTCGCGGCTTGGTTCGACGACAAGAAGATCGCCATTGTGTCGCTACGTCTCTGCCGGTGCGATGCCGATCACGGCTGGATAATCCACTCTATATGCGGTCTGGCTCCTCCCGCCTCGGGGTGGCGGCTAGCGCCAGCCGTGCCAGGGCGGGCAGAGATTTCACCCCGGTTTTTCTCATGATCGACGCGCGATGATTTTCGACGGTGCGTTGGCTGATCTTGAGGTCGGCGGCGATGTTCTTGCTGGGGTGGCCCGCCAGCACCATGCCCATGATCTGATGCTGTCTCGGCGTGAGACTCGCAATGTGCTCGGTCGCGACCCTTCGCCAGGCCGACAGCTTGGCGGCGTCATGGGCTTGGTCTAGCGCGCGCGAAACGCTGGCAAGGAGATCTTCGCGGCCGATCGGCTTTTCGATGAAATCCGATGCCCCGGCCTTCATCGCCTGAACCGCCATCGGCACGTCACTATTGCCAGTGATCATGATGGCAGGCAGGCGCCAATCTTCGTCATGGAGCCGCTGCAGCAATTCAAGCCCTGATATGCCGGGTAAATATGCGTCAATCAGAAGACACCCTTCCTGGCCGGGACGACAAGCTTTGAGGAAATCCTCACCATTCGCGAAATCCTCGACACTCCTTCCGTCGGCTTCGAGCAGCTCGCGAATTCCTTCACGTACGTAGCTGTCGTCATCGATGACGAAAATCACCGACGTCTCGGCATCGCGAATGAGTCCTGTCCGGCCGGCCAACGGAGGATGCGACGCGTGTTGCGAGATCGGTAAAAGCCGCTGGATCGCCTGAGTGACGTCGATGGCCTTGACCGGCTTGTTGAGCTGTACGCAGTCCTGGCTTGCGATGCGCCGCAACGTTTCTGTCGAAATATCGCCCGTCAAAACGACAACCGGTATCTGACGATGAAACCGTTCCCTGATCTTGGCGGCTACGGTCAGTCCATCCATACCGTTCGGCAGATTGTAATCGGCCAGAATCAGCTCGGGTGCCACGCCGCCGTGGTCCAACAACGCGAGCGCTGCCGCACCATCAGGCGCCGAAACTGGAAAATGACCTTCCTCCTCCAGTACAACCTCGAGCAATTCTCGCAGTTCCGCCTCGTCCTCGATGATCAGGATCACTCCAGCGTGGCGGGAACCGTCGTCCGTCGAGACTGATGACACATGGGATGCATGCGCACCGTCTATGATCGGCGGCAGTATGACATCGATGGAAAAGACAGAGCCCTTGCCAGGCTGCGAGCGGACGTGGACAGGGTGGCCGAGCAAGCCCGACAAGCGCTGCACGATGGACAGTCCGAGGCCGAGACCACGACTACGTTCACGCGCCGCGTTATCGAGTTGGTGATATTCGTCGAAGATCACCTGGAGGTCCTGATCGGCGATGCCGACGCCGGTATCACAGACTTCGATACTGAGCATTCCGCAGCGGCGGCGACAGCCGACCAGCACTTTACCGCACTTTGTGTATTTCAAGGCGTTCGACAGCAAATTGCGGATCATCTGCTCGAGCAGGCGCGGATCGCTATAGATGGACAGACTGCACGGCACCACCCGTAGGGCAAGATTTTGGGCCGTGGCGTGATAACTGAACTCATCGCGCAGCCGCTCCAGCAGGTCGGCAATCGGGAAGTTGACAAACTCGGGGTGGACCGTACCAGCTTCCAGCTGGTTGATATCGAGCAACACGTTGAGCATGCTCGACATCGCGGCGGCGGTTTCGTCGAGACGGTTCACAAGCGCTAAAGCTTCCTCTTTCTTGTCGTCGCGGATCTTCCGGGCCAGCACGCCTCGCATCAGGCTGAGGGCTTGCAACGGTTGGCGAAGGTCGTGGCTCGCGGCGGCAAGAAAGCGCGACTTGGCAAGATTGGCCTGTTGCGCGTCGCGCTTGGCGGCCTCCAGCGCATCGGCGGCGAGTTTGCGTTCGGTGGTATCGACAAAGGTGATGACCACCCCTTCAACGCCGTCATCCTGGGCACGGTACGGCAGTATCCGGCGAATATACCATCGTCGGTCCCTTGCCTGAACCTCACGCTCGATTGGGGCAAGCCCTTGCAAGACTGTGCGGGCATTCGTGAGGAGAGCGCCATCATCAGCCAGCGAGTTGAGGTCGGCCAGCGGCCGGCCGATATCGGTCGCAATGATGTTAAAGAGCGCTTTGGTTGCCGGCGTGAAGAAACGGATATTGAGATCGAGGTCGAGGAAGATGGTCGCGACATCGGTGCTGTAGAGGATGTTTTGCAGGTCGCTGGCCGTCGTCCGCTGGCGTTCCAGCGTTTCCTGAAGCTGGCTGTTGAGGGCCGTGAGTTCCTCATTCATCGACTGTAGTTCTTCCTTCGAGGTCAGCAGTTCCTCATTGGTCGACTGGTATTCCTCATTGACCGAGAGCGCCTCCTCATTGATTGCCTTCTGCTCCTCGTTCGAGGTCTCGAGGCTATGGATCGCGGCGTGAAGGTCAGCCTGTGTCGCCTCCAATTGCTGCTCTAGCTCGGCTACGTGTTCATTGTCGGACGGCGTCCTCTTCCGGCCCGCTGTATGGCTCGACGCTGGCGCCTCAATGAAACAGACCAGTAGGAGAGCTTCGCCATCGATTACCGTCGCCTGTACGCCGATGTCGAATGATTGAGGCTTGCCTTCATGGTCCATATGCCCGCCCGGGATGACGATTCGGGCTTTCTCCACCATTGCTTGGTGGATCGCGGACCGGAGCTTGATCCGCATATTCGGGCGCACCATTGCCAGCAGATCGAAACTCGCATGACCTTGCGGTACGCGCAGGTAACGTTCTATCGGCCCCAGCGAATAAAGCCACTCAAGCTTGCGGTTGATCAGCACCGCCGCGGGGGCATAAGTCTCGATGATGAGGCGCCGGCACCCCTCGGCGAGCGCGGCTTGCCGGGAGGGCATAGGGCCCTCTGGCATACGTGGCGGCAGCCGCGCTCCTTGTCCGCCTCCCAACAAAAAGCCCACCTCACCGGGATATGCGCGCCCGATGTGTCGAAAGATCCGCTCCGCCTTCGAGATAATCTCGAAACGGCCTTTGGAACCGCTGACCGCCTCGGCGCTCCCGAGTAGAAGAATCCCACCCTCGCGCAAAGCGAAATGAAAGAACGAGACTACCTTCTCCTGCGCCTCGGGGCGCAGATAGATCAACAGATTGCGGCACGAGATGAAATCGAGCCGCGAAAATGGCGGATCGGCCAATACATCCTGCACGGCGAAGACGATCGTCGCCCTCAACTCGGGCAAAATTCGATAGCCGTGGTCGTCCCTTGAGAAAAAACGGGCAAGTCTGGCAGGGGATACTTGCGCCGAGATCGCTTCCGAATAGAGCCCCTCTCTGGCCGTTGCGACCACTTCAGGGTCGGCGTCCGAGGCGAATATCTGAAGCTTAATCTCTTTCTTGGCAGACGTGATTTCCTCGCGAAAGAGCATCGCCAGCGAATAAGTCTCCTCGCCAGTGCTGCATCCGGCAATCCAGATACGTAGCGGCTGGTCGACCGAGTGATTGCGAACCACATCGGGGATGATCTTTTCGCTCAGGATGTCAAACACCGCAGGATCACGGAAGAAGCTGGTCACATTGATGAGCAGGTCGGCTGCTAGGCGATCGAACTCCTTCTCGTCGTTTCTCAGGACATCGAGATAGCGTGCGATATTATCAGTCTCAATAGAGGCCATCGCCATGCGTCGCTCGATCCGGCGCTGCACTGTGCCTTGCTTGTAGAGTCTAAAATCATACGCAGTCTTTTTCCGAATGAGGTCGACAATCTCAGATAGCCAATTGGGGGCAACATTGCTTTGGCCGGGCGCGGCCGTACGCGTAAGCGCCATTCGGCGATGGAATTTGACCAGTGCATCGGGAATACTCGTCAGCGGGAGGATGAGATCCACCGCGCCGGTCTGGATCGCGTTTTTCGGCATGCCGTCGAAAGCAGCCTCATTCGGATCTTGCGCGATGACGAGGCCGCCCTTTTCCTTAACGGCCTTCAGGCCGAGGCTGCCATCGGCGCCCGTTCCCGAGAGGATCACACAGATGGCGCGCTCCCCATATTCCTCCGCGAGCGAGCGTAGCAGGAAATCGAAGGGCAAACGCGCGCCATGGCGAGCCTCAGGCTCGGAAAGGCGCAGGTATCCGCTGCTGGCGGCAAGATATGTTCCGGGTGGAATGATGTAGAGATGATCACATTTGAGTTGCATGCCGTCAACGGCCTGCTCCACGGTCATCGCAGTATGATGGGCCAGCAACTCAGCCATCATACTCTCGTGGGTAGGGTCGAGATGCTGCACCAGAATGAAGGCCATACCGGCACCTGACACCAATCCGCTAAGAAGCTTGGTGCAGGCCTCCAGACCACCGGCTGACGCGCCAATACCGACGACGGGAAAGTCCTCCAATCGCTCTCGCGATGGCCCGCTCCCGAGCGTAACCATAGCCTGCGCCTGTGAATGAGCGCGAGCCGGTTTCTTCCGAGTTGTTTCCCGCCGTGGCATTTCGCCTTCGCTTTCGCCCGAGACACACACCCAGCCAGGGATCTGGTGATAGAAATTCACAGCTTCTGAGGGAAGTGAAACGACGCTGCCCGAAGACCGATCGACTACTGCACTATGACATATAGCGAGCTGAACCACCAGCCTGTCATGGTGCGGCAAATGCCTGAGTAGTTTCCGACGCTCCCCGAACTGGTGAAATTTTGTTAGGTTAAACAGGGTCGGTCTCTCCACCTCGCGCAGGCGGCTTCTGCGCCAAGGTGAAGCGTGTTGAGCGTGTTCCGGCAGGATCCTCGGGCATGCAGACAGACGGCCAAAGGCCGGGTTCAGAAGTAGCCGCAAGCGGCTTGAAAAATGACCTGAGGAAATAGAACCGAGTAAGCAGCGCTGCCGCCGCCTATTGACCACCCGGCAGGCAGTCACTCAAATCCAGGAGCGTCCGATGCACAGATCATTTATACTTTTGGCCGGCGCGACCCTCTTTGCGGTATCGCTTGGCAACCCTGCCTTCTCGCAAGGCTCGCCTCAAACGGTTACGCTGACGAAAGTCGACCCTGCATCGCTGGCCACCGGCTACCGAACATCGAAAGTGGTCGGCGGCACCGTCGTCAATGATGCCAATGAAGTCGTTGGCACGATCGACGATCTGATCGTCACCTCCACCGACAAGGTGCCTTTCGCAGTGCTCTCAGTTGGAGGGTTTCTAGGAGTCGGCTCGAAATACGTCATTGTGCCGTTCAATTCGATACAGATGCAAGACAAGAAAATAGTGCTGGCCGGTGCGACCAAGGATTCGTTGGGTGCACTTCCCGAGTTCAAATACAATACCAGCAATTGACGGAGGCAGAGAGCGACCTCCCGCTTAGAGAACGGAAACCTAGCCGGGATCGTCTCTTTCCATTGCCAGTACCGCAGAGGTGTTATCGGCTTGGTATTGCTTTGGCCTTTCTCAGCATCAGCGGAATTTAGGCTTTCTAGCAATATGCTGAGCTTTGAATAGAATATCTGGCTCCATTGAGCGCGCGGACAGCCTTTTACAGAGGCTAGTTGACGTCAAGAGAGCAAGGTCGAAAGCATGGTGCGGAAATGCCAGAAGATGGCTCTCGCGTAATATCTACCTCGACAAAACCGCTCCGCATCCTCCTGGTCGAAGACAACGCCCTCCTCGCGATGCTGTATGCCGAGCTTCTGGCAGACATGGGGCATGTGGTCTGCGCGATCGAATCGACAGAACCCGACGCGATTGCTGCTGCGGCTCGCTGCAAGCCCGATCTGATGATGGTGGATGGCGGTCTGCGCAAGGGCAGCGGCATCTCCGCGGTCAGTGAAATACTAAAGAGCGGATTTGTCCCTCATTTGTTTGTGACCGGTGATGCCAGAGCGGTGCAAATGTCACGACCACATGCGGTGATTTTGGAGAAGCCGTTTCGCGAACCGGATCTTGCGCTGGCCATACAGAGCGCACTCGATGCGACTCCCGCCAGTCAAGGATGAATAACCTCGCCAAGTGTTATCGGGACCGGAGGATGAACCTCGGCGGGTCAGGCGACAACTTGGACGGTGAGTTGTTGGAGCAGCTCGACCAATGCAAGCCGACCGATGAGCTTCATCGATCATCACGGCTGACGCAATGAGGAAGCCGGGCAGCACCCGCGCGCACCGATCAAACAAAACCGAATATTGGCCACAGCAGGATCTGCGGCCGGAGGTTGTTCCGCGACAAGCAGTTCTGATGACTACGCACCTCTTCAATGAAACAAAGTATTTCTGAAATTTCTATGAGAAGTATATTTCACTACAAAGTTAATATATCAATATTTAGTGATTAGAGCATCAGAACCATTGTATAATACCCAATGAATATCCACATGAACTACTGAATAGGAGAACATAAAAATGAACAAGCTAGCTCTCGGCATTGTGTCACTTGCTGCAGGACTTTGCAGCATTGTACCGGCCTATGCGTTCCCGATTGCTGAACTACCGATCGCTCAGCAATCCGACGTAATCCAAGTCAGAAATTACGGGCATCAAGGCGGCCACATCTGGCATGGCCACGGTCACTATAACCATGGGTATTCCCGCTACAATCGCGGCTATGGCGGATATCGCGGTTACGATCACGACGGAAACGCTGGCGTCATTATCGGTGGCCTCGCAGCCGGCGCGATCATTGGCGGGATGCTCGCTTCACAGTCGCATTATAATGGCGGCACTCACGTTCAGTCTTGCGCCAACCGATACCGCACCTATCGAGCTTCGGATAATACGTTCCAGCCAAACAGCGGACCGCGCGTCCAGTGCCGATAGACAGCCCACTCGTGATTGACGCCGGCAGTTCTGCTCTTTCGATTAGGGGACAGACTCATAATGACCGGATCCAGATGCGTGTTGCGGCGAGCTTGACCGCTGCCAGAAAGTTTCGAGGATCTTTGTCATACCTTGTCGCGATTCCTCTGAACAGTTTAAGCTTGTTGAAGAACCTCTCCACCAGATTGCGCTGTCGATAGACCCAGCCGCTGAACGGAAAGGTCTCTTTGCGATTTCGTTTCGCCGGAATGTTGGCCCGCGCACATTTTTCCTTTGCAAGAGTTCTCAGGGCGTTGGTATCGTATGCGCGGTCGGCCAAGATGATTGCGCCTTTGCCAATATTCCTCAGCATTGGCTCGGCCATTTTGCTGTCGTGGGTTTGGCCCGCCGTTAGATCGAGGCCAATCGGTCGGCCGTCGGCATCAACAAGGGCATGGATCTTCGTCGTCAAACCGCCACGCGAACGTCCCATGCAGCCATCGTCTTGATCCCCCTTTTTCCCGTGGCCGCATGCTGGTGAACGCGAACACAGGAACTGTCGATCATAACGATGTCACCGTCGAAAGCTTTTGCGACCTCACGCAGGACATGATCCCAGACGCCTGCTTTGCGCCACCGCACGAAGCGATTGTAGCAGGTTGTATAGGGTCCATATCGCTCAGGTACGGCCGCCCATGGCCAGCCGGTTCGAAACCGGCACAAGATTCCGTTGATAATCCTGCGGTCATCTACACGAGGGACACCGCGTGGCATATTCGGCATTAACGGCTGGACGATGCTCCACTCAAAATCAGTCAGGTCGAACCGGCGACGGGTCATTAGCGGCCTCCAAATCAAAGCCCCAGTGAATCAAAGACCTGCCATTCTCGGAACCCGACTTCTGAGAAAAGGCGTCAAGTTATGGGCTTTCCCGTAGCCCAGAATTCATGGACTTTAGTCCACCATCTGAGAGTTTCTGGCTGCAGCCACGGACGAAAATCGCCAGAGCGAGTTTCGCGATGCAAATGTGCATTCTGCAAATCTTCGAGGAGACCTACTGTAGCCGCCTCTTTAACGTACGGATTGCCCTTGATGTGCCAGCGTTCGACAACATCAAAGACCGCGTCAAATCGATGCGTGTTACCAGTTTCCAAATCCAAAATCAGATGTCGAGCGAGCTCTGACAGCGCCAAGTAAAGTGGTAACTCGTCGTCAGATCGATATTCCTCCTGGAATGTCTCCCATTTTTCACAAAACGACGGGTCAGCCTGCAAAAGCGGCTCAAACATATTCGAGCGATCGAACTCGAACGAAAGCGCGTTGGCGTTGTTCTCGGACATAACGCTTTTTGCTCTTATGATGCCCTCATTGCAAGGCTTGATCGGATAAGGGGATTAATGAGTTTACGCTCTAGCAAACCCGGCCTTCGAATTTTGCGTTTCGGAGCATTAAGACACCTCGTATACCGCTAAATCTGCTTGAGGAACGCTCCGAGCCTGTGTTTCCATCTTTTTAATGCTACCGGATGAATGAAACTTTCCGATCCCCGCATTGCCACATCGATCTTGCGCCAAGCGGTTGGCCGCGTCCAGAACATTGAATGAGGCTTGGTCGCTGTATGCAGCACAGTCGCTTTCGCCATCGACTTTTCTTCCTGTAACAGGACGGCGCCTGATTGCATTCATGCAGATCAGCGTATTCGATGCTATTTATCGATGGCCCGAGCAACATAACGCATTGCAAGTTCGCTCCGTCTTATTGAAAGCCATGTTCATGCTATCAAAATAGTTCAGGATGGCGCCACCGGAGGAGACGGAATCTACTTAGCGAAAACACCGGCTGTGAGCAGGAAGAACATGCTTCGACAAGACCTCGGCAACGCAGAGAGCTTCTGTTGGATTGATTAGAATCCGACCTAACTTAGGTATCGAAAATGGTGATGTCTTCGCATCTTTGATGAGAAGGAATAGGCCTATGATCTTCACTACATCTTTAATGATGAGCGGAGTACCGAATCTAGAATGGGGAGCGCGGCACCGCCGTTGAGGAAGGTAAGCCTCCTCTTCAGGATTCGGCGGCGGCAAAACTTCAGTTCGCCGCCATCTTCCGTTCAAATTGCCCTGAGCCTAAGGCGGGTAGACACCTCCAGTTCCTCGACGAAACCGAGCGTGGCTCGAAGAGCAGCTGCCTCATTCAAAACCGGCGTTCCGTGATCCTTCACAGCAATGGAAAACTCGGCCTCGCCTGCGTGTGCATGCATTCGGACACTGTACACGAGCCAGGCATCTCTTCGTTCTTCGATTTTGATTGTCTCGACATTTTCCATCATCTCACTCCTGAACGGAAGTTCCATAGCGAGATTGTACGGACTTTCTCATGTCAATTCGATCGGGCCGCGTTTTATCAGCCACAAGCAATCTAATGCTCAATGACGATCCAACTTCGATCCAATTTTATGGCCGCCGTTATCAGATCTCGTTCAAAAATATGTGCTCGAAGAGCGCGATTAAGATCAATTAATTGATCTTCCGCCAATCGTCTAGGCTCTCCACGCAACAGAATACCTCTTATATCTGCCTCTTGGGAGGAAACAAGTTTCTGGTCTTCGGTGATTTTCCGGCGAGAAAGCTCAAGGGTGTTTGGCGTATGATCCATGAATTAATATAGCACATAGTGACAGGTATTGTCTTGCTATTTCTTCTATATCATAGCTTATCTTTTGATCTCATGGTTATGGATTTGTCATTTTCTTCCGGATGACTTATTCTATCATAGCTTCACGTCACGATAACATCTACATATCTCACAGTTTTTTGTGTAGGTATATGTGATTTCATTTTGATAGTTGTGTAATTATGTACCGTGCCGGATCCGCCAATGATGCATGGCATGGTGCATCAGGCCATAGATCAGATATCCAAGCGTCATACCCACGGGTGAACCCCGTCGCCGGACCAAAGACAGAAGCCACCATGACGGCAGGAGCACACCTGCAAGCATGAACGAAAGACTGAGCCAGATCGGCGTATCGATCAGTTCCTTCGGCGAGCGGTGATGCTGATCATGCATCTCGCGGATGAACATGACGTGATGCAGTATGAAGCGGTGAATGATGTATTTAACCAATGTCCAAACAGCAGCACCGACTATGACAGTGGCTAGCCATCGCAACGGACGTCCATCGAAATCTTTCATCAAATAGGCTGCGGATAGCCCCGCGACAACGAGAGGATAGACAACAAAGTCCATGTAGTAGGCAAAGCCTTTGAGCATATAAAGGGATGGACGCTTCATGAAACCTGCCTGCTGGATGTCGCGAGGTGAATCGCCATTTAGTATTCTGATCTTTTACAAAGGCGGTACATTTTCCAAGAGAGATCGACACTAGCATAGCGCGCGCCCCTTGATGCCATCAATTGCTGCTCGCCGCCCTTTATTCCTTGAAAACCGATGGCTAAGGGGGCGTTACAATCGTTTACCAGGCATGGACCTTTCGCAAAGCGGGATATGCCGACACCATCTTTACGGTTGCCGCGGAATACGCGGCTCCCAGTGCGCCATCCAGAGAAATCCAGAAATCAATGTTAAGACGGATATGCGAGGCTGCTTACTTGCATTCAAATCCGCTCCCGTCGGAACTATCGGCTCACCAGTTCGTTTTGCTGCGTGTGGCGCCACTATGCGACCTTCCCCAAAAGGAAAAAATCCGACGTCAAACAGCGTGCTTCAGAGCGGAGGTAAGCCTTCGGAAGAAGACTCTGCTGCTCCTAGCCTTCAATCAGTCGAGAGCCAGGCTCAGTTGCGCGATGCCGCAAGGGAGTCGTCGATGCTCTTACAACGCGGCGAAACACTGACTCTCTATCGACTGGTTCCTATTGCCGCTGTGAAAGATCATAACTGGGATCTTGCGCCCTCCTACGGAGAGGTACTGGTCGCGGCCCGTACCTCCGGCGACGCGCGTGTGGTAGCAGCCGCCTTTGAGGTTAATTACATAAGGGACAATTCGATGCCAGGCGAGAGTATCGCTGCCATGGGCGCGAGCACTTTTCGAAACGAGAAACTCTACACGGTTATCGAAATCGACAGGCATCGGATCAACCTTGATCGCGGAGTCGTGGCTCTACTAAGCGCGGATTTGCTTGCCAACAACGCTCTACGAAGCGGTTTCGCTATGCGCGCACACATCGATCGCTCTCGCAACCCTTCAGCGTTGCAGCGGTGGGATAACGAGGCGGCGCACAAGGGGCCGTCTAAAATAGAGCGGTCCTGCATGTATCGGCTGCTTGGATTTTCGGAAAGCCGATCGCATCCTTCTTTTCCCGCAGGTTGCCATATTATCGTCCTTGCAGACGCGCTTCACAGCCGACGTGAAAATCTTGATTCGCCATGGTTACAGTCAAACAACCACTGGCGCATGGGCCTGGCAAGTATCACTACACGGCTACGGTGTCGATGCCCTCATCCGTCTTTGTGAAGAGGCTGAGCTTTTGCTCTTACATCATCGCCTTCCGCGTAGCTTTGGTGCAGCGATCAGCAAATGAGCGAAATTTGGTCTTTGATGGCCCCGCTTATTTGGTTGCTCCCGCCGAGACTGGGCAGCGAACGGATTTCGGGCGTCCGCAGGCAAACATTCGGTTCAGGAGGGCCACGCCGATCGCTGCCTCGATACGCGCACCGTGTTGCAAGGTCTCGCGCCGATCGAGCGCGAGATTCAGGCTCGGGATGGGCGATGGTATATTCGCCTGATACTGCCCTATCGCGCCCAGAATGACGGGATTGAGGGCGTCGTCATCACCTTTGTTGACACCACCGGACGCAAACTCGCCGCCGACGCACTGGAAGCCGCCAAGCGCGACGCGCAACAGGCCAACATCGCCAAGTCCCGCTTCCTGGCCGCTGCGAGCCATGATCTTCGCCAGCCGCTGCAAGCGCTCAGTCTGATGCGCGGGATCTTGGCCAGGAAGATTCGCGACGAAAAGAAGGATGAGGCCCTGGCACTCGTGATCCGCCTGGACGAGACGGCCGCCGCCATGTCGGGCATGCTCAGTACGCTCCTCGATATCAACCAGCTCGAAGCCGGGACGGTCCATCCCGAGTTCGTCAGCCTCCCGCTTGCCGGCCTGCTGGAGCGGCTGCGCGATGAGTTCAGTTATCACGCCACAGCCCGGAACCTTATCCTCCACGTCATACCGTGCAGTCTCTCGATCTATAGCGATCCGCGCCTGCTCGAGCAGATGATCCGTAATCTGCTGTCGAACGCCTTGAAATACACCAAGTGTGGGAAGGTGCTGCTCGGATGTCGCCGGCATGGGGAGATACTCAGGATCGAGGTCTGGGACACCGGCGTCGGCATCGCCGATCATGATCTCCAACTGATCTTCGACGAATATCACCAGCTCGACAACGCCGCGCGTGAACGCAGCCGCAGCCTCGGGCTCGGACTGTCGATCGTGCAACGCCTGGCGACCTTGCTTGGCCACCGTGTGCATGTTCGTTCGCAACCAGGCAAAGGGCTCCGTCTCTTCCATCGATGTCATGCTAGGGTCGAGCTGGGCGCTGCGAAACGACGTTTCCCTCGCCGACACACTCGATCATGCGATTCGTACTGGCCAAACGGGCTCGATCCTCGTCATCGAGGATGATGCGGCGCTGGCAGAGCTTCTGGAAATGGTCCTGCGGGAGGAAGGTCACTTCCCGATTTCGGCGCCGGATGGCGCCGCGGCGCTCGACCTTATCCTCGCGGACTACAATCTGCCGAACGGCATGGACGGCTTGACCGTCGCTGCGAAGGTCAGGGAACGCCTTCGTCGCCGGATACCGGTCATCGTTTTGACCGAGGACATCTCGACGGAAGCGCATCGCCAGCCAGGATTGCGTACAGCTCAACGAGCCGGTCAAGGCCGCAGACGTGATGCAGGCGATCCAGCACCTGCTGCCGACCTCGCAATCCGGGTCACACTCGCCGGCGGCGAAACGGGCACAAACCATCCGTGATGCAGGACAGTCGGTGATTGTCGTCATCGATGACGATCGACACGTCCGCGAGGGGATTCGCGACCTGCTCGAAGGCGACGGACACGTTGTCGAGGATTTCGCGAGCTGTGAGGCTTTCCTCGAATCTTGTCGCCCCGGCCAGGAAGGATGTCTCCTGGTCGACGCTTACCTGCCAGGGATGCCGGGCCTTGAATTGCTGCAGCGGCTCCGTGAGGAAGATTGGCGCCTGCCCGCCATCATGATCATGGGCAACAGCGACGTACCGATGGCGGTCCAGGCGATGAAAGCCGGGGCATCCGACTTCATCGAAGAGCCGATCGGTCGCGAAGAGCCGCTCGCGGGCGTCGCGCGCGCGCTCGAACAGACCCATGACGTCGCCAAGCGGTCGGCCTGGCGAAAGGCGGCGGCTGACCATGTTGCGGCTCTCACGGCGAGACAACGTCAGATCATGGAAATGGTCCTTGCCGGACATCCCAGCAAGAACATCGCCGCCGACCTCCACATCAGCCAACGCACCGTCGAAAATCATCGCGCGTCGATCATGAGAAAAACCGGGGCGAAATCTCTGCCCTCTTTGGCACGTCTGGCGCTCGCCGCCACCTCAATACCCGACGACACGCTTCCCGTTTGACGTCAGGTTTCAGGCGCGCGGCCATGCCGGCGGGCCGCTCCGCTTCGCCATGATCTTCCGGCCGGAGCCGCCGCTCCAGCTTGTCTTTCAGCCATTCGGCGGCGACGGGAAGGTGAAACCAGCCTTGTTGAATTGATACATGCAGATCATTAACCTGATTCTCACCTGCGCTGTGAGTAGATTCCGAGGCTGCCTCTCATTGCTTGATTGAGGCAACTTTGGCCGAACGAAGCAAGGTCCAGACGGCCTTCCTGCGCCTTGCCAAATAGGGAGTTACTTCAATGGTCGACGTCACATCCAGAACCTCGGGATCCCTCATCGCTGCCGAAAAGGTGAAAGGGACCAGCGTCTACAACATGGTTGGCGACAAGCTCGGGAGTATCGATGACATCATGTTGGATAAGAACGGCGGTCGTGCCATCTACGCCGTGATGTCGTTCGGCGGCTTCCTTGGCATGGGCGAGAAGTTCCATCCGCTGCCTTGGGCGACTTTGAAATACGACGAGACAAGGGGCGGCTATGTCGTCAACCTCGACAAAAAGCAGCTCCAGGACGCGCCGAACTACGACCGGAATTCCACCTTCGAATGGACCCCGGACTATGGTCGCAAGGTCGACAGCTACTACAAGACACCGACCTATTGGTCCTGAGGCTCAAGAGCTTCCGTACTGTCGAGATTGGTCCAAACGGGCCAACCGCGACGAACGGAATGGATGAAACCAGGGTTGCGAGGGCGCGAGCGTGCCCCTTTGCGAGGACGCCAACGCTTTCGCCCTCGCCGGAATAGTCGTAGGCGGTTGCCCCGCCTCAGAAGGCGGAACCGGGAGACTTCCCAAGCCATACGTCGCGGCAAGGATAAGGAATCCATGGATGGTTATGTTACGACGCTCACCGTGCTGGGCATCGTTATTCTCTTCACGGCCTGGCTTCCTATGGTTCTTCATCGATTGCCGATATCGCTCCCGATCATCTGCATAATCTTCGGCGCCCTGCTCGCCTGGTCGCCATTTTCGCCGCTGTCGAATTTCAATCCACTCGAAAATCGTTATCTGACGGAGCGGTTGACGGAGCTGGTCGTCATCGTTGCCCTGATGGGAGCCGGCCTGAAGATCGATAGGCCGCTCAGTTGGCGCGGCTGGATCGTGACATGGCGACTGCTGGGCATCGCCATGCCTCTGACGATCGCCGGGGTCGCCCTTGTGGGATGGGGACTCCTCGGCCTGGGCGTGGCTTCCGCCCTTTTGCTGGGAGCTGCGTTGGCGCCCACCGATCCGGTTCTCGCCAGCGATGTGCAGGTCGGACCTCCCCAGTCGGGAGAAGAAGACGAGGTCCGTTTCGCGCTGACCTCCGAAGCCGGATTGAACGATGGCCTCAGCTTTCCATTTGTCTATCTGGCAATCGCGCTCGCCCTGACTCAAACAAGCGGCGCGCCCTGGTTCCTTGACTGGGCATTCGTCGACGTATTTTGGCGGCTTGCCGCCGGTGTCGCCGCCGGATGGATGACAGGCCGCGTCCTTGGATTTCTGACCTTCCAACTTCCCAAGAAAACGCAGCTGTCGAAGACCGGAGACGGTTTCGTCGCTCTCGGCATTACACTGCTTGCCTATGGCGCGACCGAGCTTATTTACGGTTACGGCTTTGTAGCCGTCTTCGTGACTGCCCTGACACTGCGCTCCATCGAACGTCAGGACAGATATCATGAGGAACTTCATGCGTTCGTCGAGCAGGTCGAGCGCTTGCTTATGATGATCGTCCTCGTCTGTTTCGGCTCGGCCATCGCCTACGGTCCGCTGTTCAAAGCGCTCGATTGGCGCATCGTTCTCGCGGCCCTCGTCATCCTCCTCATTATCCGTCCGCTCATCAGCTGGATCAGCCTGGCTGGACTGGGACATCCACCGGAAGAGAAGGCGGTGATCAGCTTTTTCGGTATCCGGGGCCTTGGTTCGCTCTACTACCTCGCCTATGCGACCGGACAGGCTGAATTTGCCGGCGTCAATATTCTCTGGCTGACGATCTTCCTGGTCATCCTGATGTCGATTGTCGTGCATGGTGTGGCGGTAACGCCGATCATGCGCGGCCTGGATCGCAAGAGACAGCGGCCAACGCAGCTATACCGAAATGCAATTCCGGTCTCTAAGGTTGACTAATCGACCCCCGGCATAAGCAGTGGCATTTCGGTAGTGTGGACAATGCCTCGTTTCGCTCGCCGCACTGGGTTCCCGCAATCATCAGGACGCCTTCCGCGCGATTCGGATGATCTCCTGAGCGATTTGCTCAGGCGACAGGATTAAATCGATATATCCGCTGGCGATTGCACTTTCGGGCATGTCCGGCAGCTTGGCTGTTTCAGGCTTCTGCGCGATGGTGACGCCACCCATCTCCTGGATGTCGCACAACGCCGCTGCGCCATCGCCGTCGTATCCAGAGACAATGACGGCAATCAGCGTGCCTTTCCGTTGCAGGGTCAGGGAATGAAGGAACACGGTGATGACATCAGGCCATCCTCGCGGCTTTGAAATCGGCTTGAGCCGAAACTCGCCGTCAAGGACAAGCAGATCGCGCTGCCCCGGGATGATGAAAACATGGTCGGGTTCGAGAACCAATCCTTCCGAGATCAGCTCGACAGGCATCCGGGTGTAACTCGGAAGGAGCTCATGGAGCTGCGTCGCGAGGGTTCTTTGGTGATTAACGATCACGACCGCAACCCCCATATCCGGTGGCAGATGCCGCAGCAGCCGTATATAGGCGTCGAGACCGCCGGCTGAGCCACCCACACAAACGATGGGAAAGTCTTTAGCGACATCGTCGGCTGTCATCGATAATCATTTCTCCGCCGAGATATGGCGAGCTCCCGCGCATGAGTTGTGTCCCGTGCAAGGCATCCGGAAAAGAAGTCCGACCAGGGGTTAGCCCCGCCGCCGAAATCCGAAATAGCCGCCGCCGAGGAGCAGGACCGCCACAACGATAATCAAGATGGTTGTCATAGTTGTTCTCCAAAATCTGGGCTGGGATACTTTCCCAGACCTTTATTTGGCTATGAAACCTCTTGACCAACAGGCTCGGAATTTACGCACGGCGGCGTAGATGGACGGCCGCGTGCGCCGTGACCGCACTCGAAGATGCCTGCTGGGGGTACATTTCAGCCCCGGAACTTATATCTGCAGCGCTGTAGCGCCGGTCTGTGATGCGCTATTGGCCTTCCTCGATCGACCGTTAGAAGGCCAACCTCGACATTGATGCGCTAGGTAATTCCCGAGGCTGCCGGCCTGAGCTGCTAACGAATACCATAACGCAGAACTGCCGATGCGCGAAAAGCTGATTTGTCGTCTTTGTCGTCGTCCTAGCTGGCCGCCTGGCACCGGCGGACGCTTATCCTGCGGAGCATGTGACCGAGCATTCCTGAGGAGACGCATCTCGTGCCACTCCAACTTTTGTCGCAACCGACCGCGGCGGTCCCGACGCACGATAGTCCCTCATCCTCGCCAACAAGGAACTGACGATCGCCCAACACGGTGGCGCGTTCGCCCGCGATTTGATCGAAAGAAGAGCCGCTATGACCGTACCTGCAGTCGAACCCAATATCACCGAACCGAAACCTGTTTCCCAGCCCGGTACCGAAAATGATGCGAATACCCCGCCGTTGGTGGAGGTCGCACGTAAGCCCGCGTCGCTGCCAACGGGGCTGACCGGTGAAGAAGTTAAGAACCGGCTGCAAAACTTCGGCCCGAACGCGATGCCGGACACGAGCTCGCATCCGCTACGCACGACGATCGAGAAATTCTGGGCGCCCGTGCCGTGGATGCTCGAAGCCGCGATCGCGCTTGAGATTGTGCTCGGCAAATATGTCGAAGCTGGAATCATCGCTTTTCTCCTCGTCTTCAATGCCGCACTCGGCCTGTTTCAGGAAAGCCGCGCGCAGGCGACGCTAGCCGCGCTAAAGTCACGGCTCGCACTAAGCGCTTCGGTCAAACGCGACGGCGCCTGGAAAACCGTGCCCGCAACGGACCTGGTGCCGGGCGATCTTGTGAAGCTTTCGCTGGGCGGCGTCGTCGCCGCGGATGTGAAACTCACCGGCGGGGAAGTCCTGCTTGACCAATCCATGCTGACCGGTGAATCGGTGCCGATCGAAGCCGCCGCGCCCCTTCACACCTATGCAGGCGCCTTGGTCCGGCGCGGCGAAGCGGAAGCGGAGGTCACGGCGACCGGCGCACGCACCAAGTTCGGGCGGACGGCCGAGTTGATCCGAACTGCGCATGTCGTGAGTACGCAGCAGAAGGCGGTTCTGCATGTCGTGCGCAATCTCGCCATCTTCAACGGCGTCGTTATCGTTCTGCTGATTGGCTATTCCTGGTATCTCAAAACGCCGGTCGCCGAAATCATTCCCCTCGTGCTAACGGCCATTCTCGCATCGATACCGGTGGCGCTGCCGGCCACGTTTACGCTGGCCTCCGCCCTCGGCGCGCGGGCTCTGGCGAAGCTCGGTGTCCTGCCCACCCGGCTCTCGGCCGTGGATGAAGCGGCGTCGATGACTGTGCTATGCTCCGACAAGACGGGTACGTTGACGCAGAATGCCCTGACGGTCACGACCGTCACGCCCATGCCGGGATTCGACGAAGCCCATGTTCTGGCGCTGGCGGCGCTGGCCAGCTCGGAGGGCGGGCAGGATCCGGTTGACGGCGCGATCCGGGCCGCCGCCGCAAAAAAGACGGTCTCCGACGCGCCGAAGCGGGTCAAATTCGCTGCCTTCGATCCGGCCAAGAAGATGGCGGAGGCGACCGCCACAGATGCGGCCGGAAGCCAGCAGCGTATCGTCAAGGGCGCTTTCACCGTCGTCAGCGCGCTCGCGGAGCCATCACCGACCGCGGCGGCTCTGGCAAAGGAATTGGAGGATAAGGGATTCCGGGTCATCACCGTGGCGGCTGGGTCCGCCACGGTGATGAAGCTCGCTGGTCTCATTGCGCTCAGCGATCCGCCGCGTGCGGATTCCGCATCGCTCATCAGCGAATTACACGGTCTTGGCGTCCGTGCTGTCATGGTGACCGGCGATGCGCCGGCGACGGCGGCCATCGTCGCGAAGGCGGTGGGCCTCGATGGCGCCGTCTCTCCGCCGGGGCCAATTCCCGACATTGTCAAGGCTGAGCAGTTTGCAGTCTTCGCCGGTGTCCTGCCGGAAGACAAGTACAAGCTCGTCAAAGCCTTCCAGAAAGGCGGCCACACCGTCGGCATGTGCGGCGACGGTGCCAACGATGCGCCGGCGCTGCGCCAGGCCCAGATGGGAATCGCCGTCTCGACGGCGACCGACGTCGCCAAATCCGCCGCCGGCATGGTGCTGACAGAGCCCGGGCTCGCCGGCATCGTCGCTGCGGTCAAAGAAGGACGCACCACCTTCCAACGTATTCTCAGCTACACACTGAACTCTATCACCAAAAAGACGGTGCAGGTGCTGTTCCTGGCGGTCGGTCTCGTCCTGACCGGCCACGCGATCCTGACGCCCTTGCTGATGGTGCTGATCATGATCACCGGGGACTTCCTCGGCATGTCGTTGACGACTGACAATGTCCGACCGTCGCCGGTCCCGAACGCCTGGCAGATCGGCAACCTGACGATTGCCGGCTTCATCATGGGACTTGGCGAGTTGATGTTTTGCGTCGCCGTGCTCGCGTTTGGCCTGTACCGCATGCGGTTCGGGATCGAAGCGCTACAGACATTGACCTTTGTCACCATCGTGTTCGGCAACCAGGCGACGACCTATACCAATCGCGAGCGGCGTCATCTTTGGTCCTCCCGCCCCAGCATCTGGCTTCTCGGCTCATCAGTCGCCGATCTCCTGATCGCCTCGGCTTTGGCCGTGGCAGGCATTGCGATGACGCCTCTGCCGGCATGGGTTGTGGCCGGCACGCTGGCTGCGGCCGTTGTCTTCGCGCTTCTCCTCGATTTCGTGAAGGTCCCCGTCTTCCGCCGTCTCAAGATCACATAAGGCCGCCCGCCTTGCGAAAGGAACGAATATGAAGATCCAGTCCAAAGACTTCCGGGTGCACGAAGGGGACGACGTCGACCTGAAGAAATGGCCGACGAAGGTCGATCCCGTCTATAAATCGAAGGAGCAATATCAGGAGTTGCTCGCCGACCATGTCGCTGGCCTCAGCGCGCAGCAAGAGCTTCTCTATGCCTCCGACCGCCACGCCATATTGTTGATCTTCCAGGCGATGGACGCAGCCGGCAAGGACGGCGCCATCCAGCACGTCATGTCCGGCGTCAACCCCCAGGGCTGTCAGGTCTTCAGCTACAAGCACCCCAGCGCCACCGAGCTGCAGCACGATTTCCTGTGGCGCACGACACGCGATCTGCCGGAACGAGGCCGCATCGGCATCTTCAATCGCTCGTACTACGAGGAGGTGCTGATTGTCCGGGTGCACCGCGACCTGCTCCTCGGCGAGGGGCTCACCGACAAGCCCCAGGCCGACAAGGACCTCTGGCACGATCGCTACCGTTCGATCGCCAATCTCGAGCGACATCTGCACGTCAACGGCACGCGCATCATCAAATTCTTCCTTCATCTCTCGAAGGACGAGCAACGCAAGCGCTTCCTCGCCCGCATCGACCACCCGAAGAAGAACTGGAAGTTCAGCGCTGCCGACGTCGAGGAGCGGAAATACTGGAAGCACTACATGAAGGCCTATGAGGCCTGCCTGGGTGCCACAAGCACCGGCACTTCCCCTTGGTATGTCGTTCCCGCTGATGACAAGGAGAATGCCCGGCTGATCGTCTCCCGGATCGTCCTCGACACCCTGGAAGACCTGAAGATGTCGTATCCGGAAACGACCGACGAACGGCGAAAGGAGCTGCTCGCGATCCGCAAGGGCCTGGAAAGGGACTGAAACACGAGGCTGTCGTTGACAGGGCGCTATGGCGAATAAACTGCCCAGGCTTCGGCCTGTGGTGCTTAACGAGGAATTGGATATGGTGCGGCCGTCGAAAACACCGACTGAGGTAGAACTGAAGTTCCTTCTATCTCCAGGACAGAGGCAGGTGTGAGTCAGCGCCGAACTGTAACCCACCCATAGTTTGAGATAACCGTCTGATAAAAATAGACATTTTGATTTGAGCGGGTTCCCGATCGGCGCCGATTGAAACCCCGGTGATTTCGAGATTCTTTTTTATTTTCAATAATGTAGAAAATAACGCCCTGGGGTCCCGCTTCGGTGCTGTTTTACAGCTGGCCAAACAGCAATTTCGATGACGACAGCCTTGAAAGGTTCGCTGATGCAGTTTGATACCATCGCACCGGCCTTCCTGGTGTTGGCAATCGCCTTCAGCTGGCCGCGGACAGTCGCCATATTCAATTCGAAAACAAGCATGCTGCTTGCTACGTCGCCTCTTACTATGATTGCCAATGCGATCAGCCTGTCGAGCCTCGGATTGGCTTTTTCAGGGAACGGGCCCTGGCTTGGAAGCGTGATCACGACAATTGGAGTTCTCATCAGAACAGCGTTGAGAGGTCCTTCTCCAACCATCGTCGTAGTTTTATCCGTTGTGTGCGCAGCCGCCTACCTTCACCTCCGCTGAGGTGCCGGGCTGGCGCCGATCGGCGCAGTTGGCGAACGACGGCCTTGATGGGCGTTGAACTTAAGGCCGGCTAATTCTTCGCTCTTTAATGCCAGAATTTCCTCACCTTTCGGCTGTCCAGCACAGCAGTAAACAGTCCTGGAAATTGCTCCGCGCCTTTTTCCCCTTGTAATCCAAGATTTCAGCACGACTTAAGATGTTAGTGACGGCTCGTCTTTAGGGCGCTGTCATCAAGGGTGCAAAACCTTGCCCCAACAAAGGAGGATGTAATGTCTTCCAATCCTGCAGCATCGCATGTCGAACCCACCGGCTTCAAGTTGGTCAGGGAAGTCTTAAGGTCCGCCGGCCTCCGGGGATCCCAGTCGGACGCAAGTTCCGACATGAAACGTGACGCCTTGCTCTTCCTCTCAGCCGCGTACCGTAGCGGTGTGAGGACCAAATCGGCTGTCCTGCACTCTCTCGCCAACCGCAAACAGTCGTCGACACGCGTATGTCTTGGCCCCCAATTGAAGGGTAGCGCTGTTGACCGGTGGAAATGTAAGGGTGTGCGCTGATGGGAATCTCCTTCCCAAACGAAGCTCGTAGTTTTGACGGCAGGAATCGCTGTGTCCGTTTCACCGGATACGACGGGATGTTCGAGATCAAATTCTATGTGGCGACAGAAGTCTTGGCCTGCGAGAAATCGCATCGAAATGCCAGCGAGGCAGATTACCTGACGGCGTTCGATGCGTTGCGGCCACGAATTCTGAAAGCTGCGACGTCTGCTTATTCAAAGGTTCGATCCAGCGCAATTACGCTGGATCTCGCGCATTTTCGTTGAGCATACTGTGATCCTGAAAGGGTACAATCGTGCATCATCCAGCCAAATCAACTCCACCGCTACAACCAGGGGCAGCGAAAACTGTGCCTGTGAGCGAATTTGCGAAAAGGTTTCGCCTCGGTCAGGTGGAAGAGAACGGATTGCGGAAGTTCCTGGGCCCCATAGCCAAGGAGATAGACCTCCTCAGAAATGCCGGCAGATAGAGGGATCGGCGGTATCATCGCCGCTTCCACTCTCCTTGCCCGCTGTAGAGCACTCCATTCTCCAGACAGGAACGTGCCAACATGAACACAACAGTGAAAAGAATCACTATCATTCGACCGTTCCAGCTTACCGGGATGGCCCAACCTCATCCACCAGGCATCTTCGACCTACAGATCGACGAGGAGCCTATCGACGTCACATGGGAGGCTTATCATACGACGATGACCTTGCTCCTAAGCTCCAACGGGCGCACCGAGGCTTGGCCCGTGTCGAGGGAGGAATTTGAAAGGACACTGGCGCCGTCTATTACGCCTTGAGCGATCTCGCCTTCGGCCCCGACAAACTGGCGACCGAGGAAGATTTTTGGGCATAGACACACCGAGAGTGTCGCCGAGCCACGCGAGATAGCGGCTCCCCAAGCGCGTTCCCGCCTTTGCGGTTCTCAAGGTCAGTACCGACAGCGCGAGAGCGACAGCAAAAGACAATCCGATCTCAGGTCACCCCGATCTTAGCGGCAAGATCGAGGAGACCACTATGACACTTGACCGCGCCAGTGTGAGAACAACGCTCAAGCCATGGGGTCGTCTTGATCTCGGGCCATGGGCATCGGCAAACCATCAGGATAGCCCCGTCGGCGAGATCTCGTTTTCCTATGACGAAGCGGGGAAGCGGGATCGTCTGCTCCTCCTGAAGCTTCTCTTCACACGGGAAACTCTTTCGATACAGGTTCATCCAGATGACGCCGCCGCCAAGTCGATGGGGATGGAAAGCGGCAAGAGCGAAGCCTGGTATGTGTTGGCAGCGGAAGACGGGGCACAGGTCGCCGTGGGCCTCAAGCGCCCCCTGACACAGCTCGAATTCAGGAAGGCCGCGATCGACGGATCAATCGAGGGCCTTCTCGACTGGCAGGCGGCCGCGGCCGGTGACGTATTTTATGTTCCGGCTGGCACCGTGCATGCCATCGGTGCGGGTCTGGTCATTGCGGAGATTCAACAACGCAACGAGACGACGTTTCGCATCTGGGATCATGGACGCTCGCGAGAACTTCACATCGAACAAGCCATAGCCGTGGCACGGCTGGAACCAGCGAGCAGCAGAAAACTGGCACGCCATATCAGCGTCGAGCGCTCCGAGCTCATGTCCTGCCCATTCTTCACCCTCGAACGGTTGAACCTCCCTGCGGACACCGTTTGGGAATTGATCGCGAGCCGAGAGAGCTGGGCGCTGGTCGTCGCCGGAGACGGAACGATAGGAACTTTGACGGCCACGATTGGCGAAGGGTTTTTCGCAGAAGCTGATCGTGCCGACATCCGTGTCGGGCCTGACGGAATCGTTTTGCTCATCGCCACCGCAGCGAGCGCGCCTGCGACCGGGCTCCTGCGCGAGGTGATAGAAGATAGATTGCAATCCGATTTTGCGGACGCGAACAGCGGTCCTGCGGGAGTCGACGTCATTCCATCCAGCCCGTCGGGAGCTTCGCTATGAACCAGCTCAAAAATGTCGCTTTCATCGGCAACTCCCTGCCGCGCCGCTGTGGTATCGCGACTTTCACAGCGGATCTGCAGCAGGCCGTTTCAAAATCTCCCGCGCATGTCGCCACGGCGATCGTGGCAATGACGGACCATGGTCATGTCTACGATTACCCGCCGGAGGTCCGCCTCTCGATAGCCGACGACAATCGCGATGATTATATTCGCGCTGCAGATGTCCTGAACGCCGGCAATTTCGACGTCGCCTGCCTGCAGCACGAGTTCGGAATATTCGGCGGCGACGACGGGGAGTATATCGTTGCGCTGCTGTCGCGGTTGAAGATGCCGCTCGTCACTACGCTGCATACGGTTCTTGCGGAGCCAAGTCCCGGCCAGCGCCGCGTCCTGAACAAAATTATTGACCTGTCCGCCAAGCTGGTGGTCATGGCGGAAAAGGGCAGGACTTTGTTGTCGGAGGTCTATCATGTGCCGGCCGGCAAGATAGAGGTCGTTCCCCATGGAATTCCCGACATGCCGTTTTCCGAACCCGCTGTTTCCAAGGCAACTTTGGGGTTCGACGGGCGCTCGGTAATTTTGACGTTCGGCCTTCTCTCGCCAAACAAAGGCATCGAGGTCATGATCGATGCCATGCCCTTGATCTTGAAAAGTCGGCCCGATGCGGCCTACGTGATCCTCGGGGCAACTCATCCCAATCTCGTACGCGACCAAGGCGAGGCCTATCGCGAAAGCCTGGTGACGCGGGTGAACGACTTGGGCATCGAGGACAGCGTGGTGCTTATCGATCGGTTCGTCGACAAGGCCACGCTCCTGGAGTTCATCTCAGTGTGCGATGTCTATGCCACGCCTTATCTCAACGAAGCTCAGATGACATCGGGTACCCTTGCTTATAGTTTCGGTCTTGGGAAAGCGGTCGTCTCAACACCTTACTGGCATGCTCAAGAGCTGCTGGTAGACGGCCGTGGTGTGCTCGTTCCCTTCGGTGACCCAACGGCCATCGGACGCGAGATCGCGTCGCTTCTCACCGATGATACAAGACGCGACGCAATGCGTCGGCGCGCCTATCAAACCAGTCGACCGATGACATGGCAAAAGACCGCGGAGCGCTATCTCGCATTGTTCTTACAGGTTGCAATTCAGAATCCCGCACGCCACGCCGCGAATGTCGTGATGCAAAAGACTCCCACCCTCCCCGAGCCTCAGCTCGGCTACTTCATGTCGATGTGCGACGATACAGGACTATTCCAGCATGCCGTCTATTCGGTACCTGACCGGACGCACGGTTACTGTGTCGACGATAATGCCCGCGCGCTTCTCTTGTCGGTTGCCCTCAACGAGCCGGGCGAACGGCTTCTTCCGGAGGCACTCACCTCGCGCTTTGCTTCCTTCGTGCAGCACGCCTGGAACCCGGACGAGAAACACTTTAGAAACTTTATGGGCTTCGACCGACGCTGGCTGGAAGACAAGGGATCAGAAGACAGCCACAGCCGAACGCTTTGGGCTCTCGGGGAATGTGCCCGTGGCGACACCAGCCCCTCCCGGCGCGCGTGGGCTGCGGCCCTGTTCGCGCAGGCATTGCCAACTGCTGAAGGTTTCGGCTCGCCACGTGCCTGGACCTTTGCGCTCTTGGGACTGGACGGCTATTGCGCGGCCTTACCTCGAGACGTGCTCGCCCATCAGATTCGTTCGACACTGGCCGACAGGCTGGTGGATATCTTCCATCGTGTCGAGAGAACGGGGTGGAGCTGGTTCGAGGACAACTTGTCCTACGACAACGCCCGACTGTCTCAGGCCCTGATCGCGACGGGATTGAGTGCTGAGCGCCCTGATTACGTCGCAGCAGGCCTCAAATCCTTGCGATGGCTGATGACGGTACAGACGAGCCCTGAAGGACTGTTCAGGCCTGTTGGCACGGATGGCTTTACAGATCGGACGAGAGAGGTGAAGGTCTTCGACCAACAGCCTCTGGAAGCGACGGCGACGATCGCTGCTTGTCATGCGGCATGGCGGGTCGGCCACGACATCACATGGAAAAAAGAGGCTTCAAAAGCTTTCGCCTGGTTCCTCGGCAGCAACGATCTCTCATTACCGGTCGTGGATCTCGAAACAGGCAGTTGCCGCGACGGTCTGCATCCGACGCGTCTCAATGAAAATAGAGGCGGCGAATCCGTAGTCTGCTATCTCCTTGGCCTTCTCGAGTATCGCAAGCTTTCGCGCGCGAGTGGCCATCCATCGACATTCGGCCAGCTTCGCGCACTGACGGCGTGAATCACAGCCTCAAATCAGATCGAGATCATCTTGTCACAGACAGCATTTCTCAACCGCCAAGCGCTTTTCCTACGACCCGATCCCACACGCGTCGTGGTGCGGCCCTTCAAACCAGCCACGGAACCGCGAGACTTCAAACCGACGGACAAGACGCGGGCCAATCACATCGTGGATCGCGTGCTCGGCCTCGACCTCGAGGTCGCAGAGCAGCAACTGGCCGAGGTTCTCGAAAATTTCGAGGGCCGACACCGCAATCTGCTGGCGACGTTCGAAAAGCGCGCTATCGAGATGGAGGAAGCGTTCGCACCCCACCTTGCGTTTACCAAGGTGCAACGCCAACTCGTTGGTGCGTACTTCATGCACGAATATTCCTTCGAGGCATCCGCATTGTTCAACCCGAGCATTGTTGCAGATGCGGATCAGTCAGGGGTCCCGAGCGGCAGCAAGCGCTTTGTCTTGAGCCTGCGTGCGGTCGGCGAAGGACATGTTTCGTCTCTCACCTTTCGATCGGGAATTGTCGATCAGAATGGCACCGTGGATATCGAACCCACTGCGCGACTTGCGTCCATTCCCGTTCTCGACAATCCCTCATCCACATCTCCCGACGAGCCTTTGGAACTGACGTTTTTCTCCGAGCAGCCAATCAGTGAGCGGGTGATTTTTCCGATCACCGCCGCGCAGTCGAACGGTATCGAAGATGCTCGCTTCGTCGAGTTCGAAGAGGCTGGGCAGAAAACCTATTACGCCACCTACACGGCCTATAATGGCAGAGACATTCGCTCCGAGCTCCTCGAGACGAGAGATTTTCTGTCGTTCCGGATGACACCTCTCATGGGGACAGCCGCCAAGAACAAAGGGATGGCTTTATTCCCGCGAAAGATCGACGGCCAGTTTGCGATGATCGGCCGTCAGGACAATGAAAACCTTTATCTGATCCGTTCCAATGACCTCCACGTCTGGAATGGCGGCGAGATCATTCTTGGGCCAAAATTTCCGTGGGAATTCGTGCAAATGGGCAATTGCGGATCGCCGATCGAACTCGACGAAGGCTGGTTGCTTCTCACGCACGGCGTTGGACCCGTGCGAAGATACGCAATCGGCGCAGCCCTTCTCGACAAACGTGATCCGTCCAAGGTGCTCGCCCGCTCGAAAGAGCCGCTCGTTCACCCGGAGCCCTCGGAACGCGAGGGATATGTTCCAAACGTCGTCTACACGTGCGGCGCGATGCGCCACAACGATCAGATCGTACTACCTTACGCCATCTGCGACACGTTCTCGAACTTCTCGACGATCAAGATCGCCGACCTACTGGACACGCTGACCGGCTGACTCTCTGCATTGGGTTATCATCATTTGGTGCCGACACGGGAGCCAGGCAACATCAAACGGCCGCAATGCCGCGGTACATGGCAGCTGCACTGCGATGCCGCCCCAATGGCGATACCATTGGCGAGTTTGCCAGCGATAGTCGCCGTCAATCCTTCCCGAAATTACGACCTTTATGGAGCAAGCCTCAACGGCTTGAATTATTCTTTTGAAATCACCACGCCGAAATTCTACTCCGTCTGCGACCAGCCGTGCTCGGGCCACCGCGGATACGACAGTAATATCGAGCCCGCAGAACCTAGTGAGACGATATGAACAATATATGGTTTCAGCCCGAGAAGCCGCCCAAGCCGGTGACCGGGTCGAGGCGGAGAACCTTTATCAGCACGCTGAACACTTCTATCGCACGGCAGCCCTGCAGAAAGCCGGCACGCAACCATGATCGCGGAAACAAAGTCATCCATGGATCGAGGCTCGGACGAAAAAGCCTGGCTCAAAATTCTCGCCAAATATCGCACGCCACACGCGGGCCGCAGCTTGTTCGAGTTGACGATCACAGCCATCCCTTTCGCCGTCTTCTGGACGCTTACCTGGTTGGCAGTCCATTACGGCTTCTGGTGGGGCTTGGTGCTGGTCGTCCCCGCGGCAGGATTTCTGCTACGGCTGTTCATGATCCAGCACGATTGCGGCCACGGCTCCTTCTTCGCCCGGCGGCGCTTCGATGACTGGACAGGTCGTGTTCTCGGCGTGCTTACCCTGACGCCTTATGACTATTGGCGCAGGGCGCATGCCACGCATCATGCTTCGGCCGGCAATCTCGATGAGCGCGGCGTCGGGGATATCACCACTCCCACCGTCACGGAATATTATGGACGATCGCAATGGGGACGAATTGGATATCGCCTTTATCGGCACCCGCTGGTAATGTTTGGCATCGGCCCGGCCTGGCTTTTCCTCTTCCAGCAACGCCTGCCGGTGGGGATGATGCGCGAAGGCATGCTTCCATGGATGTCGACGATGGCCACCAACGTCGCGGTGATGGTGATCGCCGCGCTCCTGATCTGGGCCATCGGCCCTGTCTCCTTTCTAGTCGTCCACGTACCGATTGTCCTTCTCGCGGGTTCGATCGGCGTCTGGCTGTTCTATGTGCAGCATCAATTCGAGGAGACACACTGGTCGAAAGAGCCGGAATGGCAGTTTCCAAAGGCCGCCCTGCACGGCGCCTCTCATTATGATCTGCCGCGTGCTCTCCGCTGGCTGACCGGTAACATCGGCATCCACCACGTGCATCACCTCTCCAGCAAGGTTCCCTACTATCGCCTGCCGGAGGTCCTTCGAGACCATCCGGAACTCGGCGAAGTCGGCAGGATCACGCTGTGGCAGAGCCTGCAATGCGTAAAGCTGGTCCTGTGGGACGAAGGAAGCCGGCGCTTGGTCTCGTTTCGTGAAGCGGCCGCTATCGCACCGGTCACTCGCTGAGATCTTCCCTACATAGATCAGAATACCATAGCAAAAATTGTGCGATGCAGCATTCCTGCCCATATACGAACTTGTGCCCGCGACGGGCAAAAGAGACGGATGCGCTACAGCACATAAATTTGCGCCAGTTGATCGACCTGAAAAACCTCGGTTCGAACCCGGCTTGCTGAAGTGCTGGCTTTACCTGCCGACCATCATTGCTCTCAACTGCACGGATGCACGCAGAAAGCGGCGACCCATGACCGTGGATCTGGTTGGTCGAACCTGGCGGGAAAAGGATTTAGGGTCCTGTTTCCGGAGCAGCAGCAGGGGCACAACGCCAACCTGTGTTTCAACTGGTTTGAGCGAGGCGATATCTGGCACGATGCGGTCGAGGCTCTTTAATCCGTGAAATGATCGGCCTCGTCGAGACGCACGGGATAGATCACGGCCGGACCTTCGTTGTCGGACTGTCGGCCGGAGGCGCGGTGGCGAACGTCATCCTGGCGACCTGTCCCGAAGTATTCGCGGGCGGCGCAATCATCGGCGGGCTTCCCCATGGGACCTCGGTGGGGGGCAGACCTGTGAGCGGATGTGAGGCCGTAGTGCCCGGAGTGTCAGCCAGATGCAATTGGCCCTCACGACCGCAGCGTCCAGCTGGAGGCTAACCCCAGCATCTCCGTCTGGGATGAATCACACGATCAGACGGTAAAGCCAGTCAATGCCGAGCAAATCGTTCATCAGTGGGCCAGCGTGCACTAGGCTCCGACGCACCGGATGTAATCGTGTCCACCGATGGCGATAGTGGGAAGATCTGGCTCAATGAGAGAGCGGCAACCCGTCATCGAGATCAATCTCACCAAGGGCATGGCCCACGGTGTACCCTTGCCGTTCACAGCGAAAGCTCCTTTGGGAAATTCAGAGCCGTTCATGCGGGAGGCCGGAATTTTGTCGACCGCACGAGAAGCTGATTGCGCGACACAGGTTCGATACGACCAAGACAGCAGGAGCTTAGAACAAAAACGAGATAGATATTGCAAAACCAAAAATTGAGCTTATATATTGATTATCGACCAATGCTTGTGACGTCGTTCCAGAGCTTTATGCTCCCGTCGGATTTCCTCTCAAATAATCGATCTTATCCCGCTAGTCATCGCGGGAACCACAACGATTGCTTTGAAAGGAAATCGTTATGAACACTGGTACTGTAAAGTGGTTTAACTCCACCAAAGGCTTCGGCTTCATTCAGCCTGACAATGGCAGCACGGATGTGTTCGTGAACGCGTCTGCCGTCGAGCGCTCCGGCATGCGTTCGCTCTCGGATGGTCAGAAGATCACTTATGACATCGTCCAGGACCGCAAGTCCGGCAAGAGCTCTGCCAACAACCTTCAAGCGGCGTGATAAGGTCATTCGACCGCTGACCACGGATGTACTGGCAGAAAAGCTGAATGACTGTGAGAGGTCGGGTTCATGCCCGGCCTTTTGTTTTTCCCGCCACAGAGATTGGCAATTTTTATCTCCGCGGCGTCCGCAAGGACGGGTCCGGTTTCGACCGCCGCAACATCCGGCCCGAGCGGCATCGCAGGCAGAAATGACAATAGCCTGCCCAAACGGCGAGGCAGGCATGTGGCAGACGCAATAGCCGCATCATAGGCATCGCTGTCTTTCCGACGGCCTTACCCAAACGAGAGGAGGACACGATGTCTTCCAACGAGTATTCCGGCTACGTTTCACAAAATCTGGCTCGCTCCACTACGTTCGGATATCATGAGGAAGCGACCCTTCTTGCGCTTCTCGAGACCATAGTCACCGGAGCCGCTCAACGAAACCTGCCCCTGGCGGCGACAGGTGCCTTTCCAAATTTCGGCGTCGACGGAAAAACTCGCATGCGGACGATACTACAGGGTAGGACGCTCCTCCCAATTTAGCAAATTTCCTTCGAGACAGACGCCGACCCAAATCACTTCAGCTCAAACAGCGCCGACGTTTATCGGCGCCGAAGGATAAGCCCATGGCCAAAGGCCAAACGCGTAGCAACCGCGAAATCCGTAAACCGAAAAAAGACAAATCCGCAGCAGCGGCACCCGCGCCAACTGGCTCGCAGGTCAAGCTCACGGGCGGCCACACGGCGACTGTCAGCAAGAAGTAGCTCGGCGCTGTCACGCCAATACCATCGCAAAGGGCGCGATACCGCGCTCATTAATTCGAGGACAAAATGACAAACTACACCACCCGAAAATCCGCAGAGGCGCTATTTCGTGTACTTGGCGCCGAAGCCGGTTCCAGTGCCGAAAAGCTCTTGAACCTTCGAAAGGGGATGCAACTGCGGAAGCGCGAACTGCGCGATAGCGAACGAACCGTTCGACATGCCGCCCGTCGCCTCCGTTATCCTGTCGCAACCGTGAGGGCGCAAATGTGACCCGGTTCGATTACACGGGCGGAGCTGGACTTTACGCCGGCAAGTCGAAAGCTGGAACAAGCGGCCCTCGCTATCGTCGGTTCGAGACAGCTGCCGAAGCCCTCCGTTTCGCCGTAGAAGACATGCCAAACAGTCAGCAGCGTGGCTCTATGATGGAGATTGACGAGACGCGTTTCGATCAGAACCAGATCCGCGCGCTCTATGACGCGCCAGACTACCCACTTTCGCGCCGGCTCGGCTGATTGGCGACAGGTCCGACCGACGCGCTCGGGACGCCACCATAAGCCTCGATCTGCGACACTCAAAGATCCAGGATCATTGTCGCGATCAGGCTGGCCCGTAGGCCGAGGCATTACGGGTCCCATGACCTGTCAGCTGAAAAGAGGAGTACGACATGGGTGATTTGCAAGAATTTGCTTCGAGTTCCAATGGAGACAAGTGGCTCGTTGGAAAAGACGGTACGACAAACAGGCTTTTCGTCCTCCACCGGGGGAACGCGGCCTCTGGCGGCCACGAGACAAGTTCGTCGGTCGACGCTTTCTTGAACCAGCAGCCGTTCGGTCCCGAGCGTGACGCATTGGTCGTGTTCCTGGAGAAGAATAAAAACAGCGAAGATACCTGCATTCGCGAAGATACTGAGACGCCATCCCTGCGGCTGGCGGAAGAGTAGCTGCGCCTCGGCGGGCGTCGGCGAGCGAAAGTCGACGACAACATCGTCAGCACCCGAAAGTGGGGTGATGAACCAGGCATGGCATCATCCTTCTGGAAGGAGCATATCGAGGCTCTGGACGAAAAGCAGCGCCGCGAGGTCAAGCTGCATCTCCCATCGATCAGCGACGACCGATCCGAAGGGCAATCGGGTCTGGTGACGAGCCCGGAGCTCGGCAACGGACAATGCAGAGCCGCGGGCGTCTCGTCAGCGCACGTTTAACAGAGTATCTCATCGAGCCACCTGGCCGAAATTTTAATATCGGCGGAAATCCGATATGATGTCGTTTGAAGATACGTTCCATCCGGTTGTTGTACTACACTCATATGGAAGCCTTGCGGCTGGCTCAAGGACTTGGCCGGGATCAGGTCCTGCACGATTTGCCCGATCACAACGCAGTAAGCCTGCAGGCATTGAGCCGCAAAAAGTTGATGCTGTTTGGTCTGCAGAATCCCGATGGTGAGAAGTGCCAACCGATAAACACGGTCGCGCTTTCTTAAGATTACGCTGTCGTTGAATCTGATTTCAGGAATGCCCCGGTCGGTTGCGTATAGCGGCCTATTTCTCAGATTGGCTTCGTTTTGTACAAGCTGTCTGATCGATGCTTCGCCCCGCGACGACGCAAGCTGCTGTAGCTGCGCTTCGAACATATATGCTTTTCCTTCATGGTTCATTCGGAGCATATAGTTGAATGGATGGTCGACGGTCGCAAATTCTCCAGTTGCATTGCCGGTCAACGCGCCGAGATCGAGACTAATCGATAGCATTGGCCGGTCTCCACGGTTTATGGAGAGCCGCGGAGGTGGCATTCCGGTTTCGGCAAGCAGGTTTCCGACAGCATCAAGAAATGGGGATACCGCCGCTTTATGGGGATGCTCCCATGGGTTTAGCTTCTCCGATCCAGGATAGTGACGCTGTTTCATCGCGAGTATCAAAGCCGTCGCCGCCTCTTCCTCAGCCGTGATAGCCCGAAAAAACGACATTTCACTGTCGATCGGATGAAGTGTCCATGATCGCCTCAAGTGATCGAAGGCGCTTCGAAGACAGTGTTTGATGCGGCCGCCAAGTTTGTTGACGGACTCTTCAGCAATGGCATGATGCTCCTCCCAGGGTAGCTCGGAGGGTCGATCTGGCGAAGGGCCATATGTCGGTGACACATCAGTCGTCATCAGACACGCGGCGTGATGCGAGCTGCGGTTCGGATATCCGCGATCTGCGTACCCAGAGCTTGAAGGCTCTGACGCATATCGTTGAATACCGGCTGTTCGGCATCAGGATCGCTGATCGTGACAATTGCCGTGAAAGGAACACCCTCTTCCGGCATAACCTCTCCGGCGCGCGTCAGATAGTTCACAAACAGCCGCCAGTTGGAAGAAGGTCCTTTGCCCTGCGGAAAAGATTTCGCGAGAACCTTCACGGGGCTCCACTTCAGATCGTGTTCGATACGCTCGGCTTCGATCCCTGAGCCTCGACCGGAAGGGAGATACAACGGCTCCAAGCGCTGCCTCCATCCGCTCGCCTCTTCCTGCTGAAGCGCGGCATTGATGTTAACGCGAACGAATTCCGAGCCGAACCGAGCATCGAGTGGCGGAGTCGAAACCAATGTGACCTTCGCATGTCCACGGCATTTTCCGCCAGGGCCAACAAGCGACGGAGGCCAGGAGAAGCGGAAACTGATCTGCTGATCCCGCTGGATGCGCGATGCGAAAACAAGCGTAATAGCGTGCTCGCCGGTTTCGAGTATACGATCAGCCGCAGGCGGCATTCCGAAGCCAACCATATGCTTTGCTATTGGTGCCAACGGCTTATCTCGCAATGGTGCCGGTATTTCTGCGTGGTGGACGAGCAAGCCGATCAGCGTCTCCCGCGACACTTCTCCTTCAATCAAATAATCCAGCATAGCGGCCGTCTTTGCGACAAGCGGCGACGCATAGCTGGTGCCGCAGCCGTCAATGATCGTCCCGTCAGGGAGAATTGAAAACAGCCCATGACCGAGCGTAGAATGAACTGTTCCAGAACCGCCGATATGGGCAAGGTCAGGTTTTACGCCCGCGCGCAATCCCGGTCCTCGGCGACTATACCGAGTTGGAGCAAATGGGGTGCATCCATCGTGGCCCGGCGGGTTGAGAGCAGCTACTGCGACGTTTCTCGCGCTTTCCGCAGGTGTCAGGAGGCCATCATTTCGGGCATTCACAAGATTGGTGAGAGCCGTTGTCGCATCGGTCGGCCATTCTGGGCGAAGGTCTTGCGGCTGGATGTTGCCAGCAGAGATGAAAATCACCGCATTATTCGACTCGGCGATTTGATCGAGCCTAGCCGCGTGCGGGCTATATCTATCCGGCGCAGCAGCCTGAAGGATATTGAGGCTCATATTGAATACCCGCACATCATGTCGTGCGCGTGCATCGGAGACGGCCGCTTCCATTTCATCGAAGAATTGCGGAAGGCCTTCCGGGTAATAGGACGCGAATGCCCCCGCCGCTTCGCTCGGGAATACCGCTACGTCTACCATTTCCACGCCGTCAGGCTCGGCACACGTTTCGAGGCCATTTAGAAGTGATCCTGCAGCAGCCAAACCACCAATAAAGGTGCCGTGGGCCTGATCGGTATCTTCCTCAGCAAGAATATCCCAGCGATCGATAACCCAGTCGGACAAGGCCGCGCTTATGCCTCCGTCGATGACACCCATTCGCGGGTAGGTACGTTTGCTGTCACGAACCGGGATCGCAACGGTGGTTGGACGTGAGCGGGCGGATGTTTTGGCCGAGCTGGATGCCCTGATCACTATGCCGGGCAATTCGATTCGTCGGACGAGCGGATGTGTGTCGAGAAACGCGAGCAATTGAGCATGGCGCTTTATATCAGGATTGAAAGCCGCCAAATCTCGCCGTCGTTCACCGGAAGGCGTTTCGTTTAGGCGCAGCACTGGCTGATCGTTCGATGCGTCGAGGCGAACAGACAGCAATGGTTGGCCATGTCGACCGTCTTTGAGTTTTTCGACGGACAGGCCACGATTGAGAGCTTGGAAACCTGCGATGAAGGTTTCGACCAACCGGCGATGGCCGGTGTCGAGGCGATCCCAATCTGCACGCGGTGGCGGAACATCAAACAGCTCAACCTGATAGGCCCCACCAGTCATGGGGTTCGAAAGCCAAGCGATTGCCTGCTCAGCGGAGAAATCACGCCGATCAGAAGGGCCATAAATCTCCAACCGGTCGACTGCTCCGGTCTCGCTCCTCCTGGTAGATGGGCGAACTTCATCCTTGCCGGTTCTCTCGTTCCGGCGAATTGTGGTCTGTCTTTCGCATCGCGAGATTTCGCCGGCCACCTGGCGCAAAGTGTCTGGTCGCGCTTCGACAATCATGACACCGAGATCGCCGCCACCTACCACGGGAGTGCGGCCAGGACGAAAGAGGCTTGCGACGGGGCGGTGGCTTTTCGCCCAGGCATCACGACGAAGGATAACTTTTACAAAGCCGACATCGCCCTGTGACTGGGCGCTCAAGATACCAGATATCGTATCGATCTGACTTATAAGTGCCTTCTGATGGGCGACAAATTCAGAATCTTGATGCGCGAAAAAGTCCTTCTGGCTTCCGCCAGGATTAGTTTCGCGAGCCTCCTGGTAATTATCGGTATTCAGAACGATCTGGATCGGACTAGCCATTTATGACCTCGTTCTCGCCGGTTTTCGGCGTGCGGCCGAGCTGTCGGCTGACGGTGGATTTGTCTTTTCCTGCTACCTCACCGATGTCGGCGAGAGAAAAGGCCAAGGCGGGATCATCGCGCATCGCCCGAAAGAGATTGGCAGGTTCGTCAAACAGCAGGGCGCGACGGTCACTCTGTACCCTTCCGGCATTCAAGGTGGCGAACTGGCGCAATGTATCTAACAGTCCGCGCTTATCTTCATCGCGGACGGTTGTCGCCTTTTTGTAGGTCCGGACGAGCGATTCTATTTCCGCGCCGGTCGATCCTTCGGTGAACCAGGCGATCAATCGCAAGTGGACGTCAGGCGCTTTGACCGGCGGCATGAAATGGGAAGCGATTGCCTGACGCATCCCAAAGTCAGGCTTCGGAATTTCCAACTGAACTTCAAACCGTCGCCAGACGGCTGGATCAAGCAGTTTCTGATGATTGGTGATCCCGATTGTGAAGCCGATATCGCGGCGGATGTCGAGATTTTGAAGAAGCGCGTTGACGACGCGTTTGATTTCCCCAACTTCCTGAGGATCGTCTCGCACTTTGGCAATTGCATCGAACTCGTCCAGCAGCAAGACGCAACGATAGCGGTTTGCGAACGAGAAGAGGTTACCGATGTTGCGAGCGGTGGTCCCCAAAAACGAAGAGACAAGCCCGTCCAGCTTTACAAGTACGACAGGCAGATCGAGCTGCTTCGCGATCCAAAGCGCCAACCGCGTTTTGCCGGTGCCGGGTGCACCATACATCAGACATGTCTTGGACGGCCTGATATCGATTTCTGCCAAAGCATCGAAATTTGTCCATTCTTCAATGATGGTGTCGACCGCCTGCGCAACGGTCGAATTGAATAGGGGAGCCGCCGACTGGATATCACTAGGAAAGATGATGTCGGCGAGCGCAGCGGCGGTTTCCCGATCTACCGGAACCGGAGTGTTTCGCGTCAACGCCTCCCCAAGGATTTGAGACTTCGAGCGCTCAATCCGACTTGGCGAAAGCTCTTTTGTGCGGTCCGCGCTCGTGAGGATGCCGGTCAACGCGGCGGACTGCTTCGGGTCTCCGTCCTTCGCCAAAGCATCTCTTAGCCGTTCTATCTGTTTGCGTAGCGCCGGCGATGCGTCAGCGATTGCTGCGCGACATAGAGCCTGCACGATTGAGAAATGGTCCATGGCGATTCCCTGCGCGTTTGTTGCGTCATTTTGAGTTAATGATGCATGTATACTAATTCTTGGTGCATTTCAATTCCATTTGTTGCAGTTTAAGCCTGATTTGTCGCAATTTTTTTATACACGTTGCATTGGAGACGTAATCGTTGCCGAGTTCTTTCGGCGTATTGTATAGCTTCCCGATATGTCCGAAGCGTTGAATGGTATGCGGAAGGGATGACCGCTTTTGGGGTCAACAGCTTTGATTGTAATGACCGAGATGGGGTGCGAAGCAGTCAGCACGCGAGCTCTGCTCCGATGCCTCTTCGAAACTACAGCACAGAATCAACAGAATCAGATCCGTTGATGTGAAAGCATTGGAGACCACGACCCGACAAATGTCGTGTCGCTCAGCAGGTTATTTCCAGAGACAAATACTTGGGTGGCAACATCAGCCCCAGATATAGTTCTGTGCCCGCTGAGAATACTGCACACAGCCCATTTCGAAAATGGGGAGCGCTGCCGCACTCTTGCGGTAACGTGCGCCAAATAGCACAATCGCCGCCGCAATTGCTTGAAGTAAAAGGAAAGAAAATTTGCTTCAATCGTGACGTGGAAGATGCCAAAGTAGCTTTGTGCGATATTGGTGGGTAAATCACGCGCAGACAATGCGCCAGGAGGTTGACGGCGGTTACCTGTGGTCTCCGGTTAGAGAAGCCAATGGTGCCCGGAGCCAGTTTTACGACAATATGCGCCGCGCCGCGCCGGGTGACGTGGTATTGTCTTACGCCGCGGGGCAAGTCGGGCGAGTTGGTAAAGTGTCCGACTAATGCTATAAGTGCGCCCAAGCCAGAGGAGTTTGGCAACATCGGGCTATACTGGAGCGCCACTGGCTGGCTTCTTCCCGTACAATGGCTTGATGCGGATTTCGCGATCCGCCCTAAAGAACTGATAAGAAATCTCGCCCCGCTGCTTCCGACAAAACACTCTCCAATCCAACCGCAAAGCGGAAACGGCAATCAGAAAGCATATTTGGCCGAAGTCGATCGCGGAGTGGTCGATCTGATCCTGGCCGCCGCACGGTTGCCTGCCTTGGATATGCTCTCTGCTCCGACTAACGGCAGCTGACTTCGCCACGACGCTTGACGACGTTGTTGAACGTAACATCCAGAGTGACATGTCGCTAGATGACACTATACGCGAGCAATTGGTGCGAGCACGGAGGGGGCAAGGCTTATTTCGGAGGCGGGTCCTTGAATTCGAGCCTATATGTCGAATCACCGGCCTCACTGCACCCAACCTCTTGATCGCCAGTCACATCAAACCATGGCGGGCATGCGGCACCGCAGCCGAGAGGCTCGACGGAGCGAATGGTTTAATGCTGGCGCCGCACGCAGACTTTTTATTTGATCGTGGCCTGCTTGGTTTCGAGAGCGATGGAAGACCGATATTCTCCTCACAGCTTACAGATGCCGACGCTGACAAATTAGGAATGCACGTCGTGCAGCGACCACTGCCGAAGCCGCTCCACGACGATAGGGTCCAGAACAAGATTAGTGCGAAATCGTACGCTAGCCGAAATTGCGCATATTTTCCGTACTTTACGGCTCCGCGCCGAACGTCAGACTTGATTGAAATTTGCGCCATAAGCGCCAAATTTTGAGAACGAATATCGCTCGAGCATCGTTTTTTCATCTAAACGTACGATTTCGGACTAATCTTGTTCTGACTGTTGGTTTCCACGCAGAACTGAGCCGGCTCAGTTCCGCGTGGAAACCAACATTCTGACGCCTCAACGGCCCAACTAGCCGCCATCGTCGTCATCGTGCTCGGATACATCCTGACCACAGAAATGGCGAAGGCGTGGTACTTCCGGTTGGAGAATTCGACTTAAGCAGGATGCTGCGCGAGCGTGGATTCGCCACCGGTTTGCGAGGGCGCACCAGCCGCAGCGGCGGGCCAAAGCCAATGATGTTCATGGACAAAGGCAGAGCGGGGCGGGGTGACTCGGCTCATTCGCCGAGGAGGCGGCGTCTTTCCTCGAACTCGTTCTTGTCGATCTCGCCCCGAGCGAAGCGCTCTTTGAGAAAGTCGAGCGGCGTACGGCCTGGCGGCGCAAGCGGCGGCGCAGTCGAGCCTTTCCACGGTCCGACGGCCGCGCGAACCATGAGCACTACCGCTGCGATCAGCACCGCAAGCAGCAAGACCATGAACAGCGGACCGAAAATCATTCCGTACCATCCCATCATGTGGTGGCCATAAGCATACCTGTCGGCGCTTGCCGGTGCCTGCGCCAGCACCCCGCTTGGCCCGAGCGTCAGAGCCGCACTCGCTGCCCAGAAAATCGCGATCATTAGCTTTCGCATTGGCCGGCTCCATCATCAGGCTTCCATCGCCCCCACGCGGCGACCGGCTAGGACGTCATGAAGGCCTGAACCTCCTCGGGGACAACCTTGCCATCCTTGTTGGCATCTACCCTCCCGTGAGGGGATGTGTAGAACCGCTCGAATTCATCGCCTATTGGCAACAAACGACAGCTTGCATCATAGGCGAAAAACAGCGCCGTGAATTTGCGCCGAATCAATTGTACGGGAAAAGCCTCCGGCGATGTTCCAAAGGGTCGTGCAGGCGTTTTTGGAGCACAGGCGCACGGTACAGATCGCCATTATTATCGCGACGATCACGCCGAAAGGACAACAGTTGAAAGGTATGCGCCGATAGGCCTTGCTTCGTGTCGGGACCAGCTAATTCGCACGCGGTGGCTCGCTACTGCTAAAGACCCGGTTGCTCCCCTCCAAGACGGAGCCGGATCGAACCCTCTAGTTCTTTGGCAAAACCAAGTGCGGACTGAAGAACCGTCGTTTCATTCGAAGCGACAGATCCTTGGCCCTTGATTGAGATTGGCAATTCTATCTTGCCTGTGGTCGCGGTCACGCGAACATTAAATAGAAGCTGGCCACCGGGCCGCTCCTCAACTTTGATCAATTCGATATTTGCCATTGTCACTCTCCCATGCTGGCAACCATTCGTCACCAGATCCTTTTCGGCTCTAATTCACGATGGCGGGCTGGTTGCGCCACCGGGATTATACAGTGCGATCGGGACATTGTACCCGATCGCCGAATGAGGCCGATCCCATTGTGGTGTCGACGCCAATCCTCCAACTTTTCGCGAGCATCCGCGAGGACCAGGTGAATCTTTGTCATACTGCTACATCGCACCTTTTCTTCACGGGGCTTGGATGTGGTTGTAGGCGGCATCGCTACTCGGAGTGTTGGTTAGACCTTTTGTGCGGCAGCAGGTATCAGTTTCGCTTGTGCCGCAAGCGCCGCAGCCAGCTTTTCGTTCTCAAGGCCTACCAACTCCAGGAGAAGGCGCCTTTCGGAATCGCCTTTCTCAGTCTGGAGTAAAGCATTGAAGCTTCTTATGTTCTCTGTGGCGATGTAGACGTCCATTGGGTTGCCTCGCTTTCATTGTTGGAGGCGGGAACCAGCGTCTGAGGAAAGCCGGTTGGCAAACATTTATGCCCGTCGAAGACTGCGTCATAGGGTTACGCCATATAAATGAGGCGATGCATCCTCTTCTTCGGCTGGTAGTCACGGTAGGCTCTTTATCGACAGACAGCAAGGTAATCCCTGGCAACGTGACAGCCACCTTTGGGCCATCAGTGAGACTTCGACTGGATCAGATGGGCTTCCGCTTTGGGGGGCTATTCCGGAGGCGTTGCGACCATTCCACTTGTCTTCTGCAGTCATCAGGTTGTTGGCTTTGGAGCGAGAGGCACGAGTCTCACCGCATGATCGCGTTCTGCGATGAGGCAGGCATTGTGACGCTTCTGCCGCTCGACCTCCGTTTCGGCTTCGAGGATGCGCTTCAGCAGGACGGCATTTTCGGTCACCACACGCCGCTCCACGATCTGCAGGACCTGGATCAGAGCGCGCTGCTGGGCGAGTTTGTCTTCCCAGGCCGCCAGCTTGTCAGGGACGATCTTGTGATCGTCGGCCCGGCGCAATGCTCTTTGGAAGAGTCCCGGCTTGGCGGCCGGGCATCAGCGCATCGATGTCGTGAGGACGGCGGCGAGTAGCCGGCGCGAGGGCTCAGATACCGGTAAGCGCGGCAGGTCGTATCGTGTCTTCGATACCCCTGGCTCTTTGGGCGGGCTGGAACGCCGGCTGGACGAAGCTTTTGGTCAATCGGTTGACATGGAGGAGCGCGGCTTTGCCCATGGCGTCGAAGGTGCCGTACGGTATCTGTCGCGGCTGACGTCCGGAGGAAGAGATGAGGCACATCTGTCCGATGGAAAAATGCTTCGCGGACACGAAGCCAATCTTGCCCCTGCACGTTCCTGGAAACGGGACATGCGGTACTGTCACATTGTTTGACGTGCGGGCGCATGGAATCCGCAAGGTAGATTTCAGGCGAGTTGCAGCGCGGCCATCCTCCATTGGGTAGTCGCGGCTTGGCGAAAGGATCGGATCTGGGCAGCGGGGCGATTTGATTTGGCGGGAACGAAATGGTTTCGGATGGCTGAGAAGATCGAGACAAATTGTTGCAGCGACCCGATCGACCGAAATCCTTGCCGGGTTCGTTCACGCTTTCGAAAAGGCAGATGCGAATTCTCGGCCCTGTTGTTCAGGCCTTTATGAGAGCGATGCTCGACGGCGGGCATGACCTGACGCCGGGCGGCGCCATAGGATCGCAGCTTGTCGGTGATGATGCGCTTGGGCGCCAAGCCCTGTTTCTTCAGCAAACTGATCAGCAATCGCTTGGCTGCCTTGGTGTTGCGGCGAACCTGAACGATTTCATCCAGGACATATCCGTCCTGATCCACGGCGCGCCACAGCCAGCACTTTCTCCCTCCGATGCGAACGACAGCCTCGTCGAGATGCCACACGTCGCTGGAAGACGGCGATTTGCGGTGCAACCGCGCTGTGATCATGGAACCGTGCGACCTACTCCATCGGCGGATCGTTTCATACGAGACTGCCACACCGCGCTCCAGCATCATTTCCTCGACTTCGCGCAGGCTGACATTGAACCGGAAATACAGCCAGATTGCACGGGCGACGATTTCAATAGGGAAGCGATGATTCTTGTAGGTCGGCGTCGCGCTGTTCATCCTGCCCAACTACCGCAAATCGATTGACGAAAAATCAATGTGACAACACCTGTACGTGCTATTCAGTTCCACAAAGCTTTGACCCGGATTTGCATTTGGGGTCGCTTCCGGCTGAGGGCGAAATGACACCCTAAGCAACTCGGACCGCTTGCGGGTAGAAATTCGATTGTTGGGTAATCTCCTGAAGGTCATAGTCGGCTCTACGCGATCATTTTGCAGCTAACCAGGAAGTCCAGAACTCGTTCGTATATGAAGCGCGTGTATGGCAGCCGGTCGTACTTTCGGGGAGAAGATAGCTTTGGCACAAGCAAAATCATGCCTTATGACAGCCATCGGCCCGATCAATTCGCTGTCGAGAAGGAGCGTGTCGCTCAGAGTTTCGGCCCAGAGCTTGCAGACATTTATCATGTTGGAAGCACGGCTGTGCCCGGCCTTGCAGCGAAACCTGAAATCGATCTCCTGATTGAAATAGCAGAACATCGAGAGCAAGAGACGCGCGACGCTTGCATGCGGATGTTGGGATACGTCAGGGAACAGACCTGTTCCGAGTGCATCATTTCTATCGCCGCGATGTTGATGGAGTAAGAAGCCGCAAGGTGCATGTCTGCATTAGTGGCCACTGGCAAATCGACCGGTTGCTGCGTTTCGCGATCTCTTACGAAATGCTCCTGTCGTTCGACAGCAATATGAGGATTTGAAGTTTCGGTTGGAGGCTGACAACCAGAAGGGAATTGGCGAATACCTTGCCTAGAAAGCCCCGTTTATTGATGCCCTCATGGGACCGAAACCCAACCTCCTGCGGAGACGCCCCTCTGCGAGGATCCTGTTGATTGACCAGTTCGGATGCGTTCTCCTTTTCAAATTCGTCCACTCTTCGGGTGTGTTAACCGGTCGTGTTTATTGGGCCACACCCGGCGGGGCCGTGGACGAGGGAGAAACGTTCGAGGCTGCTGCAGTAAGGGAATTACAGGAAGAAACCGGAATATTGCGGCAGGAAACCGGGGGAGAAGTGGGGCGTCGCTCCTTTGAGCCTCAGCTGGCTGACGGGGAACGGGTATGGGCAGATGGCTGCGGTCGGCCCAAACTCAGCTGCATGGCCACGAATCGTATTGGAAATCTGCGTCTGCGCCGAGACAGCACGCTCACGCAGGCCCACCAACATCAGCGCAGCTTGCTGATCCACACTCTGTACCGGGACGAACCGCATCGTCGGGCGGCTCGTCGCCTCGCATAGCGCTTCGGCATCGGCCGCATCATTCTTGCCGCGCTTGAGGTAGGGCTTCGCCAATTGTGGCGCGATCAGCTTTACCCCATGTCCGAACCCTGTCAGCAACCGCGCCCAGTGATGCGAAGCGGCACAGGCTTCAATTCCAATCACGGTCGGCAGGCATGGCGCAAAGAAATCCACCATCTTCTTGCGTAGGATCGGTTGCTCGGCGGCGTTCACACCATGCAATTGAAAGACGTGCTTTGACGTATCCATGCCAATACGGATAATCTGCTCCACGGACGGCTCCTTCGTTTGAGATCCTTAACAGCTCACTCTGGCACATTTGGATGCCGTTCGGGGCCGTCCACCCCAACACTTGTCGGCAAAATTGCCTCGTGAGCGCCGTCGGAGCTGATCGGCGAATTTGAGGCAGAACTTCACGGCCCATTCCGAGACCGTCTGAAACGAGACCTCGATGCCGCGCGCGGCAAACAGATCTTCGATGTCGCGAAAGCTGAGCGCAAACCGGTAATAGAGCCAAACCGCATGGGCGATGATCTCGACGGGGAAACGGTGGCGTCTGAAGTGAGCAGGAGAGATTTCGGTCATTGCCACCAAATACCAACCCGTTCCCGACAGACCCGTTAACCCGACGATACCCTCCGCGTACTTCATGGCGCGCAGGAATGCGCCAGACACTGTTCTAACCAGCTAGGCTTCGAACTTCGTGTCTGGGATCAACGGGTCGCCAGTTCGATTCCGTTCAAGGCGTCCATCTCGAACCTCATCCAATTCATTTCTCAGGGATGGGTTTAAGTAAGCCGTGTTCGCGCGCCACATAATTTGCCCCACTTACCACGAGTGGTACGCGGGGCACAAAGGGCAATTGCTCGATCTCCACGCGGTTCCGGCAGAATTGTTGGCGACCGAACTGGAAGACGATGAGGAGTAAGGCAGCCTATGTTGCCTGCATTTGATCCGGTCGCTGCCGAGAATACCCGATATCATTCGCTCTGTGACGTCACAGAGCCTCTGGTGTAATCATGCCAACTAAATCGCCGACCGCAACGATCTCTAGGTCCGGCTGCTAAGGATGAGAGGCGACTGCTCGTCGCCTCTGGTGCTGCGTCGGTCGAAACAAGATCGCGTGAGCAGCATTCGGGTCTCTTGATCAGAGCTTGCGGGTGCCGAGCCACTTCACTTTCTCCGGATCGCGATGATCGAAGAAGCTGCTGGTCTTCTGGTCGAGCGCGCTGATCGAGGCGACGTCGTCCTGGTCGAGTTTGAAGTTGAAGACCGAAAAATTCTCGGCCATGCGTTCTTTCCGCACGGACTTCGGGATCGCCACGATTTTGCGCTGGATCAGCCACCGCAGTACGACCTGCGCGACGCTTTTGTCATGCTTCTTTCCGATCGACTGCAGGAGCTCGTTCGTGAACAGCCCGTTCTTCCCTTCCGCGAATGGACCCCAGGCCTCAGGCTGAACACCGTATTCCTCGAGAATTTGCTGAGCGTCGTTTTGGTGATGGAATGGATGGATTTCGATCTGATTGACCGCGGGGACGACCTTGTTATGGAGCACGAAGTCCACCAGACGGTCGGGATAGAAGTTGCTGACCCCGATCGCTCGGATGCGGCCCGCCTCGTATAACTCCTCCATCGCACGCCATGCGCCGTAGACGTCGCCGTATGGCTGGTGGATGAGCCAGAGGTCGAGATAATCGAGCTGCAGCTTGTTCAGCGATCGCTCGAAAGCGGCCTTGGCCCCCTCGTACGTCGCGTCCTCGATCCAGAGCTTGGTCGTGACGAACAGTTCCTTTCGATCGATGCCGTGGTTACGGATCGCGGTACCGACAGCTTCTTCATTGCCGTACGAGGTCGCGGTATCGAGCAGACGGTAGCCGACGTCGATCGCATCGCGGACGCTGCGCTCGCACTCTGCGGGATCAGTAACCTGGAATACGCCGAAACCTAGGATCGGCATCTGGATTGTAGATTCCGATGATTTACCGGACGGCGTTCCGATCAAAAACCGGAATTCCTGTCCGGCTTCATTGGAATACACATCTGGATCCCGTTGTTCAGGGTTACGTTGGGTACGGCGGTGGTCATTTTCATATCCTTTGTATGGATGGGTCTTCTGCTACAAACCAGGACACAGACCCTCGACGGCTCCCTTGGCTCGACCTTCCAGCAATGGTATCCTGGGATGGCTAACGACAATCACGAATCGGGCGAAACGGCTCTCGCCGCATAACTACCCCACACTTCCTCATCTTCCCGTCATGAGGTCGTCAGAACAAGTGGAGTGCGAAATCGTACGCTCTCATGTTGGGACGGGTGGCGGTTGCCGGCGATCTCGGCGGAGGTGATCCGAACCGCTACAAGCTTGAGGTCCAGGAAGAAGTTCTTTCTCAAAAGGCTGAGAGCATGCAGGCGCAGGCCGCAATCCCGATAATCGGACTACCGTTTTGTGGCTGTAACGACCAACCCTCGGATACCGAGCGGTAGATCGACGGCATCAACGACTATGTCAGTTTCTCCAAAGCCAGCGCCGACCAGCAGATCAACGACGTCGTCGCATCCAAACAACCGATGTGTTTCACCCTCGCAAAACGGCCACTTCTCCATGGTGGCCTTGTCCGTCGCATATATTGCAATGCGGCCACCGGGCTTTAAGACGCGATGACATTCTGCGATGTCGTCCCCAGAATTATCGAAGAAATATATGACATTGACGAGCAGAATACGGTCGAAGACAGCGGCATCGAAAGGCAAAGGAGAAAATCGGCCCGCCTGCAGCTGAAGGTGTCCACTTGAGATGAGCGCCTTGCTTCTTCGCCGAGCCATTGCCACCATGGCCTCGGAATGGTCGATGGCCACGATCTTGCCACGGAATGCGAGGCGACAGAGGGTCGCGAGGCTGCGACCGGCGCCAAAGCCGAGTTCCAGAACGTGATCTGTTTCGCCCACGCTCAGCGCCTCGATTACCATCCCATAAGGCTTCCAATTGACGACGGCCATGAGGCGGCCGATCATCGTGCCGAAGGAGCCTTCCGGACGCCGCAGTTGGCGTCCGGCGGCGGTCCAGATCCTGTGGGCGCCAGCCTCGATGCTCATGCCTTGGCTTTGATCTTGCCGATCAGTTGCTCGATAACGAGCCGGCGGTTGTGATCCCAAAGTGGCCGGTCGGGGTTTGGCGGGATCTTCAGGGCCTGTTGGAGAACAGCTTGAGCCTGGGGGTACTCCTCCTGCTCGTAGAGGAAGTCACCATAGAAATATTCGGCGTCCAAGCTCTCAGGCGCCGTTTGGACTGCCTCCTCTAGGAGCGCCCGTGCTTTCTTGGTGTCGCCAAAACCGAGCGGGAACCCCGGCACGCGATAGTAGAGAACGGCAAGACTTGTCGGTGCACCGGCATCAAGCGCCTTGGGATTGAGTTCGTAGGCTTTCTGGAGAATATCGCGCGCCCGCTTGGCAAGGGTAAGGGCAGAAAAGGTGCTGGCCATCGAAGCGCGTTCGCTTGTTATGATGCCGTCCCAGATCAAGGCTTCGGCGTGGTCGGGATATTTCGAGGCCAGTTGATCGGCATCCTGGCCGAGCTGGTTCATCAGCGTCGTCTGTTTGTCGCCTGGTCTTACAGTAAATTTGAGCGTCTCCCACTGACTGCGGACCTTAACAATATCCGCGTTCATGTTGGATATTTCGTCCGCCCGCAGGGCTGGAACCAAGGTCGTGAGAAACAAAGCCCCCACCACTAAAACTGTCTTAATGCTGGACATGGACTGCTTCCTTTTCTGTTTGCATTTGTTGTCGTCTGGACGGTTGGCTTGGCCGTCCCCCGACTGCGCGATCGATCAAACCCGGTGCAATCGACTGGACCATCATGAACAGTCGTTCGGATGCTGATGGGTAGACATAGTCTTTGGCGAGATGAACCGCGTCCCAGATTTGGGCGGCGACGCGGTCCGGCGCATCGAGTTTGGAGTTCGTCGTTGCTTCTGCAACTGAAGCCGCTCCATCAGTTTCAGTGGCTCGCGGCGCCGCATAGGTTACGGCAATTCCGATCGCTCGAAGCTCCCGTCGCAAAGCCATCGAGAAGCCCTTGATGGCGGCCTTCGAAGCTGAATATGCGACGAAACGAGGGAATGGTATTTCCCCGAACATCGATCCGATGTTCACGATGCGCGGCAAGCTTCCCGCTTCCAGAAGCGGAAGGAGCTGCCGAGTAAGGAGCATCGGTGCGACGATATTTGTCGCAACGATGTCCTCGATTTGACGCGGAGTGGTGACTTCAAGCGTGCCGGCTACGATCAGCCCCGCATTGTTGACCAGGATGTCGAGGCTATTCCACTCTTTGGCAAGTAGGTCGCAGATACGGGTTCGATCCTCATCAACCGTGACATCTGCCGACAGCTGGAGATGATGACGCTCGCCGTGGAGAAGACGGGCTGTCTCCTCAAGCCTGTCTTTTCGGCGACCGCAGAGGCAGACATGAGCTCCGCGACGAGATACGTCTATCGCCAAGGCGCGGCCGATGCCTGACCCCGCCCCGGTGATAAGAACGCGTTTGCCATTAAGCGGCATGTCGTAGTTCCTGCAATTCACCGAGCTCATGAAAGATCGCTCCATACAGGCGATAGAACATCTTGGATTGCGCAATGATCAAATCCTGAATCGCGCGATCCTCGAAGCCGTTGATCATGGTCTTGAAGAAGGCGACATGCTCTTGGTCCAGGGCGCCATGCGAGCGCAGGTAAGAAAAACCGGCGTCATCGGCTATTCCGAATCTAACCTTCAAGGAATCAGCGAGTTGATCGGCAAGTAGAACCGACATTCCTTCCAATACGTGCACGCTGCCGAGCATTGCGTAAGGGCTGATATGCTCGATCGCGTAGTAGGCATAGGCGACCATGATCTTGCAGGAGGCAGCAGCTTCACCATTTGCCACTGCTGACGCATCGCCCCCGAGTGCACGGATATCGTCGAGGATCCATTTCTCATGGCCGCGCTCTTCTTCCATATATTCGACAAGCGCGTCCTGATAATGCTCGTCCTGTGTGCGGGATGCAGCCAGAGCAAGGAGCGGGAAGGTGTGCTTCACATGATGATAAGCCTGACTGAGGAAGGCAAGGTAGGTCTCCTTTTGTGCCCCGTGCTTAACGCTGTGCGCAACCAGCGGGATGTGAAGGAATGCGTCCCTTTCAGCGGCGGTTTCTGCAATGAGCCTGTCATAGAAGTTCATAGGATGGTCCTTTTCTCGAGGTTACTGAGCTGCGATTTGAGAATGTGAGGAGGCCACGTAGTCGTTGATCCGGCAACGGATCGCCCTGCCATTGGTGGTCACCAGCATGGCCTTGAGTGCGTCGCGCATGGAAATCGTCTGATACGATTGCGGAACTGCATAAGAAGGAAGGTCTGCACATAAATGTGCGATCAGCGAATGAGCATCCTTGGTCGAGGCGGTGGCGAACCAGTTTTCACCAAAAGCGGTGGGGATAAAAACCGCATGCAGTGCGAGTTGACCCGATCCCGTGACCACGGCAAGCGCAACCCGAGGATCGGTCATCAGCGCGGTTTCGACCCATTCAGGGCTTATGTTTCTGCCGAAGCCTGTGATAATCAGATTGTCCTTGCGCCCATGCACGATCAAGAAGCCATCGTCATCGATGGCTCCGAGATCCCCTGTGTGCCATGGCTTCTGTGCGGATGTGCCGCCGAGATAGCCGGCCATGATCGTATGGCCATCCACGATGACCTCTCCGTTTTCGACCGCGACCGTGACGCCCGGAAGCGGCTTGCCAGACGTGCCCGATTTACGATCCCGAGGACGATTCAAGGTCACGACGGAGCAGCATTCCGACAGCCCGTACCCTTCGAAAACGGGCACACCCATGGCATCGGCCAAATGCAGCACCGCGGAGGAGACCGACGCACCTCCGACGGCCACGAACCGGAGTTCGGACGGCGGTGTCGTTCCTGCTGCCTTCATCTCGTATAGCCAAGCCTTCAAAAGCTGCGGAACCAACACGGTCGCAGTTGGCCTGTGATTGCCGATGGCATTTGTCAGTCCGCTTACCTTGCCGGCAGCCACCTGTTCAGCGATCTGAGCTTCGAAATGGGCCTCTGCACCGCAGAAGATGGGCAAGAAGACCGCGCAAATCGTTTCGAGCAGCATGGGAAGCGGCAACAGCGAGAGATAGCGATCTTTTCCGCTGGCCTCGCTGGCCATGGCGAGACTGCGCACAACCGCTTCGATCTGACTTGACGTATGTCGTACGCCCTTCGGTAAGCCGCTGCTCCCAGAAGTGTATATAACGGTCTCGAAATTTTCTGCGGGCTCCGCCCAAATTCTCGGCGTGATGTCCAGTTCCAAGACAGTCCGCGGAGGCCCCAGGCGAGCAGCCCGTTCGGCCGTAGCCGTCACTACGAGGATTCGTTTGATCCCGGCATCATCTATGATCTTCGATAGCTGATCGTCGCTGAAGAAGGTCGGCAGCGGGACAAGTGTTTTGCCTTCGGCCGCAACCGCCAGCAGGGCGACGACATATTCGCAGCCATTCGGCACGAGCAGACCGAAAGTATCTTCTTGGGTAGATAATGTCTTCCGGCAATTGGCGACCGCATCTTGCAGGACGGCCCAGGCAAGCGAGGTGTGCTCATCGCTGATTGCCGCTCGAGACGGTTGCTGCGTCACGTTTCGTTCAATGCTTTCAAAGAGGAAACGCATGGCAGGGCTCTCCGGTTAAATGAGTGTTCATCGAATGGGCGGGGTTGCGAAATGCGAAGACACAGGGATCGTGATCGTAGTAGGTGCCCCAGTCGGCGCTTCGAGGCACTCTGCTGCGCTCTGCACGCGCTAGGTACGTCAAATTGATCCCAAGATGGGAAAGCATCAGCGACATTCGGGCGGTCAGCGTGAAGAAGGACCAGCCGTAATCGTAGATTTGCCCGTAAAGGATGACGGCGCGAACGAACGCAATCGTATGGCGGGCATCCCGACTTGCGAGGGATGTTACTTCGAACAATTCGTCACGCTTGACCTCTAATCCACAAGCCGAAGAAATCATCTGTTCGATGGGTTCGTTGAGGTATTGTTCGGAAAAAAAGTCGTCGTTGACGAAGCGGAGGCCCGCAGCACAGATTGGTTGGCCCTCAGTATCGAATTTTGCGATCAGCGTTTCGGGAAAGATGGAGATTTGTGCGTCATAACGCGTCTTGAACAAGTCAGTAATAAGTGCCTCAGCGGCATCACGTCTAAAGTCCTGTCGTGTCAGAATTGACGTGCCTAGCATTGATGTTCGCGCCCTGTTGAATACCGGGCGAACCTGACGGCTGTATATTACCGCAGACTTACAGAAGACGGGCGGCAGCGTGATCTTAAAATGGCAAGAACGGCGGAATAAAGAAATATCGCCCCGGGTCTTACTAGACCGTGGCGGCATCTATACTGATGCTACGAATTGCTACTGCTCGCATTTACCAATGCTGTAAATTGTGAGCTGGCCAATGATCGTCGGTCAGTGCTGAAGAGCAGACAAGTCCTGGGTTTGTGCGGACAAACGATGTGATCACCTGTGCCTGGGCGCTTGCCTTCGCTGTCATGGTCGCGGTAGAGCTGGCCCTGCTATAAACGGCGAACATTCCTCATCGCCTCGGCATTTTGGTGATCGTAGCCGTACCCGTCGGCGCGGCGAGATTCACGGGCTGGTATCCTGATTATGTAAGGCGGAAAGCCGTTTAGGCTCCTCGATTCAGATAACCTGGCCGATCCGGAGTTCTCGACATTGCCTGGGACAATGACGAAGTTTTTCGCAATTCTCAACGTGTTCAGAACGGCGGTCTTGAAGGGATTGGAACCGCCGGCCAGTTAACTCAATCGTCTGAGATAACAAGGAATTATGGAACAGAAGCGATCAGCGCAAACGGCCATCGATCTGTTTTCAGAGAATTTCAGATTCAAGAGCGTCAGCACAAAAAATCTGAAATCGCAACGTCCACCTGAATCAGCTCAGTCGAGCTCGTAGACTGCGGCATTGTCCTGGATCTCGCGTAGGCCTTTGTAGGATGCATGGCGCAGATTACCGTCGTCGGTCCAGCCGCGGAATTCGATTTCGGCGATCAGCGCCGGCTGCGCGAAGACGTAGTTCTTTCCCTTCAGTGGCACGACCGGTGTTCTGATCCTCAGCGTGTCTAGCGTCTTCTTCAGATAGGCTGCGTCCTTTTCCTTGAAGCCCGTGCCAACGGCGCCAACATAGACCCAGTCGTCGCCACGGCGGGCGGCGAGCAACAGGCTACCGATTGCGCCGCGGGCAACGGCCGAGTGCTCGTAGCCGACGATCATGAAGCTCTCGCTCTGAATGCATTTGATCTTCAGCCAGTCGCCGGTCCGGCCGGAGCGGTAGGCGCTATCGCGATGTTTGGCGATGATGCCTTCCATGCCGATCGAGCAGGCGTTGGCCAATAACTCAGCGCCGTCTCCCTGTATCTCCTCAGACAGCCGGATCGCGCCGACGGTGTCCCCCAGCAGGTCTGCCAAAAGATGACGGCGAACCGATAGTTCGGTCCGGGTCAGATCGTGGCCGTCAAAATAGAGAAGATCGAACGCGAAGAGAATGGATTCAGTCGAGGCGCGCTTGCCCCCTCTTCCGCCGAGCGAGCGCTGCAGCGCCCCAAAGTCCGAGCGGCCTTCCTCATTCAGGACCACCGCCTCGCCATCAAGTATCGCTGTCGAGACGCCAAGCTCTTTCGCAGATGCCGCGATGGCCGGGAAGCGATGCGTCCAGTCGTGGCCGCCACGGGTGATGATCCGCACGTGCCTCGGCTCAACGTGGATCGCCAGGCGATAACCGTCCCATTTCATCTCATAGAACCAGTCAAGCCCGCTCGGCGGCGTAGCCTTAAGGAGCGCCAGGCACGGCTCGACCCGGTCAGGCATTGGATCGAGCGCAAGGTTCGGCTGGGTGGGGTCGTGCTTTCGGCGCGGCTTCGATTTGGCGAAATGACTATCGACCTGTAGGAGTGGTTTGGCGCGTCGCCTCATTTGCGGGACCGAGTCTCGGCCGCAACCGACTTTTTCAGGGCATCCATAATGTTGATGACGTTGCTGGGCGCAGTTTTCCCCGGCGCTGGCGACTTGGCTTTAGCCGGCTTTTTCATCGCCTTTTTCTTTGCGGCGATGATATCTTGCAGCCGATCCTGCACCGGGTCGATGACCATCTTCGGGTCCCACTGCTGCGTCTGCTTTTTGATGAGTTGCTGTACCAGGGACATCATCTCGCTGTCCGCCGTCTCGTTATCGTCGATGCCGGCAAAGTAGGCATCCTCGTCGCGAACTTCATCCCCGTAACGTAGCGTCCAGAGGACGATACCCTTGCCCCGTGGCTCAAGCATGACGGCGCGCTCCCGACGCGAGATCACCAGCCGCGAAATACCGACCATTTCCCGGGCCTCCATCGCGTCGCGGATGACCGAAAACGCCTCCTGTCCGACCGGATCGTTGGGCGATAGGTAATAGGGGGTGTCGAGCCAAATCCACTCGACACTGTCGCGCGAGGTGAATGTCGAAATGTCGATGGTCTTCGTGCTGTCGAGCGCGACGTTCTCCAACTCATCGTCCTCCAGCATGATGTATTCGTTCTCGCCGCGCTGGTAGCCTTTGACCTCGTCTTCTTCCTTGACCTTCTTACCGGTGACACTATCGACATAGTGGCTGACCACGCGGTTCCGAGTCTCACGGTTGAGGGTATGAAAGCGAACCTTTTCATTCTCCGAGGTCGCCGGCATCATTTGCACAGGACAGGTGACGAGGGAGAGTTTGAGATAGCCTTTCCAGTAAGGACGAATAGCCATGATCTCCTCCAATCAGCCGGCGCGGCGGGTGGGCGCAGAGACCTGCTTCGCCTTTGCGGCGGCAGGCCGTACCGTCTTCTTGCGCCCCGTCCCCTGGTTAGCGTTGGCGGATGAAGGCTTCGATCCCGCCTTTTCGCCGAGACCAGCGCTCTCGCGTAGCGCCTGAAGCAGGTCGCTCGGCTTCGACGCCGCGGGTGCCTTCTTCTTCGGCAAGGATCGGCCTTCGATCTTGGCCTTCACCAACTCGGCGACAGCTGCCTCATAACGGTCGTCGAAAGCGCTCGCGTCAAAGCTGCCTTTTTTGGTCCCGATGATATGCTCGGCCAGTTCCAGCATCTCGCCTTTGATCTTCAGATCGGGCAATTCCTTGAATGCGTCATCGGAGGAGCGAACCTCGTAGTCGAAGTTGAGCGTGGTGGCGATCAGACCTTTGCCATGGGGCCGGATCAGCACCGTCCGCAAACGACGGAAGAGGACTGTGCGGGCAATCGCTGCGACCTTGGCTTTCTTCATGCCGTCGCGCAGCAGCACGAAGGCATCCGTGCCCATCTTGTCGGGCGCCAGATAGTATGGCTTGTCGAAATAGACGTCGTCGATTTCGCTACAGGGAAGGAAGGCGTCGATCTTCAGCGTCTTGTCGCTGTCGGGCACTGCTGCAGCCACTTCGTCAGGCTCAAGGACAATGTACTGACCATTCTCGATCTCGTACCCCTTGACCTGATCATCCCGCTCGACCGGATCGCCGGTCTCGCTGTCAACAAACTCGCGCTTCACCCGGTTGCCGGTCTTACGGTTCAGCGTGTTGAAAGCGATGCGCTCTGACGATGATGCCGCGGTGTAGAGAGCCACCGGACAGGCGACCTCTCCGAATTTGATGAAGCCCTTCCAATTCGCTCTGGGCGTTACCATGACGCAAAACTCCTGCCACAACCTAGCCGATTCAAGCGAATCAGCATGGAATTGTTCCGAGTCGAAACGAATCATTTTTCAGGTATTTAGCCGATGAGGGCCGCACGTTTTGCGAGTCCGCGCTAGACTGTTGATTACGGTGCATCTTTTCAAGGCCACGCGCGTTTTCTTATACAGCAACCTGAAAGGAGTCCTGATATTGAGCAAGCGCGCTAGCTGATCGATACAGGGAACCGGCAAGCGTTGCGTCCGCCGCGACAACGACGGGCAGGCTCAAGAAAAGCGTCGACGTCTCCATCGCGGCTGCGCTCGCCCACAGGCTGTCGACGAGTTTTCGTGGGCAAATCGGCTTCGTCAATTTAATCTGGCCAGAAAGGCGCCCGCTACGGGATTTACCTCTGACGGTACGCCTGCGTACGCTCGCAGTTGCTGATCGCCTAGACACGGAACAGAAGGGACAATAGACGCGTTTATGTCACGCTCCATTCCGAATGCTGCGAATGGCCGCGGAGGTCGAACAATGACGACGGTAGATTCCGATGAAAACCGTGTTGGCCGCAGTCCGGTCGTAGAGCCTACGAAGCCCAGATTTTTGGGCATTCTCGGTCCCGGGCTGGTGACTGGCGCATCCGATGACGATCCAAGCGGCATCGCAACCTATTCCCAAGTCGGAGCACAGTTCGCCTACGGCGCGAGTTGGACGCTACTGTTCTCTTACCCACTGATGGTCGCGATCCAGATCATTAGTGGGCGGCTAGGGCGAACCACCGGGCGCGGCGTGGCAGGCAATCTCCGCAAGTTTTATTCGAACTGGCTCGTCTTGCCGTGCGTTGGTCTGCTGCTGATTGCCAATGTGATCAACATCGGCGCCGACATTGGAGCAATGGGCGACGCCGCCAAGCTCATCATCGGTGGCCCGTCCCTGCTTTATATTGCGGTATTCGGATTCGCCTGTGCCGCGCTGCAGATTTTTCTGGAATACAAGCAGTACGTTCGGTTTCTCAAGTGGCTCAGTCTGGCGCTGCTCGCCTATGTCGCCACACTCTTCGTCGTGAAGATCGACTGGCCTGCTCTCGGTGCTGGTTTCTTCATCCCGAGGGTTCAGTTCTCGGCGAGCTTCCTGACCGCAATCGTTGCAATCTTCGGAACCACGATCAGCCCCTATCTGTTCTTCTGGCAAGCGTCGCAGGAAGTCGAGGATCTCAAGGAGAAGCCCGAGCGGGATCCTTTGAAACAGGCGCCCGAACAGGCCCCCGAAGCCAATCGGCGGATCAATCTGGACACGTTCGCCGGAATGGGCGTCTCGAATTTCATCGCACTCTCAATTATGGTGACGGCTGCTGCCACGCTGCATGCGCATAACATCACCGATATCAATAGCTCCGCGGATGCCGCAAAGGCCCTGGAACCCGTCGCTGGGAAGTTTGCGGAGGTTTTGTTCGTCATCGGTATCCTTGGCACCGGTCTGCTTGCGGTACCGGTGCTGGCAGGATCTGCTGCGTACGGATTGGGAGAGACCTTCAGGTGGCCGACCGGCCTTGCACGCAAGCCCAAGGACGCCAAAGCTTTCTACGTCACGATCGCGGTGGCAACGCTGCTCGGCGCAGCGCTGAATTTCAGCGGTATCAATCCGATCGACGCGCTATACTGGAGTGCGGTCATCAACGGTGTGGTGGCGGTTCCAATCATGGTCGTCATGATGATCATGGCGGCTAGCGAGCGCGTGATGGGCGAGCATACGATCGGTGGCTGGCTGAAAGTCTTCGGCTGGCTGTCGACCGCAGCCATGATCGCCTGCGCCATCGGTATGGGTATCGGTTTTTTCGTCCAGTAGCTGGCGTCGAAACTGCGAGAGGAAAAACAAAAGCTCGGGTGGATTGCGAGAGCACCGTTGCAGCTGGTCCGCCGCGAATAACACCGCACGATCATAGGAACCTTATCGGCCCCGTGACCGTCTGGACAATACTAGTCGGAGAACATGTTCATGCCTGACAAATCCCAATCGCCCGCCGTTCGATCGCTTCTTCGCGAGCAAAGTCAACAGCGTCTCAAGAGCAGCAGGACCGACCTCGACAAGGGCTTGGAAGACACGTTTCCCGCCTCCGACCCGGTGTCGGCCACGCACACTTCCATCTCTGCCGGACCAGTTCAGGCGGTAGGGGAACAGGACGGATCTGACCGGAGCAGAAGGACCGCGTCGCAAGCAGTCGCGCATATCGAAAAGGTCGTTCGCGAACGTCCGATAACGGCGGTTGCGGTCGTGGCTTCGATGGCTTTCCTGTTCGGTGCAACACGATAGAGATAGTCGCCGAGGATCTGGTTACGTGCCGACCGGAGGCCGATATCGGTTCCCGATGAAAGTACATTGTTGTTTGCCGTACAAAATCACGACACGGCAGTCGCGCCCGTCAATATCATTGTCCAATTTGTCGGCTACATTTTCGTTGGACAGTCGATCGAACCGACGCCCGGAGGATCTGCATTTTTATCTTGAAGATCGTTTTGCGCGCTCAATCACCTGGGTTCAACGTCACGAAGGGAGGTCTATGATGACGCCTGAGTTGTTTGACCATCCCCTCTACGCGCACCGAAAATATTTTGTCCAGGCAATCACCAGTCTGAAGGAGGTCTTCGACTGTCTCGACGAGTGGCCAGAGGAAAAGCGCGACGTCAGATACGACGTGATGCTGAAGGCCTGTAGAAGAGCCCTAGACGGCGAATTGCCGGTGTCGGTGATTGCGGACAATTTCCGGCGCTTTCTCAAGCACCATGGGAAGCTGGCGGATCAACGACGTTCCTAGCCATGTCCGGCGGGTCCAAGAGAGGAGCCTTTCTAAAAATCCGGCAATCACCCCTAAGGACCGATAGAGATCCGGACCGTTTCATTTCATAGCGCGTGTTTTTCGGATTCGACTGCTCGGAGATTTCCGGAACCATATCGGAAAGGCCCTCGCCCAAGCGTCCATCCAGTTCTCTGCCGAAAGGATGCTTAAATCTCGGTTCCTGTGTCCCCCGATGGAACGAATTGGCCGAGCCAAGATTGAGTCGTTATTCGAACGAAAAAGGCCAGATAAGGAATGGTCCCTATGCATCTCACCAGCACAAAGACGACACATCCCGCGGATTTCTGGAAGGTCGAATTCATCGGTGATCGCGGAGAGCGCGTGACTGTGATAGTACCCGAGAAAGAAGCGTCACGCGAAGACGATGCCATCGATCGAGCGAGAGCCATGATGGTGGAGTTGACACCATTCGGAACACGCGGCGGAGAGCGAAGCATCAACGAGTACGACGCGCTGAGCAACGGCAACTTGGACGAGGAGCGTGTCCCCAGAAAGCGTCATTAGCCATTGTGTCGACTTGGGAGATTCGCAAGCGCGTAGCCTAAAATGCCCTCGCAATCAATTATGGGGCGCCATGCCAACCGATGGCCAATAGGTTCAAAATTGCCAAAAGCCGCCTATGTCAACCGATCGCCTTCCCCCGCTTATAGGGCGCTACGATGATCGCCTCGCTTTGGATCCAGCTACTCCAAAATGCCCCGACGCCACGGGTGTGAGATCGGGCTGACCACGGTCGGAATATCGCGACGGCATCGCTGCAAAGAGCCCAGTGAAAGGATTTCGCCAATGAACGTGATCCGATTTCCGCAGGTCCGTCAGAGCGACCCCGATCCCGCCCCCGAATTCCGTACCAGCGATCGCGACGGACGGGCCATGTTCCGTTTCCTGGCCGATTACGAAATCGACGGTGGGACGTTCGGCATCAGTTTCTGGGCCTATGATCTGGAAGACGCGGAGCGCCGCGTTGCATCCATGCATGCGAATCTGAGCCTCCAAGGCCAGATCTTCTGCCGGATGTAAACGACAATTCCGCCTTCGCTCGGTCGACGTTCTCTGTGCGGCGCAGATCTCGTTCATCGGGCCTTTGACCATAACGCCAGCCGTGATGACCAAGATCGAAGCAGTGCCAAAGAACGCGACACATGGCGGTGCGTCAATCCTGCACATCCTTGTCAAAGCTGGTACTTCGCTCTGTGCTCGAGGAACAATTGAGTTTTGCCCGTGGCCGCGAAACAATGCCAACCGCCGGTAGCAACCAACCTTAAGAACCGTCTTCGTCATGATGTGACGGCAATCGTGCTAACCGGCGCTCCTCAATTTCGCGGACGTTCGCACGTCGAGCTAACTTTCGGGGCAGTCGCCGAGTACGGCTCGCCTGGACTGCCCGCCGCGCTGTACACCTCTCCCCGTGGCACAGCCGCTTGCGGGCCGGCAAGTCGCCTATAACCTCGCTGACTGCATGACCGAAAAGTTCAGCGGCGACAACGATTTGTGGAGGCTTCGACTTCGCGAGCCGTCAGACATACGACACCTGCCGTATGTCGTCGGCTAAGCAAAGATTCTAGGCTAAGTCACCCTGCCCTCCTTGGCAGGAAGTTCGAACCTAGGAGATTACCAATGAAGATCGTTATCGCCACACTGACGTCGCTTGCTTTCGCGACTTCCGCCATTGCTGCTGTGCCGTCGGCACCGGCTGAGAAGAAGCCCTCCGTCAAAACTGCCGGCCAGGAATTGGCTTTGGGTCAAAGCCGCGCGGGTCAGGCTACAACATCCAGCGGCTATTCGAACGGCAGAGCTATTCGCTGATGAAAAAGGGCGGTTTCGACCGCCCTGAATTTGGGCAATGAACCCGGCCGGGAAAAGAGTGGCTTCGGCTTCTGAAGCTCGGCGTCAAATCGTCACTCAGCTTGACCTGCATGAACATGGCCTGATGCCGATCTAATTCGGACGCTCCTCCCGCAATGCCTCAGCGATCTGCAGAAGCAGTGGCAAAACGGCCAACTGCTCCACCGGCACGGAGAGCTTCGGCTTCCAGTTCGGATAACTGTCGCTGGTGCCAGGAATATTTGTTGGACGCTTCTCACCTGTCATGTCTGCCAGTCGGACCGCAGCCAGTACGGATGCGGTTCTTGCGATGAAGCGATGTGCGCTGACGATCAGGTCCTTCAGTGTCTCGTCGCCTGCTGTGGGTGAAGGCAAGCGTTTGGGCGGATCTGTGTTCTCCTGCTCCAGCGCCGCTTTTAGGTCCTCCCGCTCATGCTGGCGCTCTTCGACATGCGACCGGGTCAGATCGGGAGGAACGATCCCGTGCTCCGATCTGGCTTTGATGTCCGCGCCACGCCACCAACCGGCAAGTGTCTGATGGTCGTGGGTGGAAACACACGCGAGCGACAGCCTCGGATAGGCGCCTGCGGTCTTGAAGCCGTCTTCACCCCGCTCATAAGACAATATGCGGTAAGAAAGGATCCGCGATTCAGCGAGATCCTCCCGCAACCCGTCCGGAAGAATCCCCAGGTCTTCGCCGATCACCAGGCATTTGAATTTCGCCGACGCCTCGGCCAGAATCTGCAGGAGCTCGTTCTGCGGGTAGTCGACATAGGCGCCCTCGTCGGGCGCACTGCCGAGCGGCACGAGAAACAGCCGGCGCAAAGCCGCCGCATGATCGATCCTAATGGCGCCTGCGTAACGCATCGCAGCCGCCACCAGCCGTCGATATGGCGCATCGTCGCCCGAGGCGATCGCCTCCGGATGGAAAGCTGCCAGATGCCAGTCCTGACCCTGTGGCGCGAAGGGATCCGGGGGACTGCCGACCGTCGCCTTAAAAACATAGGCGCCACGCTCACTCCAACTCGCAGAGCCGTCGACTGCTTCGCCAACAGCCAGATCGAGATAAAGCCCAATACGCAGACCTGCTTCATGCGCAGCCTCGGCCGCGCGGGTCAGTTGCTGATGGCAAAGCCATTGCACCCACATGTGAAAATCGATCGCGTCCGAATGTTCGTTGGCAAAGGTCACGACTTCAGCACATTCCGGCAGCTGATACGCGGCGGGCCACGACCTCCAGCCGGTGCCAATTCCCTGTTCGCCCATAAATGCCGACAGGGCTTCGAACAGCGCGTGTCGCCGTAAGATGTCGCCGCCCATGTGAACGAAGGCGTCGAACTCTTGCTGATCCTTCGAATGACGATCCGTGGACGTTGTCCATGTTCGCCAGAGATCGCGCAATGCCTTTATCTTGGCTTCGGCAACGCCAGAATAGTCGACAAGATCGGTGGATCGTAACTCCTTCAACTGCCTCTCGACGTCCGGATTGCTTTCGAAGTTGGCGATCTTGTCGACCGCGATATAGAGAGGATTGAGCATTTGCCGGTTCGATGGTTCGTACGGGCTGCACCGATCCGGATCGGCCAGGAATGGCGCGTGCAGCGGGTTTAGGCCGACGAAGTCAGCACCGAGGGAGCCGGCAATACGAACCATGACGATCAGGTCTTCGAAGTCGCCGATGCCCCAGTTGCGCTCCGATCGCAGCTCGTAAAGCTGCAGGCTGATGCCCCACACTCGATCTGACTGCAGAAATCCCGGGACAAAGGATTGCGGGATGATTGTGGTGGACTGGCTTTTTCTTTTGTCCTGCCCCGCAAGGGTCCGAATGCCGCCGTCCGCCGCGACACCGAACGCGGCAAGAACCTTGCGTTTAACGCCGTTGGCAATTGGCACCTCCGTGTTGTCGGGGCTTGGCCTTGTGAGGCTGATTCCATGCTCTTTGGCCAGTCGGTCGAGATGTGAAGTCAAGGGAGCGCCACTTTCTCAAAGGAGGTCGTCTCTGGTTTTGCTAAGTTCGAAGCGTAAGGCCGACCAAATATCGCCAACGCTTGACCCGAGCGAAAAAACCACGTCGCCTAATGGCGTTTGCGGAATGCTCGCTGGCTCGGCTGAGAGGTTTGCAAGCAAGTTCAGCGTTGCGCCACCTTTCATTATCCATTCGACAGCTGTCACGGTGCCATGCTGGCGGAAGGAACCGCAGCCCCCTGCGATGCCCTTCAGCAGGGGTACGATCCGCTGATGCCGCAAAACAAGCAGCGATCGATAAAAGGCGAGCATCTCGGTGCCATCCGATCCAGCGAGATGAGACCAATCGAGTTTTGCCGCGTTGAACGTTGACATCGCCGTAGGATCAAGCAGGTCGCGCGCATCAAATCCGGGAAGACGCGACAACTCTTCGCGCCGTCCCTTTCTCACCTTCTCGTTCAGATCTTCATCGAAGTCGCAAAAATAGGGGAACGGCTCTTGTGCGCCCCACTCTTCGCCCATGAACAGCATGGGGATTTGCGGAGACAGCAGATAAACTGCGGTCACCGCTTTAAGCGCCTCCCGCGCTCTATAGCTCGTCATTCGATCGCCTCGCGCGCGATTGCCGATCTGATCATGGTTCTGGATGAAAGAGATGAAGGCGGTCGGCGGTAGATCAACCGTCGGCTTACCGCGGCTTCCACCGCGATAGGGCATATGCTCCCCTTGAAAGACGAAACCCTCCGCAAGTGCCCGGCCAACCTTACCAGTCTCATCGGCGTAGTCCTAGTAGTAGCCAAAGGTTTCGCCGGTTGCGGCGACATGCAGGAGGTGATGAACATCATCGTTCCACTGCGCGGTGAAGCGGGTTGCCCTTCCGGTTTCGTCTCGCCTCAGCAGATCGCTGTCATTGTTTTCATTCTCCACAATGAGATGAACATGCCGAGGACCCGCAGCGCTACGCACCCGGCGGGCGAGCTCCTGGAGAAGATGTTCCTGGCTGTCGTCCTTGATGGCGTGTACCGCGTCGAGGCGCAGCCCGTCCAACCTGAATTCCTTAATCCAGTAAATCGCGTTCTGGATGACAAATTCACGGACGGCTGTTGATCCGTCACCATCATAATTGATGCCGTTGCCCCACGGCGTCTTGTGGTCTTCGGTAAACAGCGGCGCATAGGTTGGAAGGTAGTTTCCATCGGGGCCGAAGTGATTGTAGACGACGTCCAGGAAGACGCTGATGCCACGCTCGTGGGCGGCATCCACCAAAGCCATGAAGTCTTCAGGACGGCCATAGCTACTATCGGGAGCATAGGGAAGGACACCATCATAACCCCAGTTGTAGCGGCCCGGGAAGTCGCTTACCGGCATGATTTGAAGGGCCGTGACACCAAGACGCGCCAGATGATCGAGCCTTCCGAGCACAGCCTGGAACGTTCCTGCCGATGTGAACGAGCCAATATGCAGCTCGTAGACAACCTTTTCTTCCCAGGGACGACCGGACCATGCGTCAGTCTTCCAGTGGTATCGCGTCAGATCGATGACTTCGCTCGGACCATGCACGTCTTGAGGCTGATATCGCGAGCCAAGGTCCGGCACCTCGCAACCGTTCGCCAACAGGAACGTGTAACGGCAGCCAGGCTCTGTGCCGCTTATCCGGCGACGGTGCCAGCCGTCGCTGCTTCGCTCCATCGGTTCCGGCTCGCGTCCGCCCAGACGCACAAGGACTCTGTCCTTAAGCGGAGCCCAAAGCCGGAACTCGACACCGTCCTCGTGGACCACGGGACCAAACGCATAGTAAGTCACAACATCATCCCGTCTTTTGAAAATTATATCCCTAACGGAGCAGCCCCTGTCCGCCATCGACCCAGATGGGCGAACCGGTGACGTGGCGAGACCTGTCGGAAGCCAGGAAGCCGATCACATCGGCGACATCCTCGCTGCGACCCGGCCGACCTCCGCTGATCGGCACCTGGCCTTCGGGCCAAACAACAGGGATCGCGGTCTCCTTCTCTTTGCGCAGGCGGGTATTGGCATCGATACTGGTTTCAATCTCGCCTTGGCAGACGGCATTGATGCGAATATGGTGGCGGGCGAGCTCCAGGGCGAGTTGCTGGACCATCGCGAGCTGAGCGGCTTTTGTCGCCGTGTAGGCCGTTGCACCCGGCGTCGTGAATGTGCGCGTGCCGTTGATGGACGAGATAACGATGATGGATCCGCCGCCTGCGCGTTTCAATTCCGGCACGGTCGTGCGGATGGTCAGAAAGGTCCCGGTCAGGTTGACGGAGATCGTATCGTTCCATTCAGCAAGCGTTAAATCGTCGATCGGCGCCCATACGCCGTTAATGCCTGCATTGGCGACAACAACGTCGAGTCTGCCAAACCTCGCGACGAGGCGCCTGACAGCCTCTGCCATCTGACGCTCATCGGAGATATCGGCAAGAAGTGCGACGGCTTCACCGCCAGCATTCTCAATCTCCTCAACCGTGGACGAGATTTCACCTCTGGTATGTCCGAGTGCGCCGACTGAAAGGCCGTCTCTTGCTAGGGCCAGCGCTGCCGCCCTCCCGATTCCGGATCCGGCTCCAGTGACAAGGGCTACCGCTGACCTCATTGCAACCTCCGACATTCGTTCGCGACTGAAAACTATGAGAGCATCCGAAAGTTCCAGACCGGCTCCAATCGTACGCTTGAGGACGATGACCGATGCTTGAAAGGATAAGTCGGCCTAAACCGACCGGGAGTGGAGGTGAATGATGCAATCGAACGAGCCGTGTGGACAAGGCCCTTCGCAAAGCCAAGCTTCGCAACAATGGGACGACGGCAACGAACAGAAGGTCAGCTGAGCAAGATCAAACTTGTCTTTGGATAAGTCTGTCGTCCGGGCCGTTTGACAATTGGCAAAGAGACAGTTGATAAGCCGTTGCCCTGAAATCCCTCAGACTCCTTGGTGAGCGGGGTCGCGGGCGCCAAAACTGAAAATCGGCGAAGCGTTTTCCAACGCCCGATTGACCCATTACCCAGTCATCTAGTCATATTGCTCGCCGTGACCGATTTGCTCATCAGCAACGTTACAGCCATCTGGATCGTCAGCGGGATCAGGGTCGGCTCTCAGCGCTTGCTGAAGGGACCTCGTTGCCGTGAGGAACGCGGCGATAATTTCATCCGTACCCCAGCCGGCCTCGTTGGCAGAAGCGATGAGACCGTCAATTGTCTCTCGGGCGATAGTCTCCGCCTCTGTCACACGCTGGGCCCCGACATCGGTGGAGGGTCGGGGAAATTTGCGATACGCATTGTTGTGGTCGGCCAGCGGCGATTGGTTCTGCCCAACAGCGCTGTCAGCCGCACCTGCCTCGTCTGAGCGGGAGACGACAACCTCGAGATCGTCTGACAGTTCAGTCGCCTGGTTGGCGTTCATAATGCCGATCGGCACTGCTTTACCGTCATCCGTGACGACTTTCACCTCGACGATCTTCTTCTCGGTCATGGTGATCTCCTCCAGATCCATCAATTGCTTTCAATTGCTTTCCGCGGGAACGGGATTAGGCATGCGTGGCCTTGCCTTTGCGTTTCGTCGACGCGAATTCCTCCAATTGCCTCTCGCTCATCGACGCTTCCATGTGTTTTCCTTCTGTGGAACGCCCATTCCTGGAGTTGAATAGGATCCGCCACTCACGCGGCAATCTTCGATTTCCCCTTGGCTGGGCGCAACGCCAAAACGAGCGTCGCTACGCGCGGCCCCGTAGAGCTTCTCCCGATATCAAAATTCATAGGTACCGAAGAGAGCTTGCAAGTCCTGTCAGCAGATTTGCACGGGTTTGACCGCATTGCTTTGGCGTCGTGCCGCCGACATCCGACGAGGGCGGCCGATTGTTGAACCCGCAGTTATTCACAGCGCCTCATCGTTTTGGTGACTTGATCGCCGTTTTCGTCTGTGCGCGTGACGCTCCTTGTCATGCATCGGCCGCGATCACTATCGCGATAGTGACGATCGGGAACCGATCCGATAGCGATGCCCCGATCGTCTAGTGCGACGTAAGGCCTGTGATGACGGTGGTGACGATAGCCTTGATCATAGGATGGCCCGTCAACGATTACCTCCTCCGCCAAAGCTGGCAAAGCAGCTCCGATGGTAATGGCGGCCGTAAGGGCAACAATTGTCGTTCGCATTTGCGTATTCTCCTTGATTCACCTCATGATCAACCGCCGGATTGCAATATTGTTCCGGCCAATTGATGCTCGCCCCGAGACTGAAACGAGCGCGCAGCCGTATCGGCTCCGGCACCCTCTTGGGGATGCAGTCACGCCAGAGGCAGCGCACATTTGCTCTGAACTTTCGGTTCGCCCTGACGGCGGTCACGCAGAGACATCCGCCGATCTGACCGAACGCAGCGTCCTCCCTGAGGGAGTGGCCATGAACAGCCGCGGCCGGCGTCAGGTGATGACGGCTGGCGTTAAACTGGCTTTCGGGGTATCGGACATGCCGAGGGCGCTCAACCCGTCCTGGGGAGCGCCCTCGTTCACCCGGACAGCCGCGGGCACGCGAAGTCATTTCGCGGCGACGGGCTGTCGTTGGTTCGGGTGGTCATTCTTAAATGATCACTGCGACGATGATCTTCAAGATCAAAGCTTGTGCGCGGCGGTCTCCACTCAGAGGTGAAGCCTCTTCACGCCCTGAGAGCCTCCATAGGGAATGTCTTCGACGCGATCCTTGCGCCCCCGGATCACTCGTTCGTAGATCCGGGAGCGTGTCGTCTTCCTTCGCCTTTATCGCGTTGAGAAGTGCGGCGTTTCCCATGATGTCTGCGATTGCGATCCTACCTGCGCAAGGATCTACTTCATGCCGCCCTCGGTCGGCTCTTCGACGGGCATGCCAGAACCGAAACCGAATTGAGGAACTTAGATCCAACCTGAAGGTTTGATCTTCGACGTTCCCGTCGCAACCTCAATCAGTTTAGGAGAAATCCATGACCCTCGAAGGGAAGAAGATCGCCCTCCTCATCGCGCCTCGCGGCACCGAGGAGCCCGAATTCAGAAGGCCCAAGGACGCGGTCGAGGCCGCAGGCGCGACCGTGACGGTGGTCGGCATTAAGGCTGGCGAGGCCAAGACGAACAACGGGGATCTCGATCCGGGCGGCAGCTATGCCGTCGACAAAACAGTGAAGGATCTGAGCGCCAGCGACTTCGACGGGCTCGTCATCCCAGGCGGAACGGTCGGCGCCGACAAACTACGGGCGGACGCTGATATCGTCTCGTTCGTCCGGTCGTTTTTCGAACAAGCGAAGCCCCTCGGGGTAATTTGCCACGGTCCGTGGCTTCTCGTCGAGGCCGGCGTCCTTGAAGGCCGCACCGTCACCTCCTACTCGTCGATCCGCAAAGACATTGAAAACGCCGGAGGCACCTGGGTCGATCAGGAAGTCGTAACGGACAGGGGCCTGGTCACGAGCCGAAAGCCGGACGACCTTTCGGCTTTTTGCGCGAAGATCGTGGAAGAGTTCGCCGAAGGAAAACATCCCGAATAGGCGCGCAGCGCCTGACCAACCACAACCAGTGCCCATGTGTGGAGGACACGCATCGCTGACGAGCGCCCAAGAGGACGTTCGCGATAGCCGACGTCGTTTTCTGCCTTTGACCGCGGATGGACTGGCGCTCATGTGAGAAGCGACGTCAAGAAGGTCGGTGCGGATCGGCCCCGGCCTTTTTGTTGGAGCGATCTGCAGCACCAGTCGGAGCGACTGCGTTTCCTTGTTGATCCCAAGCAACGCCAAACCCATCTAAGCTTGATGCCGAAACGAAAAATCATCATTACTCCCGCACTCGTGGAAACCTGGACATTATCGCCCACCGTCACATTCGGCTCGTCCGTCCGTGCCAAGGGCATTCTTTTGGAAGTCCGGGCGCGTCTGCCCTTGAACGTCCGGAAATCTCTCGATGTAAGCGGCATGGCTCTCGTGTTGGGGATGGCAGAAGACTGCGCTGACGAATTCACCTCGACCATAGCAGCCGTCACCCGGGCGCTGGACGGGATCGAAAGCTTGCCGGTCATTCCTCGCGAAATTCAGGATATTCTCGGCATGTCCGCAGGCGAACGGCATCGCTGGCTGAAGGACGGCCGTCTGCCCAGTGCGGGAACGCGGACGGTGCGTCTGAGCGGCCGCGCGAGGCAAATCACCTTCCATGTCTTTGACCCCCGCGTAGTGGAAGATCTGCTTGACCGGGGGGCCGTTGATGAATGGCGCGAAGAGGACATTGCCGCGAGAGCAGAGAATAGGCGGCAGGCCTCCTACCGGGCGAAGATTTCCCGTTCGCTTAGGACGGCCGCGAAACAGCCAAAAACGGCCGAGAACCAGATTGATGCCGCCGCCAATGACCTGCGTGGCTGGGACGAGTTCGACGTCGATGGGCTGCTGCGATAGCGATATTCTGTGGCGCCGATCTGAAGGGGGAAGCAGCAGGCAAGCCGCGCGTCATCGTCGAAGATGGGGCGCGGGCAGGTCCGGCGGTCGTGGAACCGTCACTTGCGCGAAACGAGGACCGGACGTAGGGTCGCAAGCATGGGAAGGAAGATCAATCTCGGACGGGTGCTCGTCCTCGAAGACGAGCCGTTCATAATATTGGATCTCGAGGAGATGCTGCGTGAAATCGGCGCAGTGTCGGTGGTGTCGTTCGACACGCGTGGCGATGCGCTCGCATGGCTCGAGTTGAACAGGCCGGATCTGGCGGTTGTAGACCCGCGGCTGAACGACGGGATCTGCACGGATGTTGTCGATAGGCTCGTGGCCGCGCATGTGCCCTTCGTCTTTTTTCCGGAGCGGACGTCGACGAGCCCTCGTTCGCCAACGGTAGATGGCTGAGCAAGCCTACCACGCCGGAGGTCCTGAGCGAGACGCTGGCAGAACTGCTGTCCAGATAGCTGTGATATCGGCGGACCACGTCTCGACAGGCCCAAGCTGTGTTGCCCAACCATGGAGATGAAAGTCGAACGGGGGAAGAGAACGCCAATAAATTGCGCTACGAGAACGTCCGATCTCAGGGCAAACAGGCGCCTGCAGAATACCGACTTCAGATCAACTCAAGGTGGTTCCGGCGGCTGCAACACCTGCGTGGCAGTCAATTGCGGCTGATGAGCAAACCGGTCGACACCGCGATGAGAGCCAACAACGAACCAGCATCCTGAGAGACTTGGGCTCCCGGCAATTAGGGTAAAAAAGCCAACGCATTCGGTTTCGGTCAGTGCGCGGCCTGTGCCGAAACGTGCTGTCTCGGCATAGATGCTCATTGTGTCTCTCCCACGTTTCGCGTTGCCACCCCGACGGGCGAGCTCCCTTCGGGCGACGCCTCCCCGATCTTCCCGGAGAATGGCCTCTGACACTCCCCGGGACAGACGGCGGGCGCTAAAGCCGGCCCCTCGGCTCCCAACGGGACTGTCAAGTGGCTGGCGCGAAAGATCAACCGGCTTCACTGGCCACTTGACCGACCTGCGTGGCGATGTCAGGGGCAAACCAATCGAAGCGGTCCGGAACGGAATTGGTGATCGGATGGGGTTGGCAGCCTGCCGACAAGCATTCGTCAAATGTTCGCTTGCGGGCAAGCGCACGCCTGGAAAAACGGAGAGCATCGGAGAAATCAGCATGAGCGACGGCCGCAGGCCGGGATTTCGGGAATTCTCGGCCCGCAAGGAGCGGAACAAAGGCAGCCGCAGGAGCTTCAACATCGTTTCCCGCAGGGGAAGCGGGACCGACTGCCTCCGCTCCTTGCGCTCAGCTTTTCACGGAGGGGCAAAAGGGTCGAGCGGGCGCAAGGAGAGCCCTGCTCCGATCCGCGCACTCCATATCTCTCGGGTCCGGCAAACAGCTGATGATCAAGCCGGGTGATCGGGGCGCGGAGTTTGATCAAGCAGCATGCCTCCCGGCTCTGTCGTTCAATGCTTGCCATTTGAGCCGCCAAATTGGGCTCACTTACGTACCTATGACGCTTTGCGTGCGCAGCGGGAACATTGGCCTCCTCCAAAAGTTGTTATTCGCCAATCGCGGCACGGGGACGACTGATGACTCATTGGAAGGACGTAGTTCGGCGCGCCGGCCGCACGACATGGCGCGGTAAAGCACCGCCACTTGGACCGCACCAGCGGCTGAGGCAATCACCCGCAATCCTCGATCTCATGGGAACCGTTATCGCTCATATCATGGCTTGTCCAACGAGCCCGCGGCAGGGGATATTATGGAAAGATTGATACGTCTCGCAAAAGGCGAGCTGTCGCAAAAGGAAATTGAAATTCTGAAACGAATATTCGACACCGTTACCGCTCAATACTGGTTCGATGATACCGACTATAGCCGTGAAGCTTTTGCCGGGGGGCTGATCGGCTTGTTTCGATACGGTATGGTCAATCCAACGCAGCTCGAGAAAATTGCGATGTTCTGGGCGTTCAACGACTTCCCTCAGAATATGTCGAGTAGCCAGCGCGCTAAGCTGAAGTCGCTTTACAGCTAGGATAAGTTGGCTGCCAGCTTTGGTCTGGAACCGGTTCAGACCGATCATCCATGATACGAAGACCCATTCATCTGAAATTCCCCAGTAACAGATACCGGCATTGCCCGATCGGGATCGCCGATTTGGGGGGCCTTCCGGACTGCCCTCGCCACGGGTCCGCCCGCGACCCTAGCCTGGCTCAAGTCATCGACCATCTCCTGAGAGAACTCCATGGGAAAGCTTAAAGAAGTCTCGGTGATGCGCGTGTCTGTCAGCGTCGCGAAAGGGCAAACTCACTGAATTGGTGAAGCGAGCCGAAGCAGGAGATGAGGTCATCTTAACCCGCCGCGGCTATAAGATCGTGCGCCTGGTCGCCGTCGCGGCCTCCCCGGCCTGAAGGGGCGGCGCGCATTGATGGCGAAAGCCAAGGGCATCGGTCTGCAAAGGTGCTTCGGGGCCTAGCGGCCGCGTGCAGCCGTGCCGACATGATTGCAGTGAGAAGCCTGGCTGACGGCGATCGAAGCGGCGGCTCGACTGTTGGTTTCCGCCGACACCGCCGCAGACGGCCTCATCGTCGCCTCACGACGCAATGTCGCGAGAAAGTCAGCCTGCTCATTTCAGGCCTCTGCCTCGCGATCCTATCTATAACGGCAGCCCCGCGTCTGAAAAAGTCCCTGCCACAGCCCTTCCGCCAGGAACATTGCCGCGAGGCTTGGCGTTTTCCTTGTTTGATCCAAACAAGAGGAGCTGTTCCATGCCCCAAGGCGACAAATCCGCATATACCGACAAGCAGAAGCGTAAGGCCGAACATATCGAGGAAGGTTACGAAGACCGCGGTGTTTCCGAGAAGGAAGCTGAACGCCGCGCCTGGGCGACCGTCAACAAGGAGAGTGGGGGTGGCAAGAAATCGGGCTCCGGACGTGGCCATACCGACAATCATGCGTCGTCTGAAAAGGGTGGACGAAAGGGTGGCGCATCTTCCGCATCGCGGAGCAAGGAAGAGCGTTCGGCCTCGGCCAAAAAGGCAGCCGCCACTCGCAAGCGCAACGAGCACCATGTTCATCATTGACAGTAGACCGTGTCCCGGCGGTGTCGCCGTTTCTTCTGTGGAGGAACGCTCATGCCAAACAAGAAATCCAAACAGAAATGGTCACAGCATGTGACCGATAACAGCGATGCGATGGATCTGAAAGGTGGCGTTTTCAAGCAGCGCAGCGCCAAGAAGATCGCCGACTCGCTGAAGGCATCGGCCGAGCGTAGCGATCGCCGCAAGGCCAGCCCTTTCCAATCCGCAATGTCGATGTTGAATTTCTATATCAATCGGGCCGGCAAGCAGCTGTCGACGTCGAGATTGGCAACACTCGACAGAGCAAAGAACGAATTGCGCAAGGATTTTGGCAAGGACCCGAGGCACTGATTTTCCGGGCCATCGTGACAGGCCGTAACGTGGTCGCCACCAAGCAACATTTTTCGGAAATCAAATGCGATGGTGTGTTCTAAATCTTAGCTCTCAAAGGAAAACCGTCATGCAAGCTGTTCGTATTCATCGCTTTGGCGGTCCGGAAGTCATGACGATCGAGGAAATCGATCGGCCGACACCCGCCGCGAACGAAGTCGTCATCAAGGTTTTTGCCGCGAGCGTCAATCCGGTCGATGCGAAGATACGCGAGGGTAAATATCCGGTCGTTACAGAAACGGATCTTCCCTATGTACTTGGCCGAGACGTCTGCGGCGAGATCGCTGCTGCGGGTTCCGACGTCACAAGTTTCCTGATCGGCGACGAGGTCTATGCGTTTCTGTCGCCGGAACATGGCGGTTACGAGGAATTCGTCCTGGCTCGTCCTGATGAGGTGGCTGCAAAGCCGCAATCGCTCGATGCGATCGGCGCGGCTGCCGTGCCGCTGGCCGGCGTCACCGCGTGGCAGGGTCTGTTCGATCATGGTGGCCTCGAAGCGGGCCAACGCGTTCTCATTCACGGCGGCGCAGGCGGGGTCGGCCATTTTGCTATTCAGTTGGCCAAGGCAAAGGGCGCCTGGGTCGCGACGACCGTGTCGTCGTCAGATAAAGACTTCGTAAGCAACCTCGGCGCCGACCAGGTGATCGACTACAAGACGGAAAAGTTTGAAGACGTGGTTGCGCCTGTGGACTTGGTATTCGACCTGATCGGCGGCGAGACACAGGAGCGTAGCTTCGGCGTCGTCAAGCCGGGAGGAGCGTTGATCTCGACGCTTCAGGAACCAGACAAGGCGCAGGCAAAAAAACGGAACATCCAGGCGGCACGATACACCGCTCAGCCGAATGGCGACCAGTTGCGGGAGATCGCCTGGTTGATCGATCAAGGCAAGATCAGGGTCGCCGTTGCCAGCACCTTCGCGCTGCGCCAAGCAGCGGAAGCTCAATTGGCTCTCCAGGAAAGGCACATCCGGGGCAAAGTCGTCCTGAAGGTCGCCGAGCAACAAACGAGAGCCATCGTCGATGACGATACGAGAAGGCTGCGTGCATATCAGATCTGGGAAGACGAGGGTCGTCCGCAGGGTCAGGATCTCGCGCATTGGTACAGAGCCGGTCACACCGGCGCTACAGATGAACACCCCGACTACCGACGATATCGTCCCGGTGCAGCTCCGACGGGATCATTGGTTATCAAGTTCTACCATTCCGGCGATCAGGTTCGGGGGTATGTCCGCAAGGTCGCGGACACAGATGCGGACGACACGATCTTTCCCGGCGAGGAAATGGAGCCGGAAGCGGCCTTCATGCTGGCCGCCTCTCACAAAGCCGACAGCCGTGAGCCTGTCTTCGTCGAACTTGTCGAAGGCGTTGAATGGAATTCCGCTTGGGGTCGATTGGGATAACAGGAGAAGGAAGTCAGACCGCCCGGCCGAAACTGACGAGCGCCGAAGCCAATCGCCACCGCAATGACAAGCCGGGGCAGCGGTGAAGGGCCGTGAAAGCAGCTGCACTCCACACAGACGACAAAACGGACTAACGTGGCGGCATGCGCTTAGGCCTTACGATCGTTTCGACGCCGGCGTTCCGCCCATTAACGCCAGAACCAGTCCATTGACGAGGTTCAGTTCGTCCTCAGAGCGATTGTTCGTCACTGCGCTTTCTGATTAGCGCCGAACATTATGCGGCCTGTTTCATCGACTTCGCCAGCCGCCTGATGGCCTGCTCCAGCGACCGATGTCCGTCACAGTAGTCCTGCCATGCCGTGGTCTTCGCCAGAAGCGCCGGCACGGTTCGGATGGTGAAGCGCTTGGGATCGAGATCCGACGTCACCTGGCTCCAGGTGAGCGGCATCGACACCGTGGCGCCCGGCCGCGCGCGTGGCGACAGCGGCGCGACTGCCGTCGCCATCCGGTCGTTGCGCAGGTAATCCAGAAAGATTCGGCCCTGTCGCTGATTCTTGGCCATCTTGATCAGATAGAGATCAGGATTTTCGCGTGACATGTGCACGCAGACATCGTGAGCAAACCCTTTTGCCTGCGGCCAGGTCAGTTTCTTGCCCTTCGCCATGGAAAGCGGCGTGACGACGTGCAGGCCTTTGCCACCGGTTGACTTGCAGAAGCTGACGAGGCCAAATTCCTCCAGCCGGTCGCGCATCTCTCGGGCGGCTTCGACTACGGCAGCGAAGTCGACGCCCGGACCGGGATCGAGGTCAAAGACAAGGCGACCTGGCACCTCCGGCTTGCCCGGTTCGCAATTCCAGGGATGCAGCTCGACGCCGCCGATTTGGGCAATGGCAGCAAGGCCCTCTACCCGATCAATCTGCAGGTAGGGCTTCTTGTCTCCGAACACCTTGACCAGTTCGAGCAGGTTCGAGGTTCCCGGCATCGCATGCCGCTGGAAGAATTGCTCGCCACCGATGCCATCCGGCGCTCGGATGATGGAACATGGCCGTCCCCTGATATGCTCGATCAGCCATGGGCCAACGGCTTCATAATAGCGGGCAAGATCTTCCTTGGTCACGGGGTCCTCGTCATTGGCATCCGGCCAGAGTTGCTTGTCCGGATTCGAGATCATCACGCTCATCACCTCGGCCTTGGCATTCTTGCCGCGCGTCGGTCTTGATGGCTTTGTCACCGCCGGTGTCGGCGTGTCGGTCTTTGCCGGCGATGCCGGCTTTTCTGCCTCGACTTCGCCCGCAGGCTTGTCTTCGCGCAATCCCTTGAAGGCTGCTTGGCGGACCAGGCCGTCGGTCGTCCAGCCGGCGAATTGGATTTCGGCGACCACTTCGGGCTTGACCCAGACGATGTCAGGACCCTTCTTCGGCGCTCCGACGCCCGTGAACGGCGATTTCTCGGCCTCGATCTTCCGGAGCCTCGGCAAAATCGCATCGACCGTTTTAGCACCATAGCCGGTTCCAACCCGGCCGACATAGACGAATTGACCCTCCCTGAAGACGCCGACCAATAGGGACCGGAACTTGCCGTTGGTCTTGGCATAGGCGCCGATCACGACTTCATGGCCGGCCCGGCACTTGGACTTCGTCCAGGTCTCGGTTCGGCCCGATCGATAGG
>NZ_JAELTU010000120.1 GCF_016429015.1 Rhizobium sp. ASV20
GCGGTGCTGCACACGGCTGCGTCCCGCGTGGGTGGCCTCGATCTCGGCTTCGTTCCCGGCGCAAAGGGCGTCGATGCGGCTGCGATGCTGTCGTCGATGGACGTTCTCTTCCTGCTCGGCGCCGATGAGCTCGACTTCAGCCGCAAGGGCGCGAAGTTCACTGTTTATATCGGTTCGCATGGTGACAATGGCGCGCAGAGCGCCGACGTCATTCTCCCGGCTGCTGCCTACACCGAAAAGTCGGGCACCTGGGTCAACACCGAAGGCCGCGTCCAGATGAGCAACCGCGCCGGTTTCGCACCGGGCGACGCTCGCGAGGACTGGGCTGTCATTCGTGCTCTTTCCGACGTGCTCGGAAAGAAGCTTCCCTTTGATTCGCTGAGAGAATTGCGTGCGAAGCTCTATGCAGCCTTCCCGCATTTCGCCGGCATCGACGAGATTGCCGAAGCCGATAGCGCCCAAATTGCCGCACTTGCGAAAAAAGCCGGTGCGATGGGCAAATCGGCATTTGCTTCGCCGATCAAAGACTTCTATTTGACGAACCCGATAGCGCGCGCCTCGGCTGTCATGGCCGAGTGCTCGGCATTGGCCCGCAACAATTTCCAGGCTGCGGCAGAGTAAGGGCAGAGGACTATGGATTCATTCGTTTCGACCTATCTCTGGCCGGCGCTGATCATGATCGGCCAGTCTTTGCTGCTCCTGGTCTGCCTGCTGGTTTTCATCGCCTATATTCTGCTTGCCGACCGCAAGATCTGGGCGGCGGTTCAGCTGCGCCGCGGCCCGAACGTCGTCGGTCCCTTCGGCCTGTTCCAGTCCTTCGCCGACCTCCTGAAATTCATGTTCAAGGAGCCGATCATCCCGGCCGGCGCCAACAAGACCGTGTTCCTGCTGGCACCGTTGGTTTCCGTGGTGCTGGCGCTGTCCACCTGGGCGGTCGTGCCGGTGGCTCAGAACTGGGTCGTCGCCGACATCAACGTCGGTATCCTTTACATCCTCGCGATTTCGTCGCTTGAAGTGTACGGTATCATCATGGGCGGCTGGGCTTCGAACTCGAAGTATCCGTTCCTCGGCGCGCTGCGTTCGGCCGCACAGATGGTATCCTACGAAGTCTCGATCGGCCTCGTCATCGTTACCGTCCTGCTTTGCGTCGGTTCGCTGAACCTGACCGACATCGTGCTGTCGCAGCAGACGGGCCTCGGCACCAAGCTCGGCCTGCCGGCCTCGTTCCTCGACTGGCACTGGCTGTCGCTGTTCCCGATGTTCATCGTGTTCTTCATCTCGGCGCTCGCTGAAACGAACCGTCCTCCCTTCGACCTTCCGGAAGCGGAATCGGAACTGGTTGCCGGCTTCATGGTCGAATACGGTTCTTCGCCCTACATGATGTTCATGCTCGGCGAATACGCGGCCGTCGTTTTGATGTGCTCGCTCACCACGATCCTCTTCCTCGGTGGCTGGTTGCCCCCGGTCGATATCTGGATCCTGAATTGGGTTCCCGGCATCATCTGGTTCCTGCTGAAGTCGTGCCTGGTGTTCTTCATGTTCGCGATGGTCAAGGCTTTCGTGCCGCGCTACCGCTATGACCAGCTCATGCGCCTTGGCTGGAAGGTTTTCCTGCCGCTGTCGCTCGCCATGGTCGTTATTGTTGCATTCGTGCTGAAGCTGACGGGATGGGCATGACCATGTCGATCCTCGCTTCAAGCAGATTTGGAGGTTGAAGATGGCCGGAGTTTCCAACGCCGTCAGCTCGCTGTTCCTTAAGGAATTTGTCGGCGCATTCTTTTTGTCGATGCGTTACTTCTTCAAGCAGAAGGCAACGATCAATTACCCCTTCGAAAAGGGGCCGGTCAGCCCGCGCTTCCGTGGTGAGCATGCACTGCGCCGTTATCCCAACGGCGAAGAGCGCTGCATCGCCTGCAAGCTTTGCGAAGCCATCTGTCCTGCCCAGGCCATCACCATCGAAGCTGGCCCACGCCGCAATGACGGTACCCGCCGCACGGTGCGTTACGATATCGACATGGTGAAGTGCATTTATTGCGGCTTCTGCCAGGAGGCTTGCCCGGTCGACGCGATCGTCGAAGGGCCGAACTTCGAATTCGCCACCGAAACCCGCGAAGAACTCTACTTCGACAAGGCGCGGCTTTTGGATAATGGCGACCGCTGGGAACGCGAAATCGCGCACAACATCGCGCTGGATTCGCCGTACCGCTGAGCGGAGTGTTGAATATGCCGTGACGGGCGGCACGATTGTCGCCGTCGTGGTTGAATCTAGACCGGAGCTTTGTCGGACATGCGTCCAACCGAGCTCCATCGGGCAGGGGAAACACCTCGCTGCCCGGGGGAAGACGAAAAAGGCACCAACATGGGTCTGCAGGCTCTTTTTTTCTACATCTTCGCCTTTGTCGCTGTGGCGTCGGCGTTCATGGTCATCTCGGCGAGGAATCCGGTCCATTCGGTCCTGTTCCTCATCCTGGTTTTCTTTAACGCGGCCGGCCTCTTCCTGCTGATGGGGGCTGAATTCCTGGCGATGATCCTGCTGGTCGTTTATGTCGGCGCCGTGGCGGTTCTCTTCCTTTTCGTCGTCATGATGCTCGATATCGATTTCTCGGAGCTCAGGGCCGGCATTCTGGAATATGCACCGATCGGCGCTTTGATCGGCGTCATCCTCGCCGCCGAACTGATCGTCGTCATCGGCGGCAGCGTGATCTCGCCATCGATCGCCAAGACGGTCGCCATGCCGATCCCGGCTGTGACGACCCGCACCAATACCGCCGCCCTCGGCGACGTGCTCTATACCAACTACGTCTACTTCTTCGAGATCGCCGGCCTTGTTCTGCTGGTCGCGATGATCGGCGCAATTGTGCTGACGCTGAAGCATCGCACGCACATCAAGCGCCAGAATATTTCCCAACAGGTCGCCCGCACGCCCGCGACCGCCGTCGAGGTGGTCAAGGTCAAGCCGGGGCAGGGCGTCTGAGGCGAGGCACGAGGATCAAAGGAACAAGAACATGGTCATCGGACTTTCCCACTACCTGACGGTTAGCGCCATCCTCTTCGTGCTCGGCGTCTTCGGTATCTTTCTCAACCGAAAGAACGTCATAATCATCCTGATGTCGGTCGAGCTCATTTTGCTCGCGGTCAACATCAACATGGTCGCCTTCTCGTCGTTCCTCAACGACATCGTCGGCCAGGTCTTCGCTCTGTTCATTTTGACCGTCGCCGCGGCTGAAGCCGCGATCGGTCTTGCAATTCTCGTCGTCTTCTACCGTAACCGCGGCTCCATCGCGGTCGAAGACGTCAACGTGATGAAGGGCTGATACAGCTATGTTTTTATATAAGGCTATCGTCTTTCTTCCGCTGATTGGCGCGATCATCGCCGGCCTTTTCGGCCGTGCGATCGGCGCCAAGGCTTCGGAATACGTCACCACAGGTCTGATGATCATCGCTGCGGTGCTGTCATGGATTGTTTTCTTCACGGTGGCGCTCGGCCACACAGACGGCCCGATCAAGATTGAAGTCCTGCGCTGGATCCAGTCCGGCGGTATCGACGTTTCCTGGTCGTTGCGCGTCGACACGCTGACCTCGGTGATGCTGATCGTCGTGAACTCGGTTTCGACCTTGGTTCACGTCTACTCGATCGGTTACATGCATCACGATCCGCATCGTCCGCGCTTCTTTGCCTATCTCTCGCTCTTTACCTTCGCCATGCTGATGCTGGTGACCTCCGACAATCTTGCCCAGATGTTCTTCGGCTGGGAAGGCGTTGGTCTGGCCTCCTATCTGCTGATCGGCTTCTGGTTCAAGAAGCCGTCCGCATCGGCTGCGGCGATGAAGGCCTTCATCGTCAACCGCGTCGGCGACTTCGGCTTCGTCCTCGGCATCGCCGGCGTTTTCGTCCTCTTCGGCTCCATCAATTTCGATGTGATCTTCGGCAATGCCCAGAGCTTTGCCGCAGGGCAGGGCGGCCAGCCTGGTGATATCGTCCTCAACCTCTTCGGCTTGCATCTTGATCGCGGCCATGCGCTGACAGGCGTCTGCCTGCTGCTCTTCATGGGCGCGATGGGTAAGTCGGCACAGTTCCTGTTGCACACCTGGCTTCCGGACGCCATGGAAGGCCCGACTCCGGTTTCGGCACTCATTCATGCCGCAACCATGGTCACAGCCGGCGTCTTTCTCGTCGCCCGCATGTCGCCGATCTTCGAACTGTCGCAGGATGCGCTGACCTTCGTCACCATCATTGGCGCGATCACCGCCTTCTTCGCGGCGACCGTCGGCCTCGTGCAGAACGACATCAAGCGCGTCATTGCCTACTCGACCTGTTCGCAGCTCGGCTACATGTTCGTGGCCCTCGGCGTCGGTGCCTATGGTGCGGCTATCTTCCATCTGTTCACGCATGCCTTCTTCAAGGCTCTCCTTTTCCTTTGCGCCGGCTCGGTCATCCATGCCGTCGATGGTGAGCAGGACATGCGCCATATGGGTGGACTGCGTACGCACATCAAGAAGACCTACTGGATGATGATCATCGGCACGCTGGCGATCACCGGTGTCGGCATTCCGTTTTCGCCGATCGGCTTTGCAGGCTTCTTCTCGAAGGATGCGATCATCGCGGCTTCCTACACGTCGCATAACCCGGCCTCGGGCTTTGCCTTCACGCTGCTGGTTATCGCCGCTCTGTTCACCAGCTTCTACTCCTGGCGTCTGATCTTCATGACCTTCTTCGGCAAGCCGCGCGCTTCGCACGAAGTCATGCATCATGTGCATGAATCGCCGAACGTCATGCTGATCCCGCTCTATCTGCTGGCCATCGGCGCCGTCTTTGCCGGCTGGTACTTCCACGACTACTTCGTCGGTCACGACTATGAAGAATTCTGGAAGCACGCGCTGTTCACGCTGCCGGACAACAAGATCCTCGAGGAGATGGAACATGCTCCGCATTGGGTCGAACTCAGCCCGTTCATCGCGATGATCGTCGGCTTCGTGGTCGCTTGGTATTTCTACATCAAGTCGCCAGAAACGCCGCGCAGGCTCGCTCAGCAGCAGCGTCCGCTCTACGAGTTCCTGCTGAACAAGTGGTACTTCGACGAGCTCTACGACTTCCTCTTCGTCCGCTCCGCCAAGGCGCTTGGCCGCTTCCTGTGGAAGAAGGGTGACGTCGGGGTCATCGACACCATCGGCCCGAACGGCATTGCCGCCCGCGTCGTCGATGTCACCAACCGCGTCGTGCGTCTGCAGACCGGCTACCTCTATCACTATGCCTTCGCGATGCTGCTCGGTATTGCAGCCCTCGTTACCTGGATGATGCTCGGGAGTTCCCTCTGATGACCGATTGGCCTATTCTTTCAACGGTCACGTTCCTGCCGCTGGTGGGCGTCCTTCTCCTGCTGTTCACGCGGGATGACGGCCCCAACGGCCGCCGCAACATCCTGAACATTTCGCTGGCGACGACTGTCTTCACCTTCATCGTATCGCTGTTCGTCTGGATCTGGTTCGACAATGCGAATCCGGGCTTCCAGATGGTCGAAAAGCATGAATGGCTGACCAGCGGCATCAGCTATCACATGGGCGTCGACGGCATATCGATGCTGTTCGTCATCCTGTCGACCTTCCTGATGCCCTTCTGCGTGCTCGCAAGCTGGCTCTCGGTTGAGAAGCGCCTGAAGGACTACATGATCGCCTTCCTCGTCCTCGAGACGATGATGATCGGCGTGTTCGTGTCGCTGGACATCGTGCTGTTCTACGTCTTCTTCGAAGCCGGCCTCATCCCGATGTTCCTGATCATCGGCGTCTGGGGCGGCAAGGATCGCGTCTACGCCAGCTATAAGTTCTTCCTCTACACGCTGCTCGGCTCGGTGCTCATGCTGCTTGCCATCATGGCGATGTATTGGCAGGCCGGCTCAACCGACATCACGACTCTTCTGGCCTATAAGTTCCCGCCGCAGATGCAGACCTGGCTATGGTTGGCCTTCTTCGCCTCCTTCGCGGTGAAGATGCCGATGTGGCCGGTCCATACCTGGCTTCCCGACGCGCACGTTCAGGCGCCGACGGCAGGTTCGGTCATCCTGGCTGGCGTCCTCCTGAAGCTTGGCGGTTACGGTCTCATCCGTTTCTCGCTCGGCATGTTCCCGAATGCGTCGGAATATTTCGCGCCGCTCGTCTTCGCCTTGTCCGTCATCGCTATCATCTACACCTCGCTGGTGGCGCTGATGCAGGAAGACATCAAGAAGCTGATCGCCTACTCGTCCGTTGCCCACATGGGTTATGTGACGATGGGTATCTTCGCGGCGAACCAGCAGGGCGTTCAGGGTGCGATCTTCCAGATGCTGTCGCACGGCATCGTCTCGGGTGCACTCTTCCTCTGCGTCGGCGTGATCTACGACCGGACCCATACCCGCGAGATCGCGGCTTACGGCGGCCTGGTCAACAACATGCCGAAATACGCCGTCGCGATGATGGTTTTCACGATGGCCAATGTCGGTCTTCCCGGCACCTCCGGCTTCATCGGCGAATTCCTGACCTTGATCGGCGTCTTCCGCGCCAACACCTGGGTTGCGCTCTTTGCCGCCACCGGCGTCATCCTTTCGGCTGCCTATGCGCTCTGGCTCTACCGTCGCGTCATTTTCGGCGCGCTGGAGAAGGAAAACCTGAAGAAGCTTTTCGATCTGTCGCCGCGTGAACAGCTGATTCTGTATCCGCTGATCGCCCTGACGATCCTCTTCGGCGTCTATCCGGCTCCGATCTTCGATGCCACGGCCGCTTCGGTGGATCTGCTGGTAAATAACTATACCGCTGCCCTGCACGCTGCGCAGAATGTTGCGCTGTCGATGAATTGATGACGGGACCTATTCGACATGACTGCTGACACAATTCTTGCAAGCCTGCATCTTTCCATTCCGGAGCTCATCCTCGCGGTCGGTGCGCTTGCGTTGCTCATGATCGGCGTGTTCTCGGGCGAGCGGTCGGGACCCACGGTCACTGGTCTTGCCATTGCGGTTCTCGCGGTGGCCGGTCTCTGGATCATCTTCGTGCCGGGCGAGGGCCTAGCTTATGGCGGCGCCTATCTCGCCGACGGCTTCTCTCGTTTCATGAAGATCGTCGCGCTGGTCGGTTCGATCGTCGCGATGTTCATGAGCATGGGGCAGGCGCGCGAGCAGCAGCTCGATCGCTTCGAGTTCCCGGTGCTCCTGTTGCTCGCGACCCTCGGCATCCTCCTGATGATCTCGGCGCATGATCTGATTTCGCTGTACCTGTCGCTGGAATTGCAGTCGCTGGCGCTCTATGTCGTGGCCGCTATCAACCGCGATAGCCTGAAGTCCACGGAAGCCGGCCTGAAGTATTTCGTCCTCGGCGCTCTGTCCTCGGGCATGCTGCTTTATGGCATGTCGCTGGTCTACGGCTTCACCGGCCACACCACCTTCGACGCGATCGCGACGGCGCTCAGCGCCGAGACCCGCTCGCTCGGCCTGGTCTTTGGTCTGGTCTTCGTGCTTGCCGGTCTCGCCTTCAAGATCTCTGCCGTGCCGTTCCACATGTGGACGCCGGACGTTTACGAAGGCGCTCCGACGCCGGTCACCGCCTTCTTTGCGGGTGCACCGAAGGTTGCGGCCATGGCGATCCTCACGCGCATCGTCGTTACCGCCTTCCATCCGGTGCTGGCCGACTGGCAGCAGATCATCGTGTTCATCTCGATCGCCTCGATGGTGCTCGGCGCCTTCGCCGCGATCGGTCAGCGTAACTTCAAGCGACTGATGGCCTATTCGTCGATCGGCCACATGGGCTATGCGCTGGTCGGACTTGCCGCCGGCACCAAGACGGGCGTCTCCGGCGTCATGCTCTACATGGTCATCTACATGGTCATGACCCTGGGCGTCTTCGCGATCATCATGGCGATGCGCCGCAAGGATGGCCGTCAGGTGGAAACGATCGAGGATCTTGCCGGCCTTTCCGCGACCAATCCCTTCATGGCGGTCGTATTGACGGCGCTGATGTTCTCGCTGGCCGGCATTCCGCCGCTGGCGGGCTTCTTCGGGAAGTACTTCGTCTTCGTCGCTGCTATCCAGGCGCATCTCTACGCGCTCGCCATCATCGGCGTTCTCTCGTCGGTCGTCGGTGCTTACTACTATCTGCGCGTCATCAAGGTGATGTGGTTTGACGAAGCCAAGGACGAATTCACGCGCACGGCTGGCTCGCTGCGTCTGGTCTTCGGCCTCTCGGGTCTGTTCGTCATCACCTATGTCTTCTTTGGCGGCGCAATCGGCGGTGCTGCCGACCTGGCAGCCGCGACGCTGTTTTGATGGCGTCTGATATGAAAAGCCGGAAGTCGCTCGACGACTTCCGGCACGATGCCCTTTCAGAGACTTCCTCTACAAATAGCGTGTGCCTGGAAAGGGCACGCTCTGGCGATGCCGGGAACCTCTGGGTCACCGCTGAACGCCAGACTGGCGGACGTGGCCGTCGCGGTCGTCCATGGGTCTCGGAACCCGGCAATCTCTACGCATCGCTTCTCTTGATCGACCCTGCGCCAATGGATCGTCTTGGCTCTCTGCCGCTGGCGGTCGCAGTTGCCGTGCATCATGCGGTACGCAGCGTGTTGCCGCTTGCAGCCGAGCCGGCCGAAATCAAATGGCCGAACGATATCTTAATCGGCCGCAAGAAAACCTGCGGTATCCTGATCGAAGGCGAGGCGCTGCCCGATGGGCGTTATGCGCTGGTCATCGGTATAGGCATCAATGTCACAACCACGCCGGACAATCCTATGTATCCTGTGACCAGCCTGCGTCAGCAGGGCTCCATGGTTTCGGCAGAGGAACTGTTTGCGCATCTCTATGCCGCGATGGCCGACGTGCTTCTGGTGTGGAACAAGGGCGAAGGCGTGCGCGAAATTACCGCTCGCTGGCGGGATTCGGCCTGCGGCATCGGTGAGAAGATCACCGTGAATTTGCCTGACCGGTCGATTTTGGGCCATTTCGTCGGAATCGATGATAATGGCTTGTTGATGCTCGAAACCGGGGACGGCAGGACTATGCCGATCGCGGCGGGCGATGTTTTTCTTAGATAATGGTTGGGAACGAAATGGCGAAGCAAGACGAACTGGTGTTTCTGCCACTCGGCGGCGTCGGCGAAATCGGTATGAATCTCGCTCTGTATGGCTATGGTCCGCCGGAGCACCGCCAGTGGATCATGGTCGATTGCGGCGTGACATTCCCGGGGCCGGATCTGCCGGGCGTCGATCTGGTATTGCCTGACATCCGCTTCCTGGCCAAGGAGCGCAAGAACCTCAAGGGCATCATCATCACGCACGCCCATGAGGATCACTACGGTGCGCTGAATGACCTTTGGCCGGGCCTGAACGTTCCTGTCTATGCGTCGGGCTTTACTGCCGGCTTGCTGGAAGCCAAGCGCGACTACGAAAAGACGATGGGTGAGATTCCGATCACTCCGTTCAAGGCTGGCGATCGCATCAATGTCGGTCCCTTCGAGATCGAGGGCGTCGCCGTCAACCATTCGATCCCCGAGCCGATGTCGCTGATGATCCGCACGCCGGTCGGCAACGTCATCCATACCGGTGACTGGAAGATCGATCACGAGCCGTCGCTCGGACCGCTAACCGACGAAACCCGCTTCCGTCAGCTCGGCGACGAGGGCGTGCTGGCCCTGATGTGCGATTCCACCAATGCGCTTCGCGACGGCGTCTCGCCTTCGGAGAAAGACGTTTCCGAAAGCCTGCGCAAGATCATCGAGGATGCCGAGGGGCGGGTGGCCATCACGACCTTCTCCTCGAATGTCGGCCGTATCCGCACTGTGGCAGAGGCCGCCGAAGCCGCCGGTCGCGAAGTGTTGCTCTTGGGCAGCTCGCTGAAGCGCGTCGTCGACGTTGCTCGCGATGTTGGCCTGATGGAGGGTATCAAGCCGTTCATCGCCGAGGACGAGTACGGCTATATCCCGCGCGACAAGGTCGTGGTCATCCTCACGGGCAGCCAGGGCGAGCCGCGTGCGGCGCTCGCGAAGTTGTCACGCGATGAAATGCGCAATGTTGCGCTGGCCGCCGGCGATATCGTCGTCTTCTCTTCGCGCGCTATCCCAGGCAACGAAAAGGCAATTCAGGATATCAAGAACGGCCTGATCGAGCAGGGCATACATATCGTGACGGATGCTGAGGCGCTCGTTCATGTGTCCGGCCATCCTCGCCGCAACGAATTGCAGAAGATGTATGAGTGGACGCGACCGAAGATTGTCGTGCCCGTGCATGGCGAGGCGACGCATCTGACCGCGCACAAGGAGCTTGCCGAACAGAGCGGCATTTCCACCGTCCCGCGCGTGCGCAACGGCGATATATTGCGCCTTGCACCGGGGCCGGCCGAGGTCATCGGGGAAGCACCGCATGGGCGCATCTTCAAGGATGGCACTCTGATAGGCGATTTCGACGAAATGGGGATCGGCGAGCGTAAGAAGCTTTCCTATGTCGGCCATGTCGCCGTCAATGTCGTGCTCGATGCCCGTTATGACATCGTCGGCGATCCGGATGTCGTGCCGATCGGCCTGCCGGCCTATGATGACGAAGGTGACGAGATGGAAGACACGCTGTTCGACGCCGTCGTCAGTGCCATCGAGAGTGTTCCCCGTGCTCGCCGCAAGGATCTCGACATGTTGCAGGAAGCGGCTCGCCGCGCCGTGCGTGCCGCCGCCAATCAGGGCTGGGGAAAGAAGCCTCTCGTGACCGTGTTCGTTACACGCACCGGCGGCTGACGTCAGCCATTTGGACGGGGAGGAGAGTTCCGTGCTTGGACGTATCAATCATGTCGCGCTGGCTGTTCCGGATATTGCCGCCGCCAGTCGCGCCTATCGCGAGACGCTGGGCGCAACGGTGTCGGCTCCGCAGGCATTGCCTGAGCATGGCGTGACGGTCGTTTTCGTTGAATTGCCGAACGGCAAAGTCGAGCTGCTTGAGCCGTTGGGTGAAGCGTCCCCGATTGCGGCCTTTCTCGCGAAGAGCCCGGATGGCGGCATGCATCATATCTGCTACGAGGTTGCCGATATCCTTGCCGCGCGGGATCATTTATTGACGGCCGGCGCCCGTGTGCTTGGGAATGGCGAGCCGAAGATCGGGGCGCATGGCAAGCCGGTGCTCTTCCTCCACCCAAAGGATTTCTTCGGTACGTTGATCGAGCTTGAGCAAGTGTGACATTAAAGCGCTGGATGGGCGCTTTGAAAGACAACTGCTTTGCCCCTATAAGCAGCTCGGAAGTGGAGAAGACGAGCAGGCTCGTCTCCAGGGCAACTCCAGTAAAAGTGCGCGACGGCGTTCTGTTCGGAATTGCTCAAAACAGTGAGGTCGAGCGGTTCGGGGCTTCCTTGAGGGAGCTAGACCGTTCCGAGGGAGTGCTATGGCCCAGCAGATTGCAGCAAGCTTCGCGGTTTATTTCATCATCTGGTGGATTACGCTTTTTGCTGTCCTGCCGTTCGGTTTGCGAACGCAGGCGGAGGACAAGGATGTGGTTCTCGGAACCGTCGAAAGTGCCCCTACGAAGTTTCGCGCCGGAAGGGTGATATTCTTTACCACGCTGGTGTCGGCGATCATCTATGGCGCCTGGTACATCGTCTCGCACTATTTCGGCTTGAGCATCGACTCCATTCCGAAAATCGTTCCTACTTTCGACAAATAGCAGGCTCCGCACCGCAGCTCGTAGCGCGCGAATTTCAACCGCCCCGCAATCGCCTTCAATTTGTCACACGCCTGTCATCGGCGTGAAGCAAAGAGGCTGCAGATCTTGATTGTGAGGTGCTGGCGGCGGGAAATTCCGATGCTTGCCAAACAAGCAGCAAGGGTGGGGTTCGCCAGAGTAAAAGCAAAAAAAAACAAGGCTAAAAGCCTTGTTTTAAAGTATCGCGTGATCCTTATCCGTTACCGGGGCAGCGAGCGAGCGCGCCTAAGATCTGATCCTCCCAAGACTTGACCGCGAAACGGCAAGAATTTAACCTTCCTGCCTCTTTTGTGAGCTAAAATTAGCTCAAACATTGAGCTTTGTCATCCTTTTTTTTGCTTTTTTGCTACAGTCGCGCAGAATTTTTCTGTTGACAGTTTCTCGTCTTAAATCCTTATAAATGCGCATTTTTTCGAAACCATGAAAATATGCCGCATCGCCTGCATCCCGGGGCATTCGCCTGAATCCCCTCGTAGAGAATGCGGGTTTCCTTCCTGCGCCGAAGCAGTTATGAACTGCCTTAAGTACATAAATTGCTAACGATTCCGCAAAGAGCGGATCGCCAAACCATGTGGAACAAGCGTCATGCGTCTGTCTCGTTACTTCATGCCCATTCTGAAGGAAAATCCTAAAGAGGCTGAAATCGTTTCTCATCGGCTTATGCTCCGTACGGGCATGATCCGCCAGCAGTCGCAGGGCATCTATTCCTGGTTGCCACTCGGCAAGCGCGTGCTCGACAAGGTCAACAACATCATCCGCGAGGAGCAGAACCGTTCGGGCGCCATCGAGCTGTTGATGCCGACGTTGCAGTCGGCCGAGCTTTGGCAGGAAAGCGGCCGCTACGATGCCTACGGCAAGGAAATGCTGCGCATCAAGGACCGGCAGGACCGGCCCATGCTCTACGGCCCGACCAACGAAGAAATGGTAACCGACATCTTCCGGTCCTACGTCAAGTCCTACAAGGACCTGCCGCTGAACCTCTATCATATCCAGCTGAAGTTCCGTGACGAGATCCGTCCGCGCTTCGGCACCATGCGCTCGCGAGAGTTCATGATGAAGGATGCCTATTCCTTCGACCTTACACAGGAAGACGCAGTCCATTCCTATAACAAGATGTTTGCGGCCTATCTGCGTACCTTCAATCGCCTCGGTCTGCGGGCTATCCCGATGCGTGCCGATACTGGTCCCATCGGCGGCAATCTGAGCCACGAATTCATCATTCTCGCCGATACCGGCGAGTCCGAAGTTTTCTGCCACAAGGATTTCGTCAATTTCGACATTCCGGGCGAAGACACGAATTTCGATGACGTCGCCGGTCTGAAGGGCATCTTCGACAAGTGGACTTCCGTCTACGCCGCCACCTCGGAAATGCATGACGAAGCCGCTTTCAACGCCATTCCGGAAGGCGAACGCCTGTCTGCGCGTGGTATCGAGGTTGGCCACATCTTCTATTTCGGCACGAAATATTCCGAGCCCATGGGCGCGAAAGTGCAAGGTCCCGATGGCAAGGAACATGCTGTCCACATGGGATCTTACGGTATCGGCCCGACCCGCCTTGTTCCCGCCATCATCGAAGCATCGCATGACGAGAACGGAATCATCTGGCCGGATTCGGTCGCACCGTTCGATGTTGTGGTAATTAACATGAAGGCCGGCGATCAGGCTTGTGACGATGCTTGCGAAACGATTTACGCCGCGCTGTCGAAAGCCGGCAAGGACGTATTGTTCGACGATCGCGACGAGCGTGCCGGAACGAAGTTCGCCACGGCTGATCTGATCGGTGTCCCCGTGCAGATCATCGTTGGCCCGCGTTCGATCGCGGGCGGCGAAGTGGAGTTGAAGGACCGCAAGACCGGCGCTCGTGAAACGATGACGGTCGACGCGGCAATCAAGCGGCTGGCGGGCTGATAGCCTGTAGATAGGATGGAAGGCGAATGGCGGTGAGTGCGGCAGTGGAACAGCAGGAAAATTCTTTCAAGGCCAGTCCATCGTCTCGCCCGTTTTCCGGTTTCGAACGGCTTGTCGCCTGGCGCTATCTCCGCTCCAGGCGCAAGGAAGCCTCGATTTCGGTCATTGCCGGCTTCTCGCTGGTGGGGATCATGCTCGGCGTTGCGGCGCTGATCATCGTCATGGCCGTCATGAACGGTTTCCGGGCCGAACTTTTCAAGCAGATCCTCGGCTTCAACGGTCACGTCGTCGTGCAGCCGATCGATTCGCCGCTGAACGACTATGCTGAGCTGGCTAAGAAGTTTACTGCGGTTCCCGGCGTCACCATGGCGTTGCCGCTGGTGGAGGGTGAAACGCTCGCATCTGGACGCGGTGGCTCCGGCACTGGCGCATTGGTGCGCGGCATCCGAGCCGAAGATCTGACCAAGTTGAAAACGGTTTCCGATCACATTGTCGCCGGCGACATGGTCGGTTTTGCGTCGGGGCAGGGCGTAATGGTTGGCAGCCGCCTTGCGCGGCAGCTGGGTTTGACAGTTGGTGACCAGATCACGTTGACGGCGCCCGACGGCGACGTCACGCCCTTCGGTGTCAATCCGCGCGTAAAGGCCTACACGATTTCCGGTCTCTTCGAAGTCGGCATGTCGGAATATGATTCTTCCGTCGTGTTTATGCCGCTTGAAGAAGCGCAGCTCTTTTTCAACGCCCCAGGCGTCGTTGCGAAGATCGAGCTTTTCGTCAGCAACCCCGACGACGTCGATGACTTGAGACCGAAGATCGAGGCGGCTGCTGGCCGGCAGATATTTCTCACCGACTGGCGACAAGTGAACGAGACTTTCTTCTCGGCGTTGCAGGTCGAACGCAATACGATGTTCATGATCCTGACGCTGATCGTTCTTGTGGCGGCGTTGAACATCATCTCCGGCCTGATCATGCTGGTGAAGGATAAGGGTAGCGATATCGCCATCCTGCGTACGATGGGCGCGACATCGGGTTCGATCATGCGCATCTTCTTCATGACGGGAGCCGCCATTGGTTTGGTCGGCACTCTTGCCGGCGTGTTGCTCGGTGTTCTTGTTTGCCTGAACATCGAGTCCATTCGCCAGTTCTTCTCCTGGATTTCGGGCACGGTGATCTTCAATCCGGAGGTCTACTTCCTCAGCAAGCTGCCGGCCAAGATGAATATGAGTGAAACCATCTCCGTCGTCGTGATGGCCCTGACGCTGTCTTTCCTCGCCACGATCTTTCCGGCCTGGCGTGCCTCGCGGCTCGATCCGGTGCAGGCGTTGCGCTACGAATAAGGAATTCACATTTGATCAAACGCAACGTCGTTCTCCAGCTCTCTGGCGTGGAGCGTCATTACGGGCAGGGCGATACGCAACTGTCGATCCTGAAGAATGCCAATTTTGCCCTGCACAGCGGCGAGATGGTGGCCCTGGTCGCTCCATCGGGCACGGGCAAATCGACGCTTTTGCACGTGGCCGGTCTGCTCGAGCATCCGGACGGTGGCGAAGTGTTGATCAACGGCCAGGCATGTGAAAGCCTGTCTGACGACAAGCGTACAGCAGTCCGTCGCAGCGAGATCGGATTTGTCTATCAGTTCCATCATCTGCTGCCGGAGTTTTCAGCGCTTGAAAACATCATGATGCCGCAGCTGATCTCTGGTCTCTCGCGCAAGGACGCGAGCGTCCGCGCAGCCCAGCTTCTTGATTATATGCGCATCGGTCATCGCGGCGACCATCGCCCCGCCGAACTCTCCGGCGGCGAGCAGCAGCGCGTCGCTATTGCCCGCGCTGTCGCCAACGCACCCTTGGTGCTGCTGGCCGACGAACCGACGGGCAATCTCGATCCTGCAACGGCTCATTACGTCTTCGACGCTCTGGAGGCCCTGGTGCGCCAGTCCGGCCTTGCTGCGCTGATCGCCACGCACAATCATGAGCTTGCCGCCCGCATGGATCGCCGCGTCACCTTGAGCGAAGGCAAAGTGGTCGAGGTCTGATCGCTCGTTACGGAACGATCAGTCCGCCACGATAATCCAGCTCGTAGGCCTTGCGGCCATTCACGATGATGGCCTCGTGGCCGATGAAGTGGTCGCAATTGCCTGTGCTTCGATCGACATACCGACCGAAGGCGTGTTCGAATTCGTAGTCGCCGAGGAAGCGCTTCTCATCGAGGTAAAGCCGCAGCAAGGCGGCCTTGATGACCATGCCGGCCCGATGCCCATCGATCAGATCATGTTCTACGATGTGACCGAAATAATTCATCGCCCACACCGGCTGATCGTCATGCCAGACCACTTCTTGCCCGGAAAAATCCGTACCGCCGAAATAGCTGTCGAGATAGCGCCAGCGGCCGCTCGCATAACCAATGTCATGGGAGCCGCTTCGGCAGGATGGCAATTTTTCCCCATCGCCGACATAGGTCTCGGCCTTGGCGTTGACAATGAAATCGTTCAGCTCGGCGAGATCCGGCATGATACTCTCCAGTTTTGGTGAGCGGTCAGAATGCCAGTGGTTGCAGTCTTTGTAAAGAACAAAAAGAGAACACAGGCGGTCAATTGCCGCTATCGCACGCCTTTTGGCCGAAGTCGTCCTGCCAGTCCTGGATGGTGACGGTCCTGGCTTCGGCCTTCTGACTTTTGCCGTCCTTCGTCACCTTGCCGGTCAGCACGTTGTAGTCGCAGCTATGGCTATCATCGGGATTGAGCGTGTCATGAGATTCGTAAGTATAGCCGGCGACGACGAAGCTGCTATTGCGATAGGCGAGCGTCAATGTCTGCTCCCAGCGATCCCGCCCGATACTGTCGTTCTGCGAGACGATGGCGATGGAACCATTCGGCAATGCCGAGATTGACGGTTCCTGTCCGACGATACCGCCGGGCTCGACGCTGCCCCATATCTTGTTCGGTGCGCTTGCGACCAGTTTCAGCAAGGAGTGTTCGTCATCGCGCAGATAGATGTAGATGCCGATCGGGTTGTCGGCGTCATCGACTGCGGGCGGCGCCACCAGAAGCGCCAGATCCGGTTTGCCATCCTTGTTCCAGTCGCCGATCGCCGCATCGATGATGCGGCCCGGCGGGGTGGCATCTTCCGCATGAGCGGTGCTTGCAGCCGAAAGCAGAATGAGAGCGCAGACAAGTGATTTCATGGTGATCTCTCCGTTTGTTTCTGCATAGCGTCCGGCCACCACGGCGTCTATCCGCGGCCCAAAAAGGTGCACGATGAAATTTATTGATGCATCTATTGACTCTGGAACAGAAATAGAACAAAAAAGAAACATAACGAGTAAGGAGCGCGTAAATGACCGATATCATTCGAGACGTTGCAGCATTCACCTCAATCGTGATGTTCGTTGCCAGCTTTTCTCTCATCATGATGGCGATGTGAGTTTTCCCCTCTATGCACATGCTGCTTCCGTATTTGACGGGAGCTACTTCTGGACTTTGTCTTCCGTAATGCCGAAAATGCCACCGATTCATCTGGGCATGCGGAAGGGTACGAAATGGCGGATTTGAGTGGCGGCGGCGCAGCGGTTGCGCCGGTCGATGGCTTGCCGGAGTTCGTGCACCTTCGGGTTCACTCAGCCTATTCCCTGCTGGAAGGCGCCTTGCCGCTCAAGAAGGTGTTGGCCAAGGCGGCGGGCGACAAGCAGCCCGCCATTGCCATCACCGATACAAACAATCTCTTCGTTGCGCTCGAATTCTCGCAGAAGGCGATGGACGAAGGGCTGCAGCCGATCATCGGCTGCCAGGTCTCCATCGACATGGAGGATGGGGGCGAGGGCGATAAGCGTGGGCCGCAGCAGGCTCTCGCCAAGCTTCCTTCGATTGTCCTGCTGGCCGCCACCGAGCAGGGCTACGAGCGGCTCGTCGATCTCGTCAGCCGGGCCTATCTTGGCGGCGAGGGTAATAGCGCTGTTCATGTCACGACGTCCTGGCTGGAGGAGATCGGTACGGAGGGCATGATCGCCCTTACCGGCTCCTTAAGTGGGCCGGTTGATATGGCTCTGAAAGAGGGGCACGCCGCACAGGCGCTTTCCCGGCTTGTGACACTGAAGCGGCTGTTTGGCGATCGGCTCTATGTCGAATTGCAGCGCCACGGCACGTACGATCGCCGTCATGAACATAAGATGCTCGCTCTGGCCTACGAGCATGAGCTTCCGCTGGTCGCCACCAATGAGGCCTTCTTCCCGACGCGTGACGATTATGATGCCCATGACGCCCTGATGGCGGTCGCGCACAATGCCATCGTTTCGGACGACACGCGTTTCCGCCTGACGCCGGACCATTATCTGAAGAGCCGGGCCGACATGGCCAAGCTCTTCGCCAATCTGCCGGAAGCGCTGGAAAATACCGTTGAGATCGCCCGGCGTTGCTCCTTCGTGCTGAAGACCCGCAAGCCGATCCTGCCGCGCTTCACCGGCGCGACGGATGATGCGGAAGAGGCGGAGCGCGCGGAGTCGGCGGAACTGCGTGCCCAGGCGGTCGAAGGGCTCGATCAGCGTCTGGCCTCGCTCGGCATGGCGCCGGGTTACGAGGAAAAGGAATATCGTGACCGGCTGGAATTCGAGCTCAGCGTTATCGAGCGCATGAAATTTCCCGGCTACTTCCTGATCGTTGCCGACTTCATCAAATGGGCAAAGCGCCATGATATCCCTGTTGGTCCAGGCCGCGGCTCTGGTGCTGGCTCGCTGGTCGCTTATGCTTTGACGATCACCGACGTCGATCCTCTACGCTTCTCACTGCTGTTCGAACGCTTCCTCAATCCCGAACGCGTCTCGATGCCGGACTTCGATATCGACTTCTGCCAGGATCGCCGTGAAGAGGTGATCCGTTATGTGCAGGCCAAGTATGGCCGCGAGCAGGTGGCGCAGATCATCACCTTCGGTTCGTTGCAGGCGCGCGCCGCGCTTCGCGACGTCGGCCGCGTGCTCGAAATGCCCTATGGCCAGGTCGACAAGATCTGCAAGCTCGTGCCGAACAATCCCGCCAACCCGACCCCGCTCAGCAAGGCCATCGAGGAAGAGCCGCGCCTTCAGGAAGAGGCGGACAAGGAACCGGTCGTCGCCCGCCTTCTCGATATCGCCCAGAAGATCGAAGGCCTCTATCGCCACGCTTCCACGCACGCCGCGGGTATCGTCATCGGCGATCGTCCGTTGTCGAAGCTGGTGCCGATGTATCGCGACCCGCGTTCCGACATGCCGGTCACCCAGTTCAACATGAAATGGGTGGAGCAGGCCGGCCTCGTGAAGTTCGACTTCCTCGGCCTGAAAACGCTGACGGTGCTGAAGACGGCCGTCGATTTCGTTGCCAAGCGGGGTATCAGCATCGATCTCGCCAGCATCCCGCTCGACGACACGCCGAGCTATGAGATGCTCTCGCGTGGCGAAACGGTCGGCGTGTTCCAGGTGGAAAGTGCCGGCATGCGCAAGGCGCTCATCGGCATGCGCCCAGACTGCATCGAGGACATCATCGCCCTCGTGGCGCTCTATCGTCCTGGCCCGATGGAGAACATCCCGGTCTATAACGCCCGCAAGCATGGCGAGGAGGAGATCGAATCGATCCACCCGAAGATCGATTACCTGCTGAAGGAGACGCAGGGCGTTATCGTCTACCAGGAACAGGTGATGCAGGTCGCGCAGGTTCTCTCCGGCTATTCGCTCGGCGAAGCCGACCTTCTGCGCCGCGCCATGGGTAAGAAGATCAAGGCGGAGATGGACCAGCAGCGCGAGCGCTTCGTGGATGGCGCCGTCAAGAATGGTGTGTCGAAGGGGCAGTCGGACGTCATTTTCGACCTGCTGGCCAAGTTCGCGAACTATGGCTTCAACAAGTCTCACGCCGCGGCCTATGCCATCGTCTCCTACCAGACCGCCTATATGAAGGCGCATTTCCCAGTCGAGTTCCTGGCAGCGTCGATGACGCTCGACATGGCGAATACCGAAAAGGTCAACGATTTCCGCCAGGATGCAAAGCGCCTCGGAATTGAGGTCATCGCGCCGTCGGTCCAGACGTCCTTCCGTCATTTCCAAACCGGTGAAAACCGCATTTATTATGCCCTGGCCGCCATCAAGGGCGTCGGTGAATCCGCGGTCGAGCACATCGTCGAGGTGCGCGGTGATCAGCCTTTTGCCGGTATCGAGGATTTCTGCCTGCGCATCGATCCAAAGCAGATCAACCGCCGAGTTCTGGAAAGCCTGATCTGTGCCGGCGCCTTCGATTGTTTCGAGATCGACCGTGCCCAGCTGATCGCCGGTCTCGACCGCATCATGGGCTATGCGCAGGTCGCCCAGGAAAACAAGCGCAGCGGCCAGCACGACATGTTCGGCAGTGCTGCGTCCGGACCGGAAAAAATCTCGTTCCCGCCCTATACGCCGTGGCTAGCCTCTGAGCGCCTGCTCCGTGAATTCCAGGTGCTCGGCTTTTATCTGACAGCTCATCCGCTCGACACCTATAAGAGCGTACTGGATAAAATGCGCGTGCAGCCCTTTGCTGATTTCTCCGCTGCGGTGAAGCGGGGCGCCGGCAACGGCCGACTGGCCGGCACGGTGATCTCCAAGCAGGAACGCAAGACTCGCACCGGCAACAAGATGGGTATTTTCGTCTTCTCCGACGCGTCGGGGCAGTTCGAAGCCGTGCTGTTCTCGGAAGTGCTCAACCAGTATCGCGACGTCCTCGAAGTCGGTAAATCCTTTGTCATCACCGCTCAGGCGGATGAGCGGCCGGAAGGTATCAGCCTGCGCTTGCAGACCGCGCAATCGCTGGAGGAGAAGTCGCTGCAGATGCAGAAGGCGCTGCGCGTCTACATCCGCGACGCCGGGCCGCTAAAGGCGGTCGCAGCGCACCTGAACGCCAAGGGCGATGGCCTTGTCTCCTTCATTGTCATCAAGGAGGAGGGCTCGCGTGAGGTCGAGGTGGCGCTTCCAGAGAAGTACCGCATCACGCCGGAAATCGCTGCTGCATTGCGCACTGCGCCTGGCGTCATTGATGTCGAGCTTGTCTGACGCAGTTCCGCAAGAGGGGCTTTAGCCCTTCTTGCCGAGCGCGCCACTATTGGTAATGGTGATGAAATCGGTTTCGTTACCGGTTTCCGGCCCGACGCCGGTGTCCGAGATTGTCAGCGACGAGCCCGATGTCAGCAGATCTTCGATGCGGTGGCGGACATCGTCGGGAATGGTGATGCGGCCAAGTGCCTGTCCTGCGGCATCGAGCGATTGCGATTGTTCTTCGCTGGTGATGCCGTACCGCTTCTTCGCCTTGTTGCTCAAATCTTCTTCCAGAGTCATGCCGAACCAGTCGGCCTTGCCGTTGATGCGGTCGATGGCATTGGCGGTGAAGAAATGCACGCCGAGCGCTTCTTGCGGCTCGGCGATGATGGCCGGTCCTTCGAAGAGCGGCTTGAAGTTCTGCCGTACCATGATCGCGCCGTTCGGCGGCTCACCCTTGCCGGCCGCTGCATAGACCGCCTTTATCAGCGCAGGACTGACGAGGTTGCCCGTCTCCTTGATATCGTGCGCCCGCCGGAAGTCCTCGATGGCTTGCACTGTGGAAGGCCCGAGCATGCCGTCTGGCGTGCCTGTTATGAAGCCCATGTCGTTCAGCAATCCCTGCAGGTCTCGGACATTTTCTCGCAAGCCGCGCCGGGTTATCAGGATGCTAAGCGGAGCAAGGTCGGCAGGCGGAGCAACGATTGCCTTCGCTGGTGGGATCTTGATCGAAGTGACATCATTTGTTGCCACCTGCAGCGGTTGGGCCTGCGGCATGAAGCTTGCCGTCGTAGGGCGCAGTTCGATGTCTGAAAACAGTGCCGGCGGCGGCGCGGCCTGCGGCTGGAAGAGCATCGAACTTTCGAACGGCTGCGGCACCAGCGGCTGGTCGGCAATGACGACGTGAACGCCGCGCTCGGTCATCTGATAGAGCGTCTTCGCAAAAGCTTTCGGCATACGCACGCAGCCATGCGAGGCCGGATAGTTCGGGACCGAGTTGGATTCGTGTAGCGCAATGCCGGACCAGGTCAGCCGCTGCATGAAGGGCATGGGCGAGGCCGAATATAGATTTGACTCATGGTAGACCTTCTTTTCCAGAATGGAAAAGATCCCGCTCGGCGTTGTGTGACCGCGTTTGCCCGTCGAGACCTTGGATGTCGCCACCACCTGGTCGCCGTCATAGACGGCAAGCGATTGCCTGTCCTTGGATACAACGATCTGCAGGGTGCGGGCATCCGACGCAGCAACACTCGGCTGCGAGAGGGCGGTCGCTGAAAGCAGCGCAAGCCCAAGCAAGAAAAATGGCTTCATAGACACAACCAAAACGCAATACTCGTAATGACCAAGGTTAGACTTCGAAGTTTAAGGAAGACTTTCCGAAAACAAGTGCTTTGGCCCTCGGGGGGTAAAGCTTGAGATCTACCTAACGAGGGGCCGGATACGACAACGCCGAAGCAAGGTTGACGACCCTGCCTCGGCGCTCATTCATCAGCGGGATCGTGAGATCAATGGACGCTGGACGCTACCCAATTATGCCAGTCCTGTGCGCTGCCGTGGAAGGCATTGAGATCGATCCTTCCGTCGACGCCATGGGAGACGCCGGAGCCGGAATACTGCCAGAACAGCCACTTGCGGCCGGGATAGACCTTGGACGGATGCTGGGCAACGGCGCGCAGCCAGAATGGGTAATTGAGCAGCTCGCCGGAGAGATTGTCGCGATAGAAATCCGGCGCGGTGTAGACGATCGGACGCTGGCCATAATGCTTTTCCAGCTTGTCCATGAACACCTGCATCTTGGCCAGCACCTGCTCGCGCGAGGGGCGGCGCTTGCAGCTCGACTCGCCATTCCATTCGACGTCGATGACGGGCGGCAGGGCGCCGGCCTCACGCGGAACATTGCGAATGAACCAGTCAGCCTGCTCGCCTGCGGTCCGGCACCAGTAGAAGAAGTGATAGGCGCCGTGTTTCAGGCCGGCCTGCTGCGCCGCGCGCCAGTTCTTCTTGAACATGGGGTCGAGATGGTCGCCGCCATCGGTCGCCTTGATATAGACGAAGTTGGCACCCTGGGTGCGTAGCGTGTCCCAGTCGATGTCGCCCTGCCAGCGCGAAACGTCGACACCATGCACCGCCAGTTTCCGCGGCGAGGTGGAGCTGCCGAAGTTGATCGGCTTGGCATCGCGG
>NZ_JAELTU010000121.1 GCF_016429015.1 Rhizobium sp. ASV20
GTGCTGGGGGCGAACATGGCCTTCGTGCCCATTGGTAATGTTGCCAGCATCGGCGTGACAACACTTATCATGCTTTACGGCATTTGCTCGGCAAATGAAAACGGTTCGGCAACGCGCTTGCGTGCTGTCGCCTATCTTGTCCTGTGGTGCGGTGTTATCGCAACGTTTGCCCAGCGCGGCGGTTTTGTCGATTTACCAAACTGGGTCTCCCACATCTATGCGGTTGCCTGCGTCATCCAGACAATTCTTTTGACGGCGGCGCTCGGCGTTCGCTTGCGAGCAGCCGAAACGTTGAATCATACCATGCGCGATGAAGCTCTTGTTGCGGCGAAACAGGCCGAACAGCGTGCCCAGGCAATGGTTGAGGAACGGACGCAGGAGCTGGCGGCGGCAAGAGAGGTCGCGGAGACGGCGCTCGCTGCGGAATTGGCTTCACAGGAGCATCAAGTTCGATTCATGGAAGTGATCTCGCATCAATACCGTACACCGCTTGCGGCTGTTCGGACCCACGTTGATAGTATCGGATTGAGCTTCGCCCAGGATGACCTGGTCAATCAGAAGCGCCTGGCTCGCGCCAGACGCGGCATCGTGCGGCTGGTCGAGGTGCTGGAGGTAAATCTGTCCCGCGCCAGGCTTCAAGGTTCGTCTTTTCAGCCTGAATTCGTCAGAATGTCTGTCGCCACCATCGTCGAAGCGGCGGCTGCGCGCGGGCGAGATCTCCTTCAGGGCGAGATTCGGATCGAGATAAGCAAGGCGTGCGCCAAGGCGTCCATTCTTGCGGATGGCGATATGATGGACATCGCAATCATCAATCTCCTGGAAAATGCCGTCAAGTTTTCCACGCAAGCCGATAAAGAACCCGTTATTCTATCGTGCAGCTTGGAAGGCAACCACGCTACCATCACGATTTCCGACCAGGGTATCGGCATTCCGGCGGTCGACATCGAGCAGGTTTTCATGCCAAGGCGTCGGGGGACGAACGCTGCCGGTGTGGAGGGGACCGGCATGGGCTTGTCGCAGGTTTCGCGGATCGTCGCCGTGCACGGGGGCACGATACAGGTGAAGAGCCAGGAGGGATTGGGGACGTCCGTGACCATTCGGCTGCCAACTCTGAGGATGGCGCGAGCCGGCATCGGCAACCTCAAGATAGTTTCCGACGACGAGGATGCCTGACTAGGAACAGAAAGAGGCGGTCGCCCAATTGCCAGCAATCCTGCACGAAAACGCTACGGTTTCGATGAATACCGGCCTGGAGCGACGCAAACGCATTGCGACAGGCGCCGAGCCGGTCAAGAGAACGCGTTGACTAGCGACTTTGGCCGGCGCCAGCGCTGGCGCTTATCCGCAGAAAGGCATGGTCAACTCAACCGGGGCGAGGCAAATCGGATCGCCGATCGCCTTTAAGCGTCATGCCCTGGCGATTTTGGCCTACAGGTGTGAATCGGCGCAGTTATTAGGTGCAGATTGCCGCTACAGGCCGTTGATATTTCAAAGACTGGCGGGGTCATTTGCTGACGTCGGCTCACAGTTCTACGAGCTAGCCACAATCGCTTGCCATTCGGCATCGGCAGATCGCTGGAGATTATGCTTCGCACCTTGTTTAAGGCTGATCTGACTTTGCACGATCGCGATCTGGTCTATGATCCAAACGCCATTATTCATCTGGCACTCGCGAATGCCATCGTGGGAGGATTCGCTGACGTGGCGCGCGCCATATCGCCACGGCGGTGTTTGCCCGCTGCGCTGAGCGCGCGGATTGAGCAACACCTCCTCTAGAGGTTCGTGCCATCGTCCCGCATGTGCCGATCGGGCAATTCTGGAGCGGGCGAAAAGCCCTGCATTACGCCGGCAAAGGGCTTAGGCAATGGCGAGCCATATGAGCTGCGCTTGCTGGTGAATAGGCCCTGGGATACCAGAGCTTCAGCCTGCTTGACCGCCGCGGCAACGCCATCCACAACGGGAACGCCATAGATCGACTGCATTTCTCTGGCGAGATCCGCCATTCCGGCACAGCCGAGCACAATTGCCTCGGCCCCATCGTCGGCAAGCGCTCGCTCGATTTCGGCCCGTAGTTTTCCGATTGCATGTGAAGACGGATCCTCTAGCTCGAGAACAGGGATATCTGATGCTCGAACGCTAACTCGGCTTCCCATGCCGTAACGCTTGACGAGATTATCAATAAGAATACGCGACCGCTCAAGTGTCGTCACGACACTGAAGCGCTGCGCAAGAAACCCTGCGGTCGCAACCGCTGCCTCACAAAGACCGACCACCGGCGCGTCGCAGAGCGCGCGTGCCGCCTCCAGCCCGGTGTCATCGAAACAGCATATGATCGCGGCATCGTAGCCCCCAACCTGCCTCTCTCTTAGTTCGCGCAGGAGGCCAGGCACAGCCATAGCGCCGTCATAATACCCTTCGATCGACGCGGGTCCCATCTGCGAGGTGGAGGCTATGATCTCTGTGCCGAGGCTCGCCACCGCACGCGCGGCGACTGCGGCCTTTTCAGTCATGGAAGCGGTTGTATTTGGATTAACGAGCAAGAGGCGCATATTGTCAGCTTTTCTTGGCTTGGCGGCGACCGAGCATGGTCATGATTGCAAGCGCCAGGAGGATGATTGTGAGGGAAAAGAGCGTCGTGACCGTTCCAAGCGCATACAGCACCGGAGTCGTGACATTCGTCGTCATGCCGTAGATTTCGAGCGGAAGTGTATTGTAGGTGCCCGAGGTCATGAGGGTGCGGGCGAATTCGTCATAGGAGAGCGTGAAGCCGAAGAGGCCGACGCCGATCAGGCTCGGCGCGATCATCGGCAGCACGACATGGCGGAAGGTCTGCCAGGAACTGGCGCCGAGATCACGCGCGGCTTCCTCATAGGCCGGTGAAAACCGGTTGAAGACCGCGAACATGATCAGCACGCCGAAAGGCAAGGTCCAGGTCAGATGCGCGCCGAAGGCGGAGGAGTACCAGGCCGGCGCGATGCCGCCCTGCTGGAAGACGACGCCGATCCCAAGTGAGATGATGATGGATGGAACAACGAGGCTCGCTACCGTGGCGTAGAACAGAAATGTCGATCCGCGAAAGCGACGGCGAAAGGCAAGGCCCGCCAGCAGCGAGACGACAACGGTCACGACCATGACCATCAGGCCAAGGATCAGGGATCGCAGGAATGAAGCGCCAAAATCGCCGACGGCCTGCTTCTCGAACAAATTGGCAAACCAATGCAAGGAGACGCCATTCAACGGGAAGGTCAGGCCGCCGTCCGGCCCCTGGAAGGACAGGATGATGACTGCCGAGAGTGGCCCATAGAGAAAAAGCACGAAAATCGTGAAGAAGATCGCCAGAAAATAGAATTCCAGACGGCGCTTTTCGCGGTTCATCCTAGAGCTCCTTGCGGATATCGACGATGCGCAGGATGGCCGCGACCATCAGCAGCACCACGACGAGCAGCACGACCGCATTGGCGGCGGCGGCCGGATATTGCAGCAGCGACATCTGGTTCTTCATCATCAGCGCTATCGATGCGCTCTGGCCTCCGGACATCACCTGTACGGTGGAAAAATCGGCCATGACCAGCGTTATGACGAAGATGCTGCCGATCGCCATCCCTGGCTTTGCAAGCGGGATCACGACGTTCCACAACACCTGCCAGCCGCTGGCGCCTGCATCACGAGCAGCCTCGAACAAAGAGCGGTCGATGCGCATCAGCGTGTTGAAGATCGGCGTCACCATGAAGAGTGTGTAGAGGTGCACCATGGCAAGCACCACGGCAAAGTCGGAATAGAGCAGCCACTCGATAGGCTGGGGAGTCAGCCCTATGTCGATCAGCGCGGAATTGACGAGCCCGTTGCGGCCGAGGACCGGAATCCATGATATCATGCGGATGATGTTGGATGTCATGAACGGTACGGTGCAGACGAGGAAAAGGATCATCTGCGTCGATGTGCGGCGGATGTGAAAGGCGAGGAAATAAGCGACCCAGAAACCGATGAACAGCGTCAGCGTCCAGACGATTGCGGTGAATTTCAGCGTGTTGAGATAGGTCTTCCAAGTTACCCAGGAGCCAAGTGTATCGGTATAGTTCGTGGTGAGAAAGGCCGGATAGATGTTGGCGAAATCGTAATCCCAGAAGCTGACTATACCAATCATGGCGATCGGCAGCAGGAAGAAGAAGCTCAGAATGAGGAATAGCGGCGTTGCCTGCAGATAGGCGACGGCCCAGGCGGGACCGCCAAATCCGCAGCTAGTTTTCGGTGTTGCCTCGTCTGTCTGCGAGGAAGCGATCGTCGCCATGGTTCGGCTCTCCGTTTGGGGATGCCTCCCCCGAGGTGACGGGAGAGGCAATATGGACACATTTTAGGCGGCAATGAATTCGTTCCAGCGGCGGACCATGTAGCGGTCTTCGTCCATGACCGAGTTCCAGCAGGCGACAGCACCCATGCGGGCTTCGAAGGAACCACCATCGCGAACGGCGCCGGCCTTCTCCATGACCTTGCCTTCCGGAGAGAGGATGTCGCCTTGAGCCGGCTTGCCCTCGATCCAGTAGCCCCACTCGTCGGCCGACATAAACTGCTTGGCGGTGTCCATGCAGGCGGAATAATAGCCCTGGCGATTTAGGTAGCCGCCGACCCAGCCGGAGGTGTACCAGTTGATGTAATCGTAAGCGGCGTCGAGCTCGGCGCCTTTGAGATGTGAGGCAAGGCCGAGGCCGCCACCCCATGCGCGATAGCCTTCCTTCAGCGGCTGGAAGGTGCAGGCAATCCCCTTGGAGCGGACGGCGGCAACCGCCGGCGACCACATGGACTGGATCACCACCTCGCCCGATGCCATCAGATTGACGCTCTCGTCAAAGGACTTCCAGAAGGCGCGGAACTGGCCATCGCCCTTGGTCTTGATCAGGAACTCGATCGTCTTGTCGATTTCCGCCTTCGTCATGTTGCCCTTGTCGGCGTATTTGATCTTGCCGGCGGCTTCCATGATCATCGCGGCATCCATGATGCCGATCGACGGGATATTGAGGATCGCCGTCTTGCCCTTGAAGGCCGGATCGAGAATGTCGGCCCAGCTGGTGATCGGACGGCCGGTAAGGTCCGGGCGGATGCCGAGCGTATCGGCGTTGTAGATGGTCGGGACCATCGTCATCCACTGCGTCGGCTCAGTGGCGAATTTCTTCGAGCCTTGCGCTTCGACGAAGCCAACGGTATGCGGTGCGGTGCCCTGCGCAATGACGCTATCGGCCTTCAGCTTGCCATTGATGAAAAGCGGCACGATCTTGTCATAATATTTGAGCCTCTTGACGTCCATCGGTTGCATGACGCCGGCCGGGAAGACCTTTTTCGCGATCCAGTATTCGATGTCGGCGATGTCGTAGCTGTTCGGTTGCGTGACAGCGCGTTGGGCGGCTGCGTCGGAATCCATCGCCGTCATTTCGAGCGTAATGCCGAGATCGGCCTTGCACTTCTCGGCAATCGCATTGATATTCGAAACACCAGTGCCGAACTGGCGCAAGGTGATGTTCGATTTGGCCCAGATGGTTGGAAATCCGGTGATGACCCCGGAGCCGGCCATGGCGCCGAGAGCGGCGGCGCCGGTCTTGAGCAGCGAGCGGCGGGAAATGCCTTTGATCGTCTTGGTAGTCTTGGTTTCAGTCGCCATGTCAGTTCCCCTTTTTTGATGCTTTAGATTTTCATGCGGACATACGGCCAAGAAGGATTGCATCCTCCCGAGCCCAACTCAGCGAGACGGTATTGCCGACCGTCATGAACTTGGTGGCGTCATCGTCGTTGCTTGCGATCACGGTGAAGTCGTCGCTCCCGGCCCCGATGACGGTGATCTTCAGCGTCGCGCCTCGATATTCAATGTTGGAGACCACGCCGTTGAAGCCGAGCCCCTTGCCGTGGGACTGTGAGAGACGGACGCGATCGGTACGGACCGCGATATCGACGGCATCGCCCACAGCGCGACCTTTTCCCTTCACCACAAAGCCCTGCCCTTCCGGAGCGGTCATGGTGATCTCGCCGTCTTTGCTCGATGTCACCCGGCCCGACAGCACGTTGTGGTCGCCCATGAAGCGGGCGACAAAGGCTGTCGCCGGCCGTTCGAAGACATCCCGCGGCGGCCCCGCCTGCTCGATCCGACCGTCGTTCATGATGACCATAATATCGGCGAGCGCCATCGCCTCTTCCTGGCTGTGCGTGACGTGGACGAAGGTGATGCCAAGCGACTTCTGCAGCTTCTTCAACTCCGCGCGCATGCGGATCTTCAGAAAGGGATCGAGCGCCGATAGCGGTTCGTCCAGCAACAGTGCTTCTGGACCGGTAATCAGAGCGCGGGCAAGCGCGACCCGCTGCTGCTGGCCACCCGAAAGCTGTGCCGGACGGCGGTCCGCATAGGCGTCCATCTGCATCAGCTTCAGCATCTCGAGTGCCTTGGCCCGTCGCTCGTCCTTGTCGACACCCTTCATCTTCAGGCTGAAGGCAACGTTGTCGACAAGATCGAGATGCGGAAACAGCGCATAGGACTGAAACATCATCGCCGTACCGCGTCGGGCGGGTGGAAAGTCCGTGACGACGGTATTTCCAAGCCTGATATCGCCGGAGGAAATGCTCTCATGGCCTGCGATCATTCGTAGCGTCGAGGTCTTGCCGCAGCCGGATGGACCGAGAAAGCAGCAATAGGAGCCCGCCGGTATTTTCAGGCTGATCGCATGAACAGCCGTGGTCGTGCCGTAGACCTTCGAAACGGACACTATATCGATCTCCGCCGCTTTCGACATCATCTTCCCCTTTGTTTGCGAAAGGCATTGCATCAATCGTGCCAAGTTTGTTGCGGTGCACTAACCTCCTGAAATCTCATGATCTTCATGAGTGTCGCGGGCGCATGCCTTTAACAGGGCAAGTTTTGGGATGCTTATTTTATAGGCTTTTGTCTGCGATAATTGCGAGCGATTGTATACGATCTAGTCGCGTGTCAGCCGCAGATTTCGGTTAACTTCCGCCACAAATCAATATATCTTCCGCACTGAATACAGATCGGCGAATTTATGAACTCTTCAGCAGATGCGCTTCTTGCGTCAGGCGATTTTCCGGAAAGCAGTAGCCAGCAGATACGCGACGCAATTCGCGAGGCGATCGTCGAGCGCAGGCTCGCTCCCGGCACGAAATTATCGGAGAACGACGTCGGCACCCTATTCAATGTCAGTCGGACGCTGGCGCGTGCCGCGCTGCAAGCACTTTCTTATGAAGGACTGGTCAGTGTAGAAAAGAACCGAGGCGCCTTTGTAGCCTATCCCTCGCCAGAGGAAGCCAGCCAGATATTTGCAGCTCGGCGCCTAGTCGAGCCGGGTATACTTAAATCTGCATCAGAGCGTATCAGACCGGTTCAACTAAAGCAGTTGAGACAGCTTCTTGCAGAAGAAGGACGCCTGATGGGTGAGCGCGGTCAGCCTGCACGTCGCGCGAAGATCAAGGCGTCAGGCGATTTCCATTTGATGCTTGCGTCGATCTCGGGCAATCTGATTATGCGGCGATTTATGGAGGAGCTTGTCGCCCGTTCGTCACTGGTGATCGCACTCTATGGGCAATCGAGCGCATCCAGCTGCGGTCATGTCGAACACGCCGACATAATCGCCGCGCTGGAGCGCCAGGACATCGAAACAGCCTGCGATTTGATGTTGCACCATATTGAGCACATTGAAGCAGATCTCGACTTGCGTGAGCGGAAGAGCTTTGACCTCAGGGAAGCGTTCCAACGATGAGCAGATCGATATTTTCGTGCGTCGGCATATTGACCGACTGGAGCAGCTTGAGGGCCCTGATCCTCCCCTCGAACATCGGTGGCGTTCCTGAGAAGCGGTCTAGCCCTCGCGCAGCGATCGCGTTCCGGAGGAAAGGCGAGCCGACATATAATCAAATTCAAACCGGACGACTCGCAAGGCCTTCCCGGAAAGCGCGGTCGACGTCCTTTCCATCCGGGGCGTATCCATCGCGCCGAGAGCCCCGTGGCGAGGATGATCATCCCATCTCCCATTCGACTGTTGACCGGTAAGAGCTTCCGAAACCTACCCCGTGCTACAGGCAACTGAAAATTGAACGGAAAGCGGGACTACATAGAGGTGTTGATTCACACTTTGATACCGTAAGTCTATAAGACCTTCAGGAAGATAGGTGCATCGACCCTGATCGATGCAAGACATCGCAATGTGTTTGATGACGAATGCAGAAGGAAGAGACGAGCGTAATAACAAGGTTTTTGGAAAAGTGGTCCTCAAGGAAGTCTGACAAGCCTAAGGCCGGCGCACGCAGTGCCGTCGACGCTTTCCGAGGCAGAGTGGCCGAGCAGAAGGCCTATCTGGCAGAGTTTGAGAATGACACCGCCGGCTTCAATACGTGGCGGTCGACCTGGTTTCAACGCGCGCCTGGCGGCTTCGGCGTCACCATCGGCAGGGATTCGATCGATGCGGGGCAAGGGCTAAGCCATGTCGTCGTGGAAACCACGGCACATGTCGCAGAGTTTCTGGACGATCTTCTCCATCATACGGACAGCGACGTTTCATTCCAGAAGGCGCTCGAGGAAAACCGTTTGCGCCGCGCAGCACGTCTCAACAACTCCAAGGCAAAGACCAAAGCGCCTGCCATTAAGCCCGCGGCTCGCAAGCCGACAACGGTAACTGTAAAGGTAACGGAAGCGAGCCCGGCACCAGCTGGCACCGGCGCTGAAAAGGCGAAGCGTGGTCGCAAGCCAAGAGCCTAAGACATCGGACACCGAGAGGCCTGCGATTACAGACCTCTCTCTATCTTTCCAAGAACTCTCACGCCCTGCCAACCTATGTTTGCGAAATAGGGCTCGCCGGATAGCTTCACTGATCCTCGAATTACCAACAACTCGCGATGCCGTTTGCCCCAGTTCTGGCTCAGATGCATCGCCTATGGGCGCCTCAGACAGGCAAGACCTGACCCTTCCGCTCGACCCCTAGGCCTTCCAAATCCAATTCTATCGCTAGAGCCCCATGCTCGGGCGGTCGTCGTAACTGCAAGAGCCGTCATGCTTGCATGTTCCCGGCTTCTGGCCAGACATGAAATGCCGTTGCAAAGCCTTGTTCCAGGCGATCGTGCTACCCTGCCATTCGGTGTCATCCTCTTCCAAGTACGAAACTGACCTATGAAGTCGGCCCGTCCATCGGTGGGGATAACTCAATGCAATCATTTGGGCGGCGCCATAGTGGTTAGTTGCCCATGGCGCTTCGACAATTTCCGAAACAATATCAGCATCTAGAGAGGTGATCATTCCCTGATCCAGATAAGGATAGAAGTCCTCTATATTGTTTTGCGTGTTGCTGAGGACGATGTAGCGCACAGGTTTTTCAAGCATTTTCAGGAAGTAGTTGCGAAGCCGCTCATAGTTTGTCGTGAAACTCGACAATCAGCGAGGTAGAGCGACGCGATTGACGCGTTGGTTCCGTCCAGATCCAGTTGATTTCACATGCTTTGCCATCTGTTGACACTCTTCTACGAAGGTGGCACGAACGGTCATGGTTCATCGTCAGTCACGCAACGTATCCCTCACCCCAGAGCTTGAGGGCCTCATCAGCGAACGCCTTGCATCCGGCGACTTTGCTAATGCCAGCGATGTCGTGCGAGCGGGTTTACGAGCCCTCAAAGCCGCAGAGGAAAAGCCGAAGCCTGTGCCTGTTGCCGGCTGGCCCATTGGCGGCGGCGAGTGTGGGGACCTCATCAGAGCCAAGGAATGGGCGGGCACCCTTCTCGGCGCGGTCGAGGGCTGGTCCCTCGAACTGCGCGTGACTGTTGCCAATATCGTGAACTCCCCGGTTGCCAAGGTGCTCATGTGGGGCGCCGATCACGTTATGCTGTACAACGACGCGTACCGCCAGATTGCCGGGGAGCGCCATCCGTCGGCGCTGGGAACACCCGTGGCGAAAGCCTTCCCGGAGGTGTGGGACTGGAACCGGCCGATCCTGGAAGCCGGACTGAACGGCGCGACCGTGTTTCATCGCGACCAGCCTATCGTGTTCCAGCGGCCGGACGGACCCGAGACGATGATCCTGGACCTTTTCTACACACCGGTTTACGAGTCGAATGGAGCAGTCGGCGGCGTGATGTGCACGATCGTCGATAACAGCGCGAGAATTTCTGCAGAGAAGAAACTCGCCGAACGAGAGGCGGAGCTGCGGCGGGTGACCGACGCTGTGCCGATGCTGGTTTCTTACGTCGATCGCGATCACATCTACCGTTTTGCCAACGATGCCTACCGTGAGTGGTTTGATATCGATCCGCAAACGATGGTCGGCCGGCATGTGGAAAGCATGATCGGGGAGCGAGCTTACGCAGACCGTAAAGCGTCGATCAACCGCGGACTGTCCGGCGACACGTTTGCGGCTGAAACCGATATGCCCCGGGCCGACGGCACGGTCCGGCGACTTGAGGTCCGCTACGTGCCTCACATCGAGCCGGACGGCTCAATTCCGGGTGTCCATATTCTGGGGATTGATATTCAGGAGCGTGCAGCGCGCGAGGCCGCGATCGAATTTAGCAACGCTCGTTTCCGCACTGCGATGGACGCGGTTCATGGCATTCTATGGACCAACAGTGCCGACGGTCGCATGATCGGCGAGCAGCCCGGATGGGCTGCCCTGACTGGACAGTCGCCGGATGAGTACCAGGGATACGGCTGGTCGAACGCGGTCCATCCCGACGATTCCGCTGGAAGCGTGGAGGCCTGGCGGCAGGCGGTCGCAACGAAGACCATGTTCGTCTACGAACACCGGGTCCGGAGACATGACGGTGCCTGGCGCCACTTCGTGGTTAGGGCCTTGCCTATTCTTGGCAGGAACGGAGAAATCCTGGAATGGGTCGGTGTGCACACCGACATCACGCACCAGCGCGCAGCCGAATCAGCGCTGCGCGAACAGGCGGACACATTGGCGCGGCAGGTCCGCCATCGCGAGCGAGCGGAAGAACAGCTGCGACAGTTGAACGAAACGCTTGAGGCGCGGGTTATCGCGGAGATCGCCGAGCGCCGCCAGGCAGAAATCAAGCTTGCACAGTCGCAAAAGATGGAAGCCGTCGGTAAACTGACGGGCGGCGTGGCGCACGACTTCAACAATCTCCTCCAGGTCGTATCCGGCAATCTTGCTTTGCTTGCCAAAGACATAGCCGGAAACGAACGCGCGGAAAAACGGGTCGCGAATGCCATGGCCGGCGTCAGCAGGGGCGCGAAGCTGGCAAGCCAGCTGCTTGCGTTCGGTCGTCGCCAGGCGCTTGAACCAAAAGTCGTCAACATCAGCCGCTTCGTGCAGGGCATGGACGACATGCTTCGCAGGGCCATAGGCGAGGCGGTCGAGGTCGAAACAGTCGTGTCCGGCGGGCTGTGGAATACATTCATCGATCCGGCACAGATCGAGAATGCGGTGCTGAACCTCGCCATCAACGCGCGTGACGCGATGGACGGACGCGGCAAGCTGACCATCGAACTGTCCAATGCGCATCTCGACGAGCTTTATGCCCGCACGCATGATGAGGTCACGCCAGGTCAATACGTCCTGCTGGCCGTCACCGATACTGGCATCGGTATGTCGCCGGAGATTATCGACAAGGTCTTCGAACCATTCTTCTCGACAAAAGCGGAGGGCAAGGGATCGGGCCTCGGCCTGTCGATGGTCTACGGCTTCGTTAAGCAATCCGGTGGCCATGTAAAAATCTATTCGGAAATCGGGCACGGCACGACGATCAAGCTTTATCTTCCACGGGCCCTGCAGGCGGAAGACATCGAGATCAACGTCGACAACGGACCGATAGCCGGCGGGACGGAAACAGTTCTGGTCGTCGAGGACGACGAGGAGGTGCGGGAAACGGTCGTCGCACTCCTTGCGGATCTCGGCTACCGTGTGCTGAAGGCGGTCGATGCCGCTAGCGCGCTGAATGTCATCGATAGCGGCATACCCATCGACATGCTATTCACTGATGTGGTCATGCCCGGCACTTTGAAAAGCCCGGAGCTGGCCCGCAAGGCGAAGGAACGCCTGCCCGATATCGCGGTGCTCTTCACGTCGGGGTATACCGAGAATTCTATCGTGCACGGCGGCAAGCTCGACGCCGGCGTGGAACTGCTCTCAAAGCCGTATACGCGGGATGCCTTGGCGCGAAAGTTCCGGCATGTCCTCAACAACCAGCGGCAGAGGTCTGGTGCCCGGCCCGCCACGCCTCCGGCCGTAAAAACCCCTGAGACGTCATCGCCCGGACCCGCTTTACAGCTCATGATCATCCTGGTTGAAGACGACGCGCTGATCCGGATGAATACGTCCGACATCCTGAAGGAATCAGGTCACATCGTTGTCGACGCGGGAAGCGCAGAAGAAGCCATGGCTGCGCTCGAAACGGTTCCCTTTGACGTCTTGATCACGGATATCAGTCTCCCGGGCGCCTCTGGGAAGGTTCTTGCAGAGCGAGCTCGTGCGTTACGGCCTTCATCGAAGATCATCTTTGCGACCGGTGACGCCTCGGCCGTGCGCGGTTCCGACGGGGCCGTCCTCTGCAAGCCCTACGATGCCGAGCAACTCATCCGCGCGATCCTGCCAACAGACGCACCATCCACATCGCTTGACCGGGACGACGAGGTGGATGCCGCGAAATAGGATTCACGGTAGGCGGCGGAACTTTCGAGGATAATCCAATGAACGACAAAGCCCAGCCCCCGCGCCTCGACCATGGCAGCCTCCAGGAGCTCATCAGGGGGCTCAGCGACGGTATCATTCTCGTTAATCAGACAGGCGCGATTGTCTGGGCCAATGACGCGGCGATCGCCATGCATCGTGCAAAGGCAATTGACGACCTCGGTGGGCGTGCAGCCGCCTACCGACGTCGATTCACGTTGCGATATCGCAACAACCACACCCTTGAAGGGGGACAATATCCGATTGAACGGCTGCTGGCCGGCGAGACGATCGACGATGTGACCGTCGAAGTCTCGCCCTCGGATAATCTCGACCTCGTGTGGGTGCACACGGTCCGAAGCATGATAATAGTCGACGCTGGCGACAAACCGGATGTCCTTGCCCTGATCATGCGCGATGAGACGCCGCGCTTTGAAGCTGAAGAACGATTTGAACGGTCCTTTAACGCCAATCCTGCACCCGGTCTGATCTGCCGCCTGGAAGACAATCGCTTCATTCGCGCCAATCAGGGCTTTCTCGAGATGACCGGTTTTAGCAAGGAAGATGTCATTGGCAAGACCGTGGACGCTATCGGCCTGTTCTCAAACTGTGAAACCGGGGAAGACGCGCTTCTAAAGTTGAGCGAAGGGCGCGTAATCCGCCACCGCGAGGCGCTTATTCCGCTTCCCGACGGTGGTGACCGACTTGTGATTGTCGCCGGCGAGCCGATTTCAGTGGTCGAAGAGCCGAGCATGCTTTTTACCTTCGCGGACCTCGACGCCCGTCGGAAGGCCCAAAACGCCTTGCGTCAGAGCGAGGAACGGTTCTCGAAATCCTTCCGGCTATCGCCGGCGCCGGCCGCCATATCCCGCCTCGACGATTTCGTGTTCATAGAAGCGAACGACGCGTTCCTGCAGATTTCAGGTTACGGCCTGGCGGAAGTCGTCAGCCGAACCGCGGCCGAACTTCGCCTTTGGGAGGACATCGCAGCCCGGCGGGCGCTAGAGCAGAAACTGCGCGACAACAACTTCGTCAGAAACGAGCCACTGCGCATGAAGCAGAAGGATGGCGGGACGGCCGATTGTCTTGTCTCGGCCGAAAGGGTGGAGATCAATGACGAGCAATGCGTGATCTGGGCACTTCAGGATGTCACCGAACGCAGGCGCAGCGAAGCGCAACTGGTCGAAGCCATCGAGAGCGTCATGGCTGATACATCATGGTTCAGCCGCTCGATCGTCGATCGTCTGGCAACGCTCAAACACGGCTCAACCGGCACCTCCACGGCAAGGCTGATGGAACTGAGCGACAGGGAACGCGAAATCCTCGGCCTGATCTGCGTCGGACAAAGCGATGCTGAAATGGCCGAGACCCTTCATCTCTCCAGGAACACGATCCGCAATCATATTCAATCGCTATATGCAAAGATCGGTGTTAACCGACGTGCAGGCGCGGTGATCTGGGCGCGCGAGAGGGGTTTTACGGGAGCGTCCGACCGAAAAGCTGCCGGTCGTTCGACGAAGCCGGCAAGAAAGTGAATTCGGCCTTCAAAAAGGTCAGGAAATACTAGTCGCAGTAGTATTTTCAAATCTCAAAATTCCTCCAGCGCTGCCCCATTTCCAATGGCATGACACCGGCAAGCCCGGCGTCAGATCGTTGAAAATGCACAACGTGGAAAGGATACACCATGGACAAGAACCGTATCGAAGGCGCCGCCAAGGAACTCAAGGGCACCATCAAGGAAGCTGCAGGCAAGCTGACGGGCAGCAAGAAGCTCGAAGCTGAAGGCAAGGTCGACAAGGCGGCCGGAGAGGCCCGAAGTGCCGTCGGCAAAGCCAAGGATGCCGTCAAGGACGCCCTTAAGTAAGGGCGCAACGCCGGGCTCGCCCATCGGGGCGAGCCCGGTCCCGTCCGGAGGCTTGAAGATGCTGCTTTCGCTGCCTGTGGGACCATTGTCGCCGGCGCCAGACCAATTTTCAACCGGTCCGGCACTCTCGTCTCTTCTGTCCTATGCAGAGGAACTCGTCGACAGCACTATCCATGTCGAGATTAACGGCGGGGCCGTTCTGTTGACCGGCCGCGCGTCTTCCGATGCCGCCATTGCCAGGGCTATCGAGATCGTTACCGGTTTTACGTCTAGGCCCGTGGTCTGCGAGATTCTCGTCGCGTGAACGACCGATTTTAGCACTCTTCCCCGTCGTTCCTATGCCAATTCTACTAAGTTAGGACCATTCCATGAAAGAATCCACTCAAGTCGGTTACAGCTCCGACACACTTTCATCATCCAATCTTCGAAGCAATCTTCTCTCCAACGGGATCTCTTGGGGTGCGGTTTTCGCCGGCGGTGCGGTCGCGATTTCCGTCCAAGTTCTTGTCAACCTGTTGGGCGTGGGCGTCGGCGCGTCTGTCATCGCTCCCACGACCTCCAACAATCCATCGGCCAGTACCTTCTCGATGGTCGGCGCCACCTGGTTCGTGATCGCAGGCGTCTTGGCGTCGTTCATCGGTGGATATATTGCCAGTCGGGTTTCCGGACGCCCCATCAAATCGACAGGCGGTTATCATGGGCTGACTTCATGGGCGGTCACCACATTGCTGGCTCTCTATCTCTTGACGACATCGATCGGTGCGGTCGTCGGGGGGGCGTTCAGCGGACTGGGCAGCATTCTCGGCGGCTTCGGCCAGACGGCTGCAGCCACGGTCACGACAGCAGCGCCAGTCGTGGCCAATGCCGACAAACCATTTTTGGGCATCGAGCAGCAGATCCGGTCTGTTACGGGCGGCAATGACCCGCAGGCTCTGCGCGACGCAGCCGTGTCAGCGGTGCAGGCAGCCGTCTCCGGGGATCAGGCCAAAGCGGACGAAGCGCGCAATCGGGCGGCTGACGCATTGGCACGTGCTCAGAACATTCCCCTGGCTGAGGCGAAATCCCAAGTCACGCTATACGAGGCGCAATACAAGCACGCGGTAGAAGCTGCGAAGCAGAACGCTGCTGCAACGGCTGAAGCGGCCACCAAGATCGTTGCTGGAGGCGCTATGCTCGCGTTTGCAGCGCTCTTGCTCGGCGCGATAGCGTCCTGGTTTGGTGGCGTCGTGGGCACGAAGCCCGAATACGATACCGCGATTGGCCGTCGTCAGGGTTGACACTTGCGCCGGGCATAATGAACAAGCCTCCGCCAGCGGTAGCAAAGCTGGCGGACTTTTTTCCGCCCAAACCCGTGTCACTGGCGTCCAATTCCAGTTATAACGTTGCTTTCGGCGGAGCTGAAAATTAGTTGAACGCTGGAGAAATGGGCAACGACTGTCGCCGTACCGGCTCGTACAGATCTTGAACAATGTCCAAGGACACGACTTGAGCCGATCGTACGACGCTCCACACCTGTCCAAAAATCTTGGCGCCCGACAGTTGGATATTGGCCAGGGGCGGCTGAGCTCCCTTTATCAGACTGATCTGATGGACAGCGGCCGGAAGAATGCTTTGACCGCCTGACGCGGCTAGTGGCCGCATCGTGTCGGTTCCGGTGGCGCTCGTTTCTCTCGTCGATTCGAAGCGGCCGTTCTTCAAGAGTTCGTTTGGCTTTCCCGAACCGTGGAAGACCGAACGTGAAACACCGCTGACGCACTCGTTTTGCCAACATGTTGTTGCCGGAGCCGCTCCGCTTGTTACAGACGATGCCACCCTCAACTCGCTCGTTTTGCGAGAATGTTGCTATTCCGGAATTGAATGTCCGCGCTTATCTCGGCATTCCTCTGCTGAGCGAAGATGGCCACGTGCTCGGATAGCTTTGCGCCATCGAGTCGGTGCCAGGCAAGTGGACGGCGCGCGAGCGAGAAATACTCGAGGACTTTGCTAAACTCGTCGAAGAGAAGATAGCCCTACGGAAGCGGGTGGACGAAATAGCGCGGTTCGACGCACAGCGCGCCCTTGCCCAGGGTGAACTTGCCCATCATATCAAGAACATTTTCTCAGTGATCTGCAGTCTGCTCTTGGTTTGATCGAAATCAGAAGGCGATCTCGACGGCTTCGCGCGTGGCGTCACTAGCCGCATACAGGCTCTTAGCAAGGCGAACGATTTCCTCATCGATGTCAGGTCGGACAGCGATAGGTTTGCCGGAGGTCTTCGTGATCATGTCCTTCCCTAAGGTCTCCGCCGGCGAAAGGGCAGCATCGGCGCTTGCGCTTGTGATGCACGAACTGGTTCAGCGATAGCTATCCACGATGCGGGGCCCCCACATGGCTTCGGGCGGGATATCACGGCCTGGCTTATCATGCGACAACGCGGCTTTTCTTTATCGGGAGTGTCACCAAGACGACACCCCTCGACCCAATCGTAGTCAATCAACCCGCCAAGTTGACAGCGCGCCTAAGCTGTTGAGCGCTCCACTCCGCCTGTGATTTCGAGCTCATTGTAATTTTCCTCCAACCGATGAAAAACTCGACCGGATCAAGAACTACCGGGCTGGAAAAGCGTTATAAACGGCCTAAGTTGTGTCTTCGAAATTCCGATGGAAATGCCATGAACCTGCAACGCTCTGATCAATTTGAAGATATTTTCGTCGGCGACGGTGAGATGGCGCAGATGATGCGCAATCACGACTGGAAAAAAAGTTCGGTCGGGATGCCGAGCGAATGGCCGGAGGCGCTTAAGGTTGCCGTGCGGCTTTTGTTGACCTCCAAGTTCGAGATGTGGCTTGGATGGGGGCCGGACATCGCATTTTTCTACAATGATGCCTATCGGCCGACGCTCGGCAACAAGCACCCAAACGCTCTTGCCGTACCGACGAAGATTCTCTGGTCAGAAATCTGGGACGATATCGAAGGCCGCCTCGAGACAGTCTACAAGACCGGACAGTCGACGTGGGACAAGGCCCTGCCACTCTTGCTCGAGCGCAATGGCTACACGGAAGAGAGCTACCACACTTTTTCCTATAGCCCTTTGATAGGCGACGGCGGCAAGGTCGAAGGTGTTTTCTGTGCAGTCACAGAGGAAACCGAGCGTGTCATCAGTGAACGCCGCATCTCGACCATGAGAGCTCTCGCTTCAGGCCTCGCGGCAGCCGACACCAGAGGGGAAGTCTTCCAAGCCTCCTATAATGCACTCGAGGCCAATCCGCAGGACCTGCCCTTTAGTGCTCTGTACGTTTTTGACGGCGATGGAAACGCAACACGCCAATGGGTCTGCGGTGTCTCGGGCGATCAGACGCTTTTACCTGCAGAGATCATTCGCGGCCCGGGCATATGGAACGTCGAAAGAGTGTGGGCAAAGCAGGTCGTCGAACTGGTCGACTTGTCGGCGATGAGCGAGGTGCCGTCCGGACCGTGGCCCCAGGCACCGTCACGGGCCGCGGTTCTACCGCTGATCGGACAAGGCAGCGACGTTCCGAAAGGCATCCTGATAAGTGGGCTGAATCCCCATCGGACGACGAGCGATGAATACCTAGATTTCCTAAAACTGATCGCGGGCCAGATAACCTCGCGTCTAGCCAGCGCAGAGGCGTTCGAGACGGAACGTCGCCGAGCAGCCGCGCTCGCCGAGGCTGCCGAAATGCGCGAAAAGGCGGCCGCCGCCCTCGAGCAACTGAACCGCCAGCTCTCTTCCGAGGTCGAGCTTCGCACGGCTGAAAGGGACCGTATGAGGGTCTTGTTCCAGCAGGCCCCGAGCTTCATGTGCATCCTGAGTGGCCCCGATCACGTATTCGAACTCATCAACGACGCTTACCTACAGCTCGTGGGTAACCGAAAACTGGTCGGCCTAGGGGTCCGTGAGGCCCTGCCGGACATCGCCGGGCAAGGCTATTTCGAACTGCTCGACGACGTGTATCAATCGGGCAAGCCATACATCGGTAGCTATCTGCCGGTCACACTGCAACGAGAGGGCGATAGCGAACCGGACCAACGCTTTATCAATCTGATCTACCAACCGATTTTTGATATCGACGGGGTCGTGACTGGAATTTTCGTCGATGGCTTCGATGTGACGCACCAGAAGCGCGTCGAGGATCAGCTCCAAAGCCTCAATCACACACTGGAGCAAAGGGTGGAGCAGCGCACTCTCGAGCTGAGAACCGCTCTTCTCGATCTGGAGAAAGAAACCGTCGAGCGCGAGAATGCCCAGATTGCCTTGCGGCGGGCGCAAAAAATGGAGGCCCTTGGCAATCTCACCGGCGGTGTCGCCCATGATTTCAATAATCTTCTGCAGGTCGTAAGTGGCAATCTTCAGCTCCTGTCCAAGGATATTGACAGCAATCCTCGCGCTCAACAAAGGCTCGAAAACGCACTGGCAGGCGTTGAGCGAGGGGCCAAATTGGCGTCACAGCTCCTAGCTTTCGGGCGCAGGCAGCCGCTCGAGCCCAAAGTCATCAACGTGCGCAAACTGGTCCAGAACATGGACGATATGCTGCGCAGAGCGCTTGGTGAAGAGATCGAACTCGAAACCATTGTCTCTGGCGGCCTTTGGAACACACTGATCGATCCCAGCCAGCTGGAAAATGCCATCCTTAATCTAGCTATAAATGCCAGAGATGCGATGGGAGGCAGCGGCCGTCTGACAATAGAGACAGCGAACGCGGTTCTGGATGAAGACTACACGCGTGCGCACGAGGACGTCCGGCCAGGACAGTACGTCCTCGTCGCTGTGACCGATACCGGATCGGGCATTTCGCCTGACATAATCGAAAAAGTTGTAGGGCCATTTTTTAGCACGAAGACTGACGGCAAAGGGACCGGTCTTGGCCTCTCGATGGTCTACGGCTTCCTGAAGCAGTCCGGGGGCCACCTGAAAATTTACAGCGAGGTTGGCCATGGGACGACGATGAAACTCTACATGCCGCGCACCACGCAGGTCGAGGATGCTCTCACGGACGCGAGCGCTATACCGGCCAAAGGCGGCACGGAAACAGTGCTCGTCGTCGAGGACGATGACGGCGTCCGCGAGACGTCGGTAGCATTGCTGAGCGACCTGGGATACCGCGTTTTAAAGGCCCACGATGCACAATCGGCGTTCGCCATTGTCAATAGCGGCATACAAATTGACTTGCTGTTCACTGACGTGGTGATGCCTGGTCCGATGCGCAGCACGGAGCTTGCCAGGAGAGCCAAGGCGCTTTTTCCGGGAATGGCCATTCTTTACACGTCGGGGTACACAGAAAACTCGATTGTGCATGGTGGCAGATTGGACGCGGGCGTCGAGCTGCTATCAAAACCCTATACGCGCGAAGTGTTGGCTCGCAAAGTACGTCACGTCCTCACCAATGCAAAGCAGCACCAGATCGCGTTGAATCGCCTTGAACGCCGCGACCATGAACCTGCGCAGGATACCAAGCCGACCGTCGATGAAGTCACGCGAGTGCTTGTGGTGGAGGATGAGCCGCTCATCCTGATGTCCACAGTCGATATGGTCGAAGAATTGGGTTATACGGTTCTCGAGGCAGGTTCGGCCGAGGGTGCACTCTCGATATTGGAGACCGAGAGGGTTAACGTCCTTTTGACCGATGTCGGACTGCCGGGCATATCAGGAACAGATCTGGCCCGAAAGGTGCGGAAAGAGTGGCCTGAGGTGCGGATCGTCTTCGCCAGTGGCGACAATGATGCCAAGTCCGCATCGGGTATATCGGATGCGCTTCAGTTGCCCAAACCGTTTATGTTGGAACAGCTGAGAGCAATCCTCACCGAAGCAGACTTATTGAAATGAGGAGCTTCTCATCGCCTCTCGCAAATCTGGTCTTTCGGGCAATCAGGATGGCGGTCGGAGACAGTCGATTGACACGGAAGTTCCAGGTGACGGATCTTTGCTGCAGTTCGGCTAAAAGGTCTCGATTTCTTCTGCCACTAGCGCGCTCAGCGCCACGATGCGCGATGGGGCGCCAGAGAAAACTTGATGATCGCCTCGTTCACGTCAATAAAACAATCTGAGGCATGTTCGACTCCGCGATTGATTGATGTCATCGTCTGGCGAGCATTAAACGATCGCAAAAGAAACGACTTGTCGCCGAGCCGACCGGAACTGCGGCGGCGAATGTCGTTGGCGAGAGTACAGCCGAATTACCCCGCCCACGGGCGGACAGTCCGGTGCGAGACAACTATCTCACAGGCAGCCAGTATGCCCTCGGCCATCGGCAAGCTCAGATGGAAAGGTAGTAAGGCGCCACTCTGTGAGTAATGATTTCACGGGGAGGTGAAAGGACAATTCGAAGGCGTACGTCCTGCTCAAAGACGTTCGCGGCCGCCACTGTTGTTACCTTATTCAGGGAGGGCAACCGCACGCTTCCGGAGCTTCAGGCCGCAATTTCAGCCCACCAGTGGCTTTCTCGGGATGCCGTGGAAATGGCAAAGGTCTCGGTGCAGTCCTCAAGTAAGGCTTCATAGGTAGACTAGGCTGCCATCTAAAACGTGCGGGTGCAGGACCGTTTGAGAGAAGATGCAACTCCGTTCGCAGGCCTCTATGTCCGTTTCAGAGCCCGTCCGCGGTCCTGACACCGCCATATGATCTGATCTTTGGTGGCCGCAGCGTAGTGCCTAAAGTCGCGTGGACTGCTGACAGATCGTCAGGCCAGAAAGGTGAGCGCTTTGAAGCAGGGCTCGACGGTGTTCACCAGCATGCGTGGCTTGGCCATGCGCTTCAATGGCATCTTGCACAGAAGGAACTCAGCGGCACTGGATGAGTGGAAAGACACACTATCAGCATCGAGCTGACGGCAATCATGCGTTCCGCCAGCGTTTTGCACCGGGATATTTATGCCGCAAGAAATGCAGTCGAACTCCCTTAGAACAACGGTCAAGCCGAAGGTCAGATCAACCGCTTCAAGGTATTGAACCGAGCAATGTACGGTCGTGCCGACCCCGAGCTGACGAGGGCGAGAATGCTGTCGCTGAATCACAGAAATTGAGCAAGGACCCCGATTAAATGCCAACCACACATGCCCTGCAGATTCATCCATCGACGTAGGCGGCAAGCTCGTCCGGTTTGCCATTCGGAAAGGCCTCCTTCAAATGGTCCAGGAATGCTGACACGCGGGCGCTGAGCAACCGCCGCGAAGGATAAAGCGCCCACAGACTGATCTCGGAACCTGCAACCTCTCCCCATTTCACCATTCGTCCTGAAGTGATGTCCCCTCCGACGAGGGAGATCGGAAGACGCGCCGCGCCGACGCCCATCCTGACGGCGTCGCGGACATTCAACAGCGAAGAAAGGCTGAGGACCGTCTCTACCTTGACAGAGACCGCTCCTGCGTCTGTCGTGATCGCCCAGGCATTCTTCGATCCGGGCGAGCCGCGTACGACGACAGGAACGACAGCGTCGTCCTTAGGGTAGCCCATCCCTGCCGATGCGACGGCGACCAGTCGGTCTCTGACGAAGACTCGTCCGACGAGACTATTGTCCGGATCGGGGTTCACACGGATCACAAGATCGTAGCCTTCCTCGACCATGTCGACGGCTCTGTCTTCCGTCGTGACCTCCAGCCTCACCTGAGGAAACTTCAGAGCGAAGCTGGCGGCGAGCTTTCCCATCGCCGTCTGCGAGAACAGCAACGGCGCGCTGATGCGCAACTTCCCCTGGGGCCTATTGCCCCCGGCCGCAATCGTGGATGCGGTCTCATCGAGTTCGGTAAGGAGTGCGCCGGCGCGCTGGTGCAGAGCCCGCCCCTCCTCCGTGAGCTTCAGCGTCCTGGCACCGCGCTCGAGCAGCCGCATGCCGAGACCGGCTTCCAGATCCGCGACACGCCGAGAGAGCGTCGCCTTCGGACGCCCGGTAGCGCGCGCAGCCTTTCCAAAGCCACCATGGCGGGCAACGAGTACGAAATCGGCGAGGCCGAGAAGATCCATAGGTGTTCCACTGATGAGACGAGGTGTCCAAAGTATCTGTCTATTGGATCAATAGTGATCCATCCATATTCGGGTTGTCAACAACCAGACCAACGGAGAACTTCCATGACAATCCTCGTAATCGGTGCAACCGGCCGCGTCGGCCGTCATGTCGTCGATCAGCTCGTATCCCGCAACACTAAGGTACGTGTCCTGACCCGCGACGCGTCGAAGGCAAACTTCCCGATCGACGTCGAAGTGGCCCAGGGCGAGATCCTCGACCTTGACTCCCTGCGCAACGCCTTCAAGGGTGTCCGCACCCTCTTCCTCCT
>NZ_JAELTU010000122.1 GCF_016429015.1 Rhizobium sp. ASV20
TGGCTGATCAGCGTGCCGTAAGTAACGGGCGTATAGGGCGCACGGAAGGTGGTAAGACCGACCTGCGGAATATCCTTGCCGAGCATTTCGGCGGCAATCGCCAGCCCGTGCATATTGGAAAGCTTGCCCTGGTCGGACGCCATGCCGTTGGTGGTGAAGCGCTTGATGTGCTCGATGGAATGCATGCCCTCGCGCACGGCAAGGCGAATGTCCTTGGCGCAGACATCGTGCTGGAAATCGACGAAGGCTTTGGCATTCGTGTCCGGTCCCGCACCTTCGGCGGCACCGATCATGCCGCCGGTCCATTCGAAAGCCTGCTCGGCCTGGAGCTGGATCTTCTCGCCGCCATTGGTGGCTCCGGTGGCACGCGCCATCAGCTCGCCGGCGGCCAGCGATTCCTCGATCGCCGCCTGCAAGCCATCCGTGCCGTTGCAGGCACCGACCGACAGGCAATCCTGAACATAGGTGCCCGGCAGGAAGCGCTGCTTCTCCGCCTCGAACTTCAGCTTGCCGCGCGACTGCGAGAACATGTGGACCGATGGCGTCCAGCCGGCCGAGACCAGCAGGGCATCGATGGCGATCTTGCGGGTGGCGGAGCTGCCGTTGCGCGAAACGGTCATGGAGGAAACGCGCAGCTTGCCTGATGTATCGACGACGGCATAGTCGGTCATCACTTCAATGCCGAGCCGCTTTGCCTCTGCCAGCACGGCCTCACCCGGACGAGCGCGGCTATCGACGATGGCAACGACCGACACACCGGCGCGCTTCAAATCGAACGCGGCCTCATAGGCGGAATCATGCGCCGTATAGACACCGATCTTCGCGCCGACGGTGACACCGTAGTGATTGAGATAGGCGCGCGCGGCCGATGCGAGCATGATGCCCGGCCGGTCGTTGTTCGGAAACACCATATGGCGTTCGATGGCGCCGGTCGCCAGGATGACGCGCTTGGTGCGCACTTGCCAAAGACGCTCGCGCGGCAGGTCGCGACCCGGCTTTGCCAGATGGTCGGTCACCCGCTCGGCAAGGCCGAGGAAATTGTGGTTGTAGTAGCCGAAAGCCGTCGTGCGGGTCAGCACCTGAACATTCGGCATCGCCTTGAGCTTGGCGACGATAGCCTGCGCCCAGTCATAACCTTCGACGCCGTCGATCTTGACGCCTGCGTCGAAGCGCAGTGCGCCACCGACATCAGGCTGCTCGTCGCAGAGAATGACCTTGGCGCCCGTCTCGGCAGCAGCCAGCGCTGCGGAAAGGCCTGCAACGCCGGCGCCGACGACCAGAACGTCGCAATGAGCGTAGCGGCTGGCATAGTGATCCGGATCCTCTTCCGTGGGCGCGACACCAAGGCCCGCTGCGCGGCGGATGAAAGGCTCATAGATATGCTTCCAGGCCGACTTCGGCCACATGAAGGTCTTGTAGTAGAAGCCGGCCGCGAAGAACGGCGACATGAGATTGTTGACGCCGCCGATATCGAAGGCGAGCGACGGCCAGCGGTTCTGCGACTGCGCCTTCATGCCGTCGAAAACTTCCTGCACGCTTGCGCGCACGTTCGGCTGCCGCCGAGCCGCATCGCGGGAGATGTCGAGCAGCGCGTTCGGCTCTTCGGCCCCGGCGGACAGGATGCCGCGCGGACGGTGATACTTGAAGGACCGGCCGACGAGATGGACGCCGTTGGCAAGCAGCGCCGAGGCAACTGTATCGCCTTCGAGCGCGGTGTAGTTCTTGCCGTCAAAAGTGAAGCGAGCGGTTCTGGCCGGCGTCAGACGTCCCTTGCCTGCGATACGATTGGCGCCGCTCATTCAGCAAATCCCTCTTTTGGTGCCGACTGTTCTTGTTCGTTCTGATGCTGTGCCGCCGGCTCGGACGTGCGCTGAAGCAACGCCGCCGGATCCGGCTTCGGCTCGCCGGCCTTATAGGTGCGGTAGAAGTGATCACTCACCGTATCGCGCGCCGCATTGAAGAAGCGGCCGCAGCCGTGGATATGCCGCCAGCGTTCGAAAATCAGGCCCTTCGGATTGTCGCGCAGGAAGAAATATTCCTCGAACTCCTCATCCGAGATCCCGGCAATATTGGCCGGCCGCACGATATGCGCATCGCCGGCGTTGCGGAATTCGAGTTCCGAACGCTCTTCCTCACAATAGGGGCAGTAAATCAGCAGCATCGTTTTCTACCTGTGTTAAAGCTCGGTGCCCGAAAGGCTTGTGCCGGGAGGCTGGGCGCAAAGCCGCCGTCCCATGGTGACAAATGGTGTTATGCGCTTCAGCAGCGTCTCCAACGATCCATAGGGTTTGAGCACATCGGTCATTCCCAGGTTGATCAGGCTCATGCCAAACAGATCCGTGTCGATCGCAAATGCTCGCTTCGCCTCAGGCGTCTGCTCCGGCACGAAATAGACCGCCGGCTTTTTCAGCACCTTGACGCAGGCAAGCACGCCGCTTTCGGCAGTGAACGGCCAGTCCGCCTCGTCCTTTGCCTTGTGGATCACCTGCATGCGAACATCCTCGGCCCCTGGAAAGAGATCGTTGACTTCGGTCACGACCGCCCCTGCCGGCAATGAAAGGCCGACCGCAAGAACGATCCCGACCGCCGTCGGCATCAGTGCGCTACGGCGGCGGCGGCCGCCTCATCGATCAGACGACCGGTGCGGAAGCGATCCAGATTAAGTCCGGCATTGAACTGATGCGGCTCGTCGCGGGCGATGAGATGCGCAAACAGATTGGCCGAACCCGGCGTCGCCTTGAAGCCGCCCGTACCCCAGCCGCAATTGACATAGAGGCCTGGCACCGGCGTCTTCGACTGGATCGCCGAACGATCCGGCGTATTGTCGACGATACCGCCCCAGGAGCGCATCATCTTAACACGGCGGAACATCGGGAAGAGCTCGCAGATCGCATCCAGCGTATGCGTGATGATCTGCAGGCCGCCGGTCTGGCTATAGGAGTTGTACTGGTCGGTGCCTGCGCCGATGACGAGCTCGCCCTTGTCGGACTGCGAGATATAGGCATGAACCGTGTTCGACATCACGACGCAGGGGAAGATCGGCTTCAACGGCTCGGAAACGAGCGCCTGCAGCGGGCTCGATTGCAGCGGGACGCGCACGCCGGCCATCTGCATGACGACGGTGGTGTGGCCGGCCGCGGAAACGCCGACCTTCTTGGCGCCGATGAAACCCTTGCTCGTTTCCACGCCCGTCACACGGCCATCCGGGCCGCGACGGATGCCGGTGACTTCGCAATTCTGGATGATGTGGACGCCGCGATCGGAAGCAGCGCGGGCAAAGCCCCATGCAACAGCATCGTGTCGAGCCGTGCCGCCGCGACGCTGCAGGGCAGCGCCGTTGATCGGATAGCGGGCCGTCTTCGAAATATCGAGCGGCGGACAATAGGCTTTGGCCTGTTCCGGCGTCAGCCATTCGTTGTCGATACCGTAGAGTCGGTTGGCGTGAATATGCCGCTTGAAGGACTGTTGGTCATGCACATTGTGCGACAGCATCATCACGCCGCGCGGCGAGTACATGACGTTATAATTGAGATCCTGAGACAGCCCCTCCCAGAGCTTCATCGAATGCTCGTAGATGTGCATGCTCTCTTCATAGAGATAGTTCGAGCGGATGATGGTCGTGTTGCGGCCGGTGTTGCCGCCGCCGAGCCAGCCCTTCTCGATCACGGCGACATTGGTGATGCCATGCTCCTTGGCGAGGTAGTAGGCCGCACCCAGGCCATGACCGCCGGCGCCGACGATGATGACGTCATACTCCTTGCGCGGCTCCGGCGAGGTCCATTGAGCCTCCCAGCCCTTGTGAGCCCGCATCGCTTCCCGTGCCACGGCAAAAACCGAGTATTTACGCATTCGCCCTCAACTCCTTCAGGCAAGACGCCATCTTTATGGATCATACAAATCGCAAATCAGAAACCGACACAACGGCTCTTTTGCGACGCATTCAGGACCAGCTTTCGACACGGCTAAAAAGAATGAACGGGCGGCAGGGTCGAACCATTCGAGGTGTTGGCATCCGCATGGCTGCATTCAACCCTCCGAGGAACGAACCATCATACTGCGTCACGCGTGAAAAGAAGACATGCTGCAAGCAGATAAAACGACGTCGCGAGAATCAGGAACACTAGCTCCGAAACGGTTCCGTCAGAGCGGCCCTTGCCAGCGAGCATGCCGAAGCCCAAACCAATGACGAACATCATCACGAATTGCGCGCCAAGCGTCACCCAGCGTGCCCAGTTTACCCGCCTGCGAACAACCAGCCAAACCCACAAAATTTGAACACCAAGAAACGCGACTTGTGAAACTATAAAGCCGAGTGGTGCTTCCGAAAAATGTTTGGCCCCCGCCTTATCCCAATTCACCAGCAGGTTCAAAAAAATGACCGCCATCCCAGCGTATGTGAGGCGCTCGTATTACCGAACGCTCGTCGGCACAGTCTGATCACGCATAGTTCGCCCTACTTGCGCTGAAGGTGGCAAATCTTCACCCGACCGCCATGGCCATCCTTGCGCCAGACGCATCCTTCCCTGCGCGGCTTTTGGTTGTAAAGATAGATTTTCGCACGGTGCCTGCTGTCGAAAGTCTGGTTCGAGAAATCGTGGCCGCCGACCCGCACGTTCTTGCCGAAGCGCACCTCGCCGGCCGTTACAGACTGAAACATGACAGCCAGAATGGCTAGAGCGAGCGTGGACGCAGCAAGCGGCCTTCCGGCAACAACGAAACCGAGTGATCTCATAAAGCGCTTCCCCTTTTCGCATTTGGCAACTGCGGGAATCAGGCAACCGCTATCCCCCGAATAGCCATCATCATGATTTTTTACACGGGCACGCCTCTCCGCAAAACACACAAAATCAAGCTCCCCTTCTATCCTCGCCGCAAGACACGCAGGGCACTACCAACCCGATTCAGCGCTCGACAAACCGCTTTTTCCTATGCAAACTGACGATCTGGCTAGACTTTGACAAACCGATCTGCTATCTCGCCAAACCAATCGCAAGGCTACGGCCGCGCGAACGTTATTTTTTTGCCTCCTGGCGCTGCCGTTGCCGCTGGCATCAACCAAACCAAAGGAACGTGATTCTCGTGCAGGTACTTGTCCGCGATAACAATGTCGACCAGGCTCTCCGCGCTCTCAAGAAGAAGATGCAGCGCGAGGGTATTTTCCGCGAAATGAAGATGCGCGACTACTACGAAAAGCCGTCGCAGAAGCGTGCTCGCGAGAAGGCCGAAGCTGTTCGCCGCGTTCGCAAGCTTGCTCGCAAGCGCGCTCAGCGCGAAGGCCTTGTTGCCAAGTAATCGCCGTTTTTTCGACGTTTTCAGATGCATGTGTGGCGGGGGCGAGTCGTTCGCCGCCGCCTTTTTGATTTATTCTCTGCGCAAATCGGATTAAATCAGAACAGCCTGATGTGACGCATGGGGAAAGCGAACCCGATAATGGCAATGACGACTTTCGAAAAGTACCGTGCTTCGAACTTCCGTGTTTCGAAGAAGATTGTGGCCCTGCCAGCCTTGGCGATTCTTGCGGCAATCGGCCTTTCCAGCTGCCAGACGGCCTCCACCGATAGCGTGATCCGCATCGACAAGGCGCAAGGCTCTTCAGAGAATATCGCGTCGCTGACATCGGTCATCAATGCCAATCCGCAGGATCCGGAAGGCTACAACGTTCGCGGCACGGCATATGGCCGCGGTGGTGATTTCAATCGCGCTCTTGCGGACTTCAATCAGGCCATCCAGCTCAATCCGAAGTTCTATCAGGCCTACGCGAACCGCGCGCTGATCTACCGCAACATGGGCAAGCTGCCGGAAGCGATTGCTGACTACAATGCGGCGCTGCAGATCAACGGTAGTTACGATGTCGCCTATATCGGTCGCGGCAATCTCTATCGCCAGGCCGGTCGCGACAACGATGCCTTCAACGATTATTCCAAGGCGATCAGCCTGGGGACGACTGATGGACGCGCCTATAACGGCCGCGGCGTGATCTTCCAGAAGCGCAATCAGCAGGACAAGGCGATCGACGATTTCTCGAAGGCGATCTCGCTGTCGCCGAATTCGCCCGAGCCTTATAACAGCCGCGGCATTTCCTATCTCGCACAGAATGACGACGACAACGCCTTCGCCGACTTCAACCATGCCATCGACCTGAACAACAAGGTTGCCGAATCCTGGGCAAACCAAGCCTTCGTTTACGAGCGCAAGGGCGACAAGGCGAAAGCCCGCCGCTCCTACCAGCACGCGGTCAATCTCGATCCCAATTATCAGCCGGCAAGAGACGGTCTGGCTCGCGTTGGCGGCGGAGCCTGATAGGAACCCGCATCCTGTTGACATGTTCAGCCGCCGGCGACGCTTCGCCCGGCGGCTTTTCTTTGCTCAGATGAACGAATAGTCTTCGAGACTCCCATCCGAACGAGACAGCAACATGCCCTCTGCCCAGAAAATCATCGTCATCGGCGCCGGAATCATCGGTGCCTCCATCGCATGGCATCTTCAGCGCAAAGGCGCCGATGTCACGGTGATAGCCGAAAAGATCGGCGGCGTAGCGACCCCGAATTCTTTCGCCTGGATCAATGCGAGCTGGGGCAACCCGGAATTCTACTACCGCTTCCGTCATCGCTCGATGACCGAATGGTCGCGGCTCGCAAAGGAGCTGCCAGATTTGCCTCTCCGCTGGTGCGGTGGATTGTGCTGGGATCTCCCCGAGGCCGAGCTGGACGCCTACGCAGCGCAGCATTACGGCTGGGGCTATGGCCTCCAGCCGGTTAATCAAGCCGCCAGCGCGATGATCGAACCGAACCTTGCGGAACCGCCGGAATATGCGCTGCATGTCGCGGAAGAGGGTGCTGTCGAGCCGGTTGCCGCCGCTGAGATCCTGCTGAAGGACGCAGGGAATCGGGGTGCAAGGCTATTATCGGGCATCGAGGTCGGACGCCTGTTGACGCAGGATGGCCGCATCACCGGCATCGAAACCAGCGAAGGAGCCCTCCATGCGGATCATGTCGTTCTCGCCGCAGGCGCCGGAACGGTGGCACTTGCAGCATCCGCCGGCATCGACGTGCCGCTGGAAACACCGCCAGGCCTGATCGTGCATTCCCGCCCCGCCCCAAAGCTGCTGAACGGGCTCGTCATGGCGCCGGGGCTGCACATGCGTCAGACGGCGGAGGGGCGCGTCATCGCCGGCAGCGATTTCGGCGGCACCGACCCCGCCGGCAACCCGGAAGCTGCAGCCAACGAGCTGTTCGACAAGGTCAAGGCGGCATTGAAGGGCGGCAGCTCGCTGGCTCTGGATTTTCATACTGTCGGCTACCGCCCGACACCGAAAGACGGCCTGCCCATCCTCGGAGGCGTCGATACGCGCCCAGGCCTTTATCTGGCGGTGCTCCATTCAGGGGTCACGCTCGCGCCGCTGGTCGGACTGCTTGCCGCCGAAGAGATGCTCGATGGTTCAAGCACTCCGCAGCTTTCTGCTTTCCGTCTTTCTCGCTTCGCGTGATCACGCAGACATCACGGTTGTCGAGGCGGTAGAAGCACATCGCTATGGTCGTAAATATCGGGGATCGCTTATGATTTCGCAGCAATGACTTTTCAGATGTTGCAAGGTAATTTACTGGGCCCTAACATGTGTGCTTAAAGAGCATGTAGCTCGGGTCTAAGCATGGGGGCGCTTGGCATGATGACCAGAACCATTATTTCCGCTTCTGCGAGCGTGGTCGATCGGTCCGGAGATCTGACCTGCTGATCGCTCCATGAGGAAGCCGCACTTCCCAAAAGCGTCGATTGGAGCCTATCTGATCGCCATCGCCTTGGCGATCGCTTTGCCTATCCTGGCATTTGTCGCGTTGCTCCTCGTCCAACTCGAAGACAATGAGCGCGACGCCCTGAAGGGCGATACCGTTCAGGCCGCCCAAGGTTTGGCGCGCGTCATCGATCGGCAATTGCAGGATATGGCAACCACGCTGCGGCTGCTATCCTCTTCGCCCGAACTGGAAACCAACGACATCGCCACCTTCTTCGCCCGGACGGAGACGGTTTTGCGAACCGATTCGCTCTTCGTGCTGCTGATGGAAAAGGACGGCCAGATTCGGTTGAATACCCGCTGGCCTCTCGGGAAGGCGCTTGGCAAGACGGGCAACCTGCCCGCACTGCAATCGGCGCTGGATTCCGGACGCATCGAAACCTCCGATGTCTTCGTGGCTTCAACCGCAAAGCGCTGGGTCTACAACGTCACCCTGCCGCTCGAACATTCTCCGGCAGGCGCCGCCCTGGCCATCACCCAGGATGCCAACGACCTTGCCAAGCTCGTGACAACGGAGGCGCTGCCGCCGGGTTGGTCGGCTGCCGTCATCGATAAGTCCGGCCATGTCGTCGCGGCCAGCGGACCGACCATCCATGCACCGGGCGACGTTTTCAACAAGGAGATCCTGTCGAAGCTGATCGCATCCAGCGGCGTCTATCAGGATGACAAGGTCCTGCCGCGCTCTCTGCTCGGCTACGCGCAGATCTCCGGCTGGTCATGGAAGGCGATAGTTTGGGGGCCCGTTGCCTCGGCGCAGTCGTCTCTGATGAGCACCTGGCGCTTTCTCATCTATGGCGGCGTCACGCTGCTGCTGATTGCGCTGATCGCGGTCTACGCATTGGCAAGGCAGGTGCGCACCACCATACAGAGCATCGCCGACATGGCGGATCGCATGGGCCGCGGCGAGATTGTCGCTCCGATCGACACCAGCGTTGTCGAAGCCAATCAGGTGGCGGTCGCACTCTCCAATGCCTCCTTCGACCGCAGCGTCACGGAAGATCGTCTCCATTTCGTCATGCATGAACTTGTGCACCGTACCAAGAACCTGCTGGCGCTCGCCCAGGCGATGACGCGCCAGCTCGCGCGACAGACGGACAGTGTCGATACCTTCCAGCGAGCAGTCGCAGACCGATTGGAGGGGCTCGCCCGCTCGATAGAAGTGTTGACCAGCGAACAATGGTCCGGTGTCTCGTTGCGACGGGTGATCGACATCCATCTCGCGACCTTTCTGCAGGCGCCGCAGCAGCTCGATGTCCAAGGCAACGATTTCCTGCTGAAGCCCGAGGCCGTTCAGAACCTCGGCCTGGTTCTGCACGAATTGGCCACCAATTCGGTGAAATACGGCGCGCTTTCAGCTCCCGAAGGCAAGATCGATATCGAATGGACAAATGAAATCAGCGAAAACGGACCGATGATCCGCTTCGTTTGGAGCGAAAGCGGAGGCCCCGAGGTCAAGCCGCCAACCGAAACCGGCTTCGGCACCACCGTTACCAAGATCCATGCCGCCGCCGCCTTTGGCGGCAATGTGGACGCAGACTTCCGCCCAACCGGCCTCGTCTGGACGCTGCTCTCCCCGCGCAGCATGATGGAACGTGAACGAAGCTGACGCCTATGTCTGGGCGATGATTGCGACGGCGCGAGCAAGCAGTACCGAGCGCTCCCTGTCATTGCGCGTCATCTCGGCCGCGCGGTAGAACTCCACGCGAGCCTCCGCAGCTCGCCCGAGTTTCTCCAAAAGATCGCCGCGCACGGTCGGCAGCAAATGTGATTCCCGCAGGCGCGGCTCATCCTTCAATTGGTCGACGATCACGAGCCCTTGAGCAGCTCCGAACGCCATGCCGACGGCGACTGCTCGATTAAGCTCGACGATCGGCGAAGGGGCGGCCACAGCCAATGCCTGGTAGTAGGCGGCAATGGCGATCCAGTCGGTTTCGGCCGCGGTCATCGCACGGGAGTGACATGCCGCGATCATTGCCTGCAGCAAATAGGGACCGGGCATCGGTGTGAGGAGCAATGCACGATTCAGACGGTCGAGGCCGCTGCGGATAAGAGACCAGTTCCACCGAGCGCGGTCCTGATCGAGCAAGAGGATGGGATTGCCCGCTTCATCGGTCCGGGCTGCGAAGCGTGAGACCTGTAACTCCATGAGAGCTAGCAGCCCCAGCACCTCCGGCTCGCTGGACATCAGTGCCGCCAACGACCGCCCGAGGCGCAATGCCTCACCGCACAGATCGTCCCGAACCCAGTGCGGTCCTTGCGTTGCGACATATCCCTCGTTGAAGATGAGATAGACCACCCCCAGAACGACCGCGAGGCGCTCGCTACGCTCCTCGCCACGGGGCGTTTCGAACTCAAGACCAGCCTCGCGCAGCGTCCTCTTGGCGCGAACGATACGTTGCGCGACGGTAGCCTCGGGCAACAAAAATGCACGGCCGATTTCCTGCGTAGAGAGACCACCGAGCAGTCGTAGGGAAAGAGCCGCACGTTGCTCGGGCGGCAGTACCGGATGGCAGGCGGTGAAGATCAACCGCAGCAGATCGTCATCGATATCTTCATCCAGCAGGGCCTCGATATCGGGAGTCTCGCGCTCAAGTTCGGCAAAATCGATCATGAGTTCGCGATTCTTGCGGCCGGCCAGCGTAGTATGGCGCAAACGGTCAAGTGCGCGATTCTTGGCAACCTGTGTCAGCCAGGCCGCCGGATTGCGCGGTATGCCATCGTGAGGCCAGCGTTCCAGAGCCAGTACGAAGGCGTCCTGCGCAATCTCCTCGGCCAGCCCAATATCTCGCAGCAAGCGGTTCAGTCTGGCGGCGAGCTTTGGTTGCTCGATCCGCCAGACCGCTTCGATAGCACCAGCGGTGGTCACCCCTTCAGCTCGTCGAAGCTTGCAGCCGCTTTCTGCACATCCTCGGGGAAATCGCTCATCTCCTGGACGCGACGAACCTCGATAATCGCATTTTCCCCTGCAGGGCAACGGCGAGCCCATTCGATGGCCTCGTCGCGCGAGCGCACGTCGATGATCCAATAGCCACCCAGCACTTCCTTGACCTCGGCGAAGGGGCCGTCAACGACGGTGGGCTTCCCGCCCTTGAAGCTCACCCGCGCGCCGGAAGCTGGAGGATGCAGCCCTTCGAGCGCCAGAAGCACGCCGGCCTTCTTCAACTCTTCATTATATTTCATCATCGCTTCGATCGCCTCCAGACTGGGCAACGCGTCGGGCGAGGCGGAGGCGTAGCCGTCGGGAATCATCAGCATCATGAATCGCATGAGTTCTTTCTCCTTGATTGGTCGAACATAGCACACGACGAACGAGACACCGCGGAATCGACGGGAACTCGTCAATAGATCTGATTTTTTGAAGGACGAGACGCGCCGAGTCACAAATCTCGATCGAGACTCCGCGCGTTTCGATGCTTAGTCGTTCATCGCCTTGACGATTTCCTCGGTCACCTTCTTGGCGTCGCCGAGCAGCATCATCGTGCCGTCCTTGTAGAACAGCGTGTTGTCGATGCCGGCATAGCCGGAGCCGAGCGAGCGCTTGACGAAGAGGCAGGTCTTGGCCTTGTCGACATCGAGGATCGGCATGCCGTAGATCGGCGAAGTCTTGTCGTCTCGCGCAGCCGGATTGGTGACGTCGTTGGCGCCGATGACATAGGCAACATCGGCCTGGGCAAATTCCGAATTGATGTCCTCAAGCTCGAAGACCTCGTCATAGGGCACGTTGGCTTCGGCGAGCAGCACGTTCATATGCCCAGGCATGCGGCCGGCAACGGGGTGGATGGCATATTTTACCTCGACGCCGTGCGCCTTCAGCCTGTCGGCCATTTCACGCAGCGCATGTTGAGCCTGTGCCACGGCCATGCCGTAGCCCGGCACGATAATGACCTTCGAGGCGTTGGCCATGAGATAAGCAGCATCTTCAGCCGAACCGAGCTTGACGGACTTGTCGGAATTGTCGGCGCCGCCAGACGTCGTCTCCCCGCCAAAGCCGCCAAGGATGACCGAGACGAAAGAGCGGTTCATGCCCTTACACATGATGTAGGACAGGATCGCGCCGGAAGAACCGACAAGCGCTCCGGTGATGATCAGCGCCAGATTGCCGAGCGTAAAGCCGATGCCGGCGGCTGCCCATCCCGAATAGGAGTTCAGCATCGACACGACGACAGGCATATCCGCGCCGCCGATCGGCACGATCAGCAGCACGCCAAGCGCCAGCGACAGGACGATGATTGCCCAGAAGTCGAAATGGCTTTCGCTGACGGCAAGGCCGATGATGAAAAAGACGATGAGAGCCAGGAGCGCGGCGTTGATGACGTGGCGGAAGGGCAGCATGATCGGCTTGCCGGACATCCGCCCATCGAGCTTCAGGAAAGCGATGATCGAGCCCGTGAAGGTCAGCGCGCCGATCGCCGCACCGATTGCCATCTCGACGCGCGCTTCCGTATGGATCGAGCCGATATTGCCGATGCCGAAGGAAGAGGGTGTGTAGAGTGCCGATGCCGCCACCAGAACGGCGGCAAGACCGACCAGCGAGTGAAAGCCGGCCACCAGCTGCGGCATCGATGTCATCGGAATGACGCGGGCAATATAGGCGCCCGCCCCGCCGCCGATCGCCAGACCGAGTAAGATCAACACCAGGCCGCCGAAAGAGGGCGTCGCCAGCACCAGCGTGGTGACGATGGCGATCCCCATGCCAATCATGCCGTAGAGATTGCCGCGCCGGCTGGTCGCCGGATGGGAAAGGCCGCGCAGCGCCAGAATGAACAGCACGCCGGAAACCAGATAAAGGAAAGCTGCGATATTGGTCATGCGTCCGGCCTCATTTGTCCTTCTTGCGGTACATCGCCAGCATGCGCTGCGTGACGAGGAAACCGCCGAAGATGTTGACCGAAACGAGCACCAGCGCCACGAAGCCGAACCCCGTGGCCAATCCGCTCGCTGAAATGCCGACAGCCAGCAACGCACCAACGACGATGACCGACGAGATGGCGTTCGTCACCGCCATCAGCGGCGTGTGCAAGGCCGGTGTTACCGACCAAACCACGTAGTAACCGACGAAAATCGCCAGCACGAAGATTGCCAGCTGGAAGACGAAGGGATCGATCGCCCCGCCCGTTGCAGCGCTCACTGCCTGCGGCGCCTGCGCAGCGGCGGTCGTGACGGCGGTGACGGCGTCATTCAGTTGCTGGAGTGCCTGGTCCATTGCTTGGCTAGCCATATCAGAGATCTCCCTTCTTGACCGTCGGCTGGTCGGGATCGACGAAGTTCGGATGGACGACTTCGCCGCCATCGGTCAGCATCGTCGCCTTGATCAGCTCGTCGGCACGGTTCAACCCCAGGCTCTTGCTGTCCTTGTCGACCATGGTTTCCAGAAAGGTGACCAGGTTCTTGGCATAGAGAGCCGAGGCACTTGCCGGGATCCTTCCGGCCATGTTCGGATATCCGATCACCTTGACGCCTTCGACCTCGGCGACCTTGCCGTATTCGGCACCCTCGATATTGCCGCCGCGCTCGACCGCAAGGTCGACGGCGACGGCGCCGGGACGCATCGCCTTCAACATCTCGCGGCCAACGAGCCGCGGTGCCGGCCGACCGGGGATCAGCGCCGTGGTAATGACGATATCCTGCTTGGCGATATGTTCAGCGACAAGCGCGGCCTGTTTGGCCTGATACTCCTTCGACATTTCCTTGGCATAGCCGCCAGCGGTCTCGGCAGCCTTGAACTCTTCGTCTTCCACCGCAATGAACTTTGCGCCGAGTGAGGCTACCTGTTCCTTGGCGGCGGGGCGAACGTCGGTGCCTGAAACCAGGGCGCCCAGGCGCCTGGCCGTCGCAATGGCCTGCAAACCGGCAACGCCGGCGCCCATGACAAAGACCTTTGCTGCCGGTACCGTACCCGCAGCCGTCATCATCATCGGCAATGCCCGGTCATAGACCGCGGCAGCTTCTATAACGGCCTGATAGCCGGCAAGGTTTGCCTGCGACGACAGGACGTCCATCGATTGCGCGCGCGTGATGCGTGGCATCAGCTCCATGGCGAAGCTGGTCAGCCCGGCACGTGCCATTTCGGCGAGCGCTGCCTCGTTGCCATAGGGATCCATGATGGCGATGACGATCGCGCCGCTCTTGTAGCCGGAAATTTCCCCGCTTGTCGGCCGCCTGACCTTGAGGACGACATCCGCCGCCTTCGCGTCCTCTTGAGTGCCGATGCGAGCGCCGACGGCTTCATACTCGGCATCCGGAACACGCGACAAAGCGCCCGCGCCGGTTTCGATGACGACATCGAAGCCGAGGTTTTTCATCTTCTTCACGCTCTCGGCCGAGGCGGCGACGCGCGTCTCTTCAGCCACGCTTTCCTTGGCCACGAAAACCAGATTGCCCAACGACAGCACCTCGCATCAAACGGCAGCGCACCGAACACGATGGTGCGTCAACCTGTAGAATTACGGGAAGGTCCGGGCCTAAAACCCGGCGTCGATCAGCGCGGGAACGTCAGCGCAGAAGGACGATGCTGGCGATGGAAAGAACGATGAAAATAAGCAGACCGCCGAGGAAGCCGGCATGACCGAAGAAGCCCGCCGCCATGGCAATCAGCAATGCCGCGATGATCGCGGATCCGACCTTGGCGCCCGAAATGAAAAGATTGTAGGTCTTTTCATGCTCCTTGTAGTCCATAGGAGCACCCAGTTCGGCGGGTCCAGTATGATGTTCGGCCATTCAAAAAATCTCCCCTCGATGCACTCAACCCCGTAGGCTCGATAACGCGCCAAGAGTTGAAGTTCGTCCTCAAAAGCGGCGGCATCACGCAAAGCGATGCCGCAGCCAAATTTCCTCTACCGAGGGGTTACACAAAGCGAGAAGAAATGCAATGCACGAGAAGGTCGCAGCCGTACGCAGGCTAGCCGAAGTGCCCGCTAATTTCACGCCTTCCGCCACTTGCCAGCCGCGCGGTCGGGAGAATGGTCAGAGGCGGTGAGCCATTGTCTCTATCGCGCGAGAACATCATGCGCCGTTCGTACGGCTCCGAATCGAAGAACGGGTAGCGTTTCATCAGCTTCCCGCGAATCTCCTTCGACCGCGACGCCAGCAGCGTCAACTCGAAGCCGTAGGTCTTGGTCATGCGTGGCGGGACAACCGTGTCGGCATAGAAGACGCGCTTGTAGAAGGCCGCATGCGCCGGGCGAATGTGCTGCATCACTCGATCGGTGTCGAAATAGATGGCACCGACGATTGCCGGCCGCAACGTAAGGTAGGGCAGCGCCGGCAGTTCGAGTTCCAGATCGGGATCGACGGCAAAGCGGGCTGGATCGATCAACGTCATGCCGGCATCGAGGAAGGCGTGAATCTCGTCGGGGAAGATACCGGTCGACTGGCATACCCGATGATCCGGCGTGACATGGTGTATTCGCACCGTGCTCACCAGCTCTTCGTAGTAATAGACCCCGAAAATATAGGCGTGGTCGTCGAAGTCGATGTCATCGATCAGGTTTTTCGCGGCCACCGGCAGGACGGAGCGCGCCTTGTAGGCCTTATAGCGTAGCCGCGCGACATCCTCCATGTCTTCGCTGCTTTCGATCCGGCGGTATTCCACGTGATCGAGCACCTCCATCAGCTTGCCCGCGAAGCTGTTTTGCAAAGCACTCATGTTAGTCATGGTTAATGTTCCGTAATGGTTAACGGGCCATCTTTGGTATTAATGGAAAATTTGATCAATATTTGTTTTAAATTTTATTAACTATTCGTTCATTAAGGTTAATTTTCTTAACGAATACCGGTATAGGCTTTGAGCGGTTGAAAGTGCTCTGGCCTTCGCGTTGACGAGGCATGAGGCAGGATCCAGGTGGCATCACCGCCCTGCCCGCTCGGGGTCAAACGGACCAGGGCCTGTCGGTTGATTCAAATGAGTTGAATGCTCTGCGCGAGCGAACTCGGCAGCAAAACAAGGCCGCTACTCAGCATGTCCATATGTCTTGAGAGGGCGATCCGGGACGCTACCGTCGGATGCTTCAGGCGACGTGATCGTGTCGCAACCCGGACTGCCGCCGGCTGAGGCTGTCCACCATGCCGGCAATTTGCTCCTGCGCCACGGGCATGGAAAACACATAGCCCTGGATAATATCGGCCAGATCTTTCTCCACGATCAACGCCAGCTGCTCCAGCGTTTCGACGCCTTCGATCACGATATGGAGGCTAAGGGCACGGGAGAGATCGACGATACCGCAGAGAAGCTTGAAACGGCGGCTGTCCGTCGTGATGTTGCGAACGAAGGAGCGATCGATCTTCACGACGTCCACCGGCAATGAATCGAGATAGCTCAGGCTCGAAAAGCCCGTGCCGAAATCGTCGATCGCGATCGTGATGCCTTTGGCTCGCAGGTCCGCCAGTATCGAACGAACGGTCGCCATCTCGTCCATCAGGCAGCTTTCCGTAACTTCGAGATGCAGCCGCGACGGCTCGAGGCCGGATGTCTCGAGTGCTTCCATTACGACATCGACGATATCGTTGCTGCGCAGGTCGTGCGCCGAGAGGTTGACAGACACGGCAATCGGCGCCGGCCAAGAGACGCAATCCCGGCAAGCCTGATTGATCATGAAGCGGGTAATGCCGCCAACGATGCCCATCTCTTCCGCGATCTGCACGAAGATATTGGGCGGGATCGAGCCCTTTTCCGGATGGACCCAGCGCGCCAGCGCCTCGCAGCAATCGATGCGGGAACCGTCCGGCGTGAACATCGGCTGGTACATGGCCAGCAGCTTCCCCGTCTCCACGGCCTCGCGCAGATCGTCCTTCAGCTTCTGTCGCTCGACATAGCGCGCATCCATCTCCTGCTCGAACGCGCTGCAACCGCCCTTCATGCGCAGCTTGGCGTCGAACAGCGCCAGGTCGGCCTTGATCTGCCACTCTTCCGGACGGAATTCGCGGCTCGACATGGTCACATATCCGCCGCTGAACGAGATCCGGAGGCTATTGTCATCGACATCGTAGGTACCCGTCATCGCAGCGTGGAGCGCGCGCACGCGAGAATCTATGTCGGGCGCATTGTCCTCGTTCGGGAAGAACAGCACGAATTGATCGCCCACCAGCCGCGCGGGAAGCACGGTGGTGCCGGCAAGCTCCTTCAGGCGCTCCGCGATGGCAACCAGCAATCGATCGCCGGTCACGTGCCCCTTGGTGTCGTTGACGTGCTTGAAGTCGTCGACGTCGAGAACGAGAATGCCAACCTGGCTTTCAGCGGTCCGTGCCGCGAGCTTTTCCTTGACCAGTTCGACGAAATATTCACGGTTTGGCAAACCCGTCAGAGGGTCGTAACGCACCATATGCAGGATCTTGCGTTCCGCGCGAATACGCACGGTAACATCCTCGAAAATCAGGATGACGGTTCCGTCGGCGCGGCGGCTCGCCGAAAACTCCAGAAACTGATCTTCGTTGAACTGGATAAGAGTGCGGGACAGCGTACCGCTGACAAGCTGCGCCATCTGCCGCTGAATAAGCCCAGGCAGCGAACCGTCGATGAAGGCGTGACGGGCGCCGTAACGCAGCACGACGTCGAATTCGCAATCCTTGAGCTGCTCTTGATGCGAGAAATTCAGAAGTTCGCATGCCTTGCGATTGACCACGAGGATGCGATTGTGGGCATCGAGCATGAAGAGGCCATGCGTCATATTATTGAGCGCGGTATCAAACCGGTCGGCGATCTGCGAGATTTCGCGCGATGCAATGACATTCTTGTAGAGAAATTCGCGCACGCCGTTGGCCATTGCCCGCGTCGTCAATCCGAACGGGACGAGCATGATGGAGACAACAGCCTTGTAGAGCTGCTCCGACATCAAACAAGCGATGATAATGGGCAGACAGCAGGCCAGGGTCTGGAGATCGATCGCCTTCTGCGAGCCGTAGTTGCGGCCGACGATCGAGACCATCGACGCCATCGTCACCGCGATGCAGATGAATTCCGCGAGCGGATCCTGCACCATGAGAATGGCATATCCGCTGCCGATGCCGAGAATGGAGGCGGTCCCCGCCGCTCCGATGACATAGCGGGTTTCCCAATGCGCGATATCGGCGCGCGTGAAACCGTGCTTGTCGGCAGCGTCGAAGAGCCAGAAAGAATACATCCGCAATGCGAAAACGGCCGCAAAAGCCAGGCAGAGAGCGAGATAGATGCTCGCGCGCGTGCTCATGAAGACGATGACATACGTCAGGATATGAACGACCACGCCCGTAAACAGTGTTTTACGGTTTCCGAAAAGCGAACTGACGAACGACAGATAAACATCCGTCGGTACGGTGTCCGGGCTTGGAGGCTTCATTCAGAGTTCCCCTGATGCGGCGGACACCCTAGGTGAAACACTTTAAAATTTGATTGCCCAAATAGCACACATCTGGACAGATTTTCCAATTATGTCGGCAACTTAGGTTGAGTTGACGTTACGATACGCATCGTATTCGTGCAACTGAACCAAGTGAGATCCACCTGCAGCTTAATATTTAAGTGACTAATAAATAAAACAAAATATCATTAAATACTTATGGAATGCCGATTATAGCTTGCCTGCCCGCTGCTGGATCATCATGAATGTATCGAAAGTGTATTCCGATAGCTGCATCCACAAATACGCGTCCTTCTTGTAGGCAACCTGGTCTTCATAAATGCGCTTGAAGGAATCATTGGATTTAGACAGCTCGGCGTAAAGTGCGCCAGCGGCCTGGAAGCAGGCCTCCATGATTTCCTGGCTGAAAGGCCGCAACGTCACGCCCTGCTTGACGATCTCCTTCAGGGCCTGAGGGTTCTTCACATCGTATTTCGCCAGCATGTTGGTGTTGGCAAAAGCACAGGCGTCGGTAAGGACGGCCTGATAGTTCTTCGGCAACGCCCCCCATTTTTCCAGATTGAAGAAGGCATGCACGACAGCGCCGCCTTCCCACCATCCCGGGTAATAATAGTATTTCGCGATCTTCTGCAGCCCGAGCTTCAGGTCGTCATAGGGGCCAACCCATTCGACCGCATCGATGGTGCCCTTATCCAAAGCACCGTAGACATCGTTGACGGCAATATCCTGTTGCGGGGCGACGCCGATCTTCTCCATCACTTTCCCGGCAAGGCCGGCCAGACGCATCTTCAGGCCCTTGAGATCGTCAAGCGTATTGATTTCCTTACGGAACCAACCGCCCATCTGCGCGCCGGTATTGCCGGCAGGAAGGCCCAACATGCCCTGCGTCGCATAAAACTCGTTCATCAGCTTGTTGCCGTTGCCCTGGTAGAACCAGGCATTGGTCAGCCGGGCATTGAGACCGAACGGCAACGCCGTGCCGATGGCATAGGTCGGATCCTTGTTCGCGAAATAATAGGAACACGTATGCGCAGCATCGACGGTTCCAGCGCTCACCGCGTCGATCGCCTGGGCACTCGGCACGATTTCGCCGGCCTCGTAGACCTGAATGATGAAATTGCCGTTGGTCGCATCGGATACATGCGCGGCGATATCCTCGGCGCCGCCATAGATCGTATCCAGGCTCTTTGGAAAGGACGAAGTCATTTTCCAGGTGACCTTCGGCGATTCCTGGGCCAGGGCCGGACTGGCAAGTGCCGAGGCGGCAGCACCTGCGCCAACGGCTCCTGCCCGCCTTATGAAGGAACGGCGATCCATCGAATTCTCCCATACGGACGGCTTTGCTGGAGAGCGGCGCGCTCCCCGACCCGGTGCAAGCGATGGAACTAACCACGCCACACACAGTCTTTCAAGTTTGCTCTCGCATCGCATTATGGCGATTCCTGTACATCCTTGTGACGAATGAAGGCAAAGCCCCATGGAAACCACGTCACGTTGCCGCCGAAGCCATCTTCACGTAGATTGGCGCCGGCGAGAATTCGCCCTCGGATTGACATCTTCGTCGATCACGGGTCTGAGAAAATAGCCTTGTCGCACCTTCCGGAGCCTAGAATGTCCAGACCGATCATCGCCATCCCCGCCGATATCCGCGAGTTCGACGGAACAAGCTGGCATGCGGTGCAGCTACAATATGTGCGCGCCGCCGTGAAAGCCGGGGGACTGATGGCGCTGATCGTACCTGCCCTTGAGGACGACAACGATGCGGATGCCATTCTGGATCGCGTCGACGGCTTGCTCGTCTCCGGTTCGGCCACCAATGTGCATCCGTCGCTCTATGGGAAAGAAGCAAGGGATAGCGACGGTCCCTTCGATCCGGCGCGTGACGCGACATCGCTGCCTCTGATCCGCCGCGCCATCGAGCGCGCCATTCCCATGCTCGCCATCTGCCGCGGCATTCAGGAGCTGAACGTCGCCCTTGGCGGCACGCTCGCCAGCGAAATCCAGGATCAGCCGGGAATATGGGATCATCGCAAGCCGCAGAATGTCGATCGTGACACGATGTATTCGATCCGCCAGAGCGTCTTCGTCAAGGAAGGGTCCTGCATCGCCCGCGTTGTCGGCCCAGGCGAAATAAAGGTCAACTCGCTGCATCGCCAGGCGATTGCCGATACGGCACCGAGGCTACAGGTGGAAGCTCTGGCCGAGGATGGCACCATCGAAGCCGTCTCCGTCATCGGCTCCAAGGCCTTTGCCGTCGGCGTGCAATGGCACCCGGAATACTGGGCCGAAACGGATTCGCCGTCACGCAAGCTGTTCCTCGCCTTCGGCGACGCAGTACGCGACTATGCAGCGAGCAAGCAGCAGCTCGCCGCCGCCCAATAGAGCGTTTCAGCCTTTCGTCGAATTGCGGAAACGCTCCATTCCCCGTCGCCGGCATGTGGAGGAGGAAAACCGCTGTGCAGTTTTCCTCTTCATGCTTCGTCGACGGGAGGCCGTATGATCAGCCGCGCAGCTTGACCGGCGTTCCCGGCACAGGTGTCAGCGGCTGGCCCTTTGCGAACCATTCGATGATATTGTCGACCACGAGATCGGCCATGGCATCGCGCGTCGGCATCGAGGCCGATGCCACATGCGGCAACAGCGAGACATTCGTCAGTGTGAGATAGCCGGCCGGGACGTTGGGCTCGTCGTAGAACACGTCGAGGCCGGCGGCTCCGAGTGTGCCATTACCAAGCGCAGCGATCAGCGCATCGTCATCGACAGACCAGCCGCGGCCAACATTGATGAACACACCTTGCGGTCCGAGTGCCGACAGGATCTCGGCATTAATGACCTTATGCGTCTCCGGCGTCTTCGGCACGATGGAGATCAGCGTGTCGACCGACTGAGCCATTTCCTTCAGCGTCGGATAGTAATCGTAAGGCAGCGAGTCGCGCGGCGAGCGCGTATGGTACCCGATCTTCACCTTGAAGGGCTCCAAGCGCCTTGCAATCTCCAGGCCGATGCGGCCAAGGCCGTTGATCCCGACACGCCGCCCCTTCATCGAGAAGGGGGAGAGTGGAAATGCCCCTTCCTTTGTCCAACGCCCCTCGCGTAGCCAGTCTTCCGCCTTCGGAAACTGGCGCAACGTGTTCAGCAGCAGGGCGATCGCAGTATCCGCGACCTCGTCGTTGAGAACATCGGGCGTGTTGGTGACGACGATCCCCTTGGACGCGGCATGCTTCACATCGACGCCATCATAACCCACGCCGAAATTGGCGATGACTTCGAGATTCGGGAAGGAATCGATCCATGCCGCATCGAAGCCGCCGCCGACGGCAACAGCGCGCACTCGCCCCGCCGTATCCGCATCGACCTTCGGCCCCTCGCCGCGATCGACCGGAATAACATCGAACTGTTTTCCAAGCCTTTCGAGCACACGCGGATGTATCTTCCCCGGAACGAGGACGGCAATGCGGTTATCGGACATGAATCTTCCCTCTTGAGATACGGTTCGGCGCTCGTGGAACAGCCCCAGGAAAAGCGGGCAGCGCCTTCCCGTCCGGAATTGCGCCGAACAATGAAATAGAGCGGTTCCACGATCCCGTGAAGAGCCGAATTGCTCTAGCGAGCCTTATAAGGAGCCGTCGACTGTCGGATGCGCATTTCCGGCTTGATGAGATGGATACCATCAGGCTCATGGCTTCCTGCCAACCTGTCCAAAAGCGCGCGCGCGGCAAGTCTTCCGACCTCGGCCTGACCGTTCCAGACCGTGGTCAGCGCCGGCGTTGCGATCGCGGCTTCTTCCAGGTCGTCATAGCCGGTCACGGAAATATCCCGTCCCGGCACGAGGCCTGCACGGGAAATACCGTTCATCAGCCCGATGGCGACCAGATCGTTCCAGCAAACCGCCGCCGTCGGCTTTTGCGGCAGCGACAGGAAGTGCACCGCCGCCTCGAAGCCGCCCTGCTTGGAGCGCGCCCCGGGAATGCGCAGGTTGGAGTCGACTTCGATCCCGGCCTTGCGCAGCGCATTGACATAGCCCTGATAGCGGTCGCGCCCGGTCGACGTCTGGTCAGTGCCGCCGATCATCGCGATCGAGCGATGGCCGAGGCTGATCAGATGGTTGGTGGCAAGCGAAATGCCGTAGCTGTCATCGCCGCGATAGGTCGGCAGATCCAGCGCCTCGATCTGTCGCGCGACGAGAATGGCCGGCATGCCGTTTTCCTCTGCCAGTTCGAAATCTTCCGGCGGCGTGCCGATCGCCGGCGACATGATGACACCATCACCGCCGAGCTGCAGCAAGGTCTCGATGAAGGTTCGCTGCTTCTCGACGGAATCATAATGATTGGACAGGATGAAGGTATGGCGGCTTCGGTCGAGCTCGCTTTCGATCGCCTTCAGAATTTCCCCGTAGAAAGGGTTCATGATGTCATGGACGACGACGCCGATAATGCCCGATCGCGACGTCCTGAGACTGGCGGCGCGGCGATTGTAGATATAGCCGAGCGCCCGCGCCTGATCCTTGATCTTCTCTCGCGTGTTGACCGCGACCAATGGGCTGTCGCGCAGGGCCAGAGAGACAGTTGCCGTTGAAATGCCAAGCGTTTCCGCAATCGTCGAAAGCTTTATCTTTTGCGCCACGCGCTCCCTCCCCATGAGCAGCCGTAACC
>NZ_JAELTU010000921.1 GCF_016429015.1 Rhizobium sp. ASV20
TATTCGAAGGGCGCCAGCACCGAGACGGGTGCCTGGCGCATGCCCTCGAATAACGCGAGCTGGCCAGCGCCGGCGATGACACCGGTGAGCGCGAGCAGGACGATCTGGAACGGCGTCGGGGTGTGCCCTGTCTCTTATACACATCTGACGCTGCCGACGAAATTCTTGGAGTGTAGATCTCGGTGGTCGCGGGATCATTAAAAGGGGGGGGGGGGGGGGGGGGGGGGGGGGGGGGGGGGGGGGGGGGGGGGGGGGGGGGGGGGGGGGGGGGGGGGGGGGGGGGGGGGGGGGGGGGGGGGGGGGGGGGGGGGGGGGGGG
>NZ_JAELTU010000123.1 GCF_016429015.1 Rhizobium sp. ASV20
CGACGCCACGAAAATGCCTCGGCTTCCGCACTCCGACCGAAGTCTTCCGAAAGAAACTGCTCGCCCAGATAAGGCATGCCAGTTAGTTTAGGCAGCCCCGCAAGTCGCGGTTCAGCATGAACTCACAGTGGTACATTCTATTTTCAAGTGCGACATGCCAATGGTTTCACTTTGGACTTGGCATGCCCCGCTGCCATTTGCCATTGACCCTCGCCCACCAGCCAAGCGCGTTGAGTTCTCTAAGATACTCATCCCAATCGTCGCTTTGTAACGACACTTGGCTGATTCAAAATAACGAAGCATCTCTCTCTTAGGTCTGTCTCCGCCTCGCAGGTTCACGGCCAGGCGGAAGAAGATGCACGTCGGGACGGAATAAGCAGTCCCAGTGGCAGCGATCACAGGCTGATCGCTGCCACGGACGACGTTACTGAACCGGCTTGATCGAAGCGACGATTGCCTTGACTTCAGCGTCGTGCTTGTCTTCTGCGCCCTTGTCTCCCCAGTAGGTCACAACGAGAGCGTTGTCAGCGCTCACCTGTACGACGAGCAAGCCTACGCTAATTGGACCGTCCTCATCCTTACCGTCCCACTCCAAGGTGCCCATCTGCATACCGTTGACCTCGGTCGTGGGAGTCTCCTTTTTGGTCGAGGGGTCGATCGTTACTTTGTTCTTTGCGAGAAAATCGATCGCGTCGGTAACAACTTTTTCGATGGACTTGTTGGTGGCAACGTCGGCTGAAAGATAGACTGCGGAATCGCTAGAAGTTGCCTGGACACCGCTGTCGGTTTCCTCTGGCTTCCAGCTATCTGGAATGGTGATACTTGCGACAGGCTTTTCGTCAGGAAACTTGAAGGTTGCAGCGTGCGCCGCAAGAGGAGATGTGAATGCAAGCAAGGCCAATACGATAATCTTCTTCATGGCAAAATCCTTAGAGCTCAACGCCGATATACATGGCGGCCATCATGCGTTTAAACACAACATGTTAAGATCGTGACCACTTGGCGAGCAATGCAGAAGCTTAAATGGGGCAATCTCAGATACGATATACTATCGTTATTATATCTATCATTCCTATTTCGATCACCGGTTGTGGATGGTAAGTATTAATCATATATTCCAGCGGATAACCAAGAACAATGCAGATCGCAGAACCTACACTGGATTGCATTGATGTGCTTGAGAAGCACTGTTTGGCCTATCTCCGACCCTGCGAACGTCAAACGCGCCATATCTGGCTGCCAGATGCGTTGAAGAAAGCTCCGGCCCCGACAAACCGGAACTAGAGATGCGGGGGCGCCCTACCCTAAAAGCCCTTGCAACGCGTTCTGCCATGCTTGCGATCAACCAGAGCCGCTGCAATACTGTCGAGTACGTGAGGAACATTGATGGCAGACGTTTTGGCATTAGAGGTCAAGGAAACAAGGGCGACGGTACTTGGAGAGGCGGAGGCCCATCTGGTTACGTCCTACTGCGATCATCGCCTGGCGCCTGCCTGCAAGACCGAAACCGTCGATTTCCGCCACAGACACCTGCAGTTCGGGGATTCGGGATTCAATTTCCTGCAATACGGCCAGGAAGTCTCGGTGAGTTCTCGTGGCTTCGAGGAATTCTATATGCTCGAAATGCCGCTGGCCGGCGGTGTCGACATCACGTTCGGCACGGAGCGCCTCCGTTCGGAACCCGGCAAGGCTCTCATCCTTTCACCAGGTCCCAGATTCCATTCGCGCTGGCGCGAGGGAACGCGCCAATGGATGTTGCAGATCGACCGTAAGCTGGTGGATGCGCGCCTCGCGCAAATTGCACGCCGGCGCCGCAGCGGCGATCCTGTCTTCAATCCGATCATCGATCTCAAGACTCCGCACGGGCGACATTTCACCTTTTTGCTGCAGATTTTTTCCGACATGCTGGCTGAAGCCGCCGGCCCTATCGAACGCGAAGCCATCAGCCCAATGCTTACCACGGTGGTCGATGAACTCCTGCGCAACATCGCCTTTACCAGTGGCGCATCCGTTGTCCCGGAACGTCTGCACGCCTCCCCCCGCCACGTGAAGCAGGCAATGGATATACTGAAATCGCGTTACCCGGAGCGACTGGTGATGTCGGCCATAGCGAACGAAATCGGCATATCGGAGCGTGCGCTCTATGACGGTTTTCATACCTATTATCAGCGTACGCCACACGAAATCCTCACGCGAATCCGCATGGAAGAGGCGCGAAGGCTGATCCGCAACGATAGTCTTGCAGCGGCACAGGCGGCAAGAAGCGTCGGGCTTCATCATCTCGGCCGGTTTTCCTCGACCTACAGGGATACTTTTGGCGTGCTTCCGTCAGCCGATGTTCGCCGGGACGACTAGACGGGCAAACAGCCAGTCTGGACTATCCATATCCTGCAGAATTCGCATCGCTCAGTGGTTCCGCAGCAGGGAACTCCCATGACAGTTCCATGACGCGAGCATAAGGTCCGCCAAATCGCCGCAATCCGTTGGCGATCTGGAGAAGAGAATGCTCATCGGCTTGGATATCGGTTCGACCTCCGTCAAGGCAGCGCTGTTTGCGATGGACGGCCGTGTGATCGACCATCGCAGCCACAGCTATCCCACCTCGCGGCCAGGCCCCGGCATGGTCGAACAGGACCCGCAGCATTGGCTCGATGGTATCCACGCTGCGATTGCCGATCTGCTTTCGGGACGCAATCCTGCCGACATCCGTGCGGTCGGCATCTGCAGTCAGGTGAACACCGACGTCTTTGTCGACAACAGTGGCAAACCGTTGATGCCCGCAATCACCTGGCAGGACATTCGTGCCGGAGCGGAAGCAGCAAAGCTCGACGCGACGATTACCCCCGCCGAGAAACACGCATGGTGGGGCGCGGAACTGCCGATCGGCGCGAGCCATGTGCTTGCCAAGATGATGTGGCTCGCCAAACATCGTCCGGATCTCTGGGCTCGAACGCATCAGGTTCTGTCGGCCCGCGATTTCTGTCTTTTGCAGCTTACCGGGCAAGCCGTGTCCGATCCGATTTCTGCCTTTGGCCAGGTTGGGCTGGACCATCAATATATCCACGCGTTGATTAATCGGGTGCAGGGTGCCGCCGAAAAGTTGCCGCCGCTTAAGCATTTTACGGACGTGGCTGGCGAAATGGCGCTGGGATCCTCCGGACACCGGGTTCCCGTCATCACCGGCACGATGGATGCTTGGGGCAACCTCTTCGGCTGCGGCGTGTTCCGACCGGGACAAGGCATGTATGTCAGCGGGACATCCGAAATCCTCGCCCTCGCCGGCTCGGAGCGCATTGGAGCGCCCGGCATCGTTACCTTCGCGACGATCGAGGGCCTTGTGGTGAACGCCGGTCCTACGCAGAGCGGTGCGGATTCGTTGCGCTGGTGGGCCTCGACCGCCGGTGTCGGGCCGGGCGATATCCCCGCTCTTGCCGAAAAGGCGAGCCGTGCCGACAGACCGATCCTGTTTCTGCCGCATCTCGAAGGTGAGCGCGCACCGCTTTGGGATTCCGAAATTCGCGGTGCCTTCATCGGCCTCGACAGTCGCACGAGTGCGCCACAATTCGCTCTCGCGGTGTTGGAAGGCGTCGCACTTGCTGCGCGCCACTCCATGGGCTCTCTGGTCGATGCTGCCGGATTTCGCCCCGACTACATGCTCTATGGCGGCGGCGGTGCGCGCTCCGATCTCTGGAGCCAGATCCGTGCAGACTGCCTGGGCATACCGCTGCATCGCTTCAGCTTCACGGATGTCGGCTGCCTAGGCGCCGCCATTCTCGCAGCGGTTGGCATCGGCGCATTCCGGTCGATTGCCGAGGCCGTACCAGCCATGACCCGCGTGGAAAGGGTCTTTGAACCCGACCGGCGCCAAAAGGCGCGCTACGACGCAATGTTTCAAGCCTATCTGCGAGCGATCGATGCGCTCCGCCCCATCGGCATCATCCATACCGATGCTCAGCCGTAACCAGCATTATCGTCACTTTGGGAAGAGGAGCATGAAATTGAAAAGACTAGCAATCTGGGGAAGCGTTGCCGCTCTATTGTCATCCGCCTCCATGGCGTTTGCCACGAACGTCACGATCCTGACACCGTATATCAGCTCGGTGCCGACCAATGAAATGGCACAGAGCTTCAAGACGCAGGGCGAAAAGCGCGGCTGGACCGTCAGCATCATCGACACTCGCAACGATTTTGGCCAATTGGCATCGCGCATGGAGGATACGATCAACGCCAAGGCGTCCGCGATCGTGTTGATTTCGGCGGATCCGGCCCAGATCGGCGATCAGGTCGAGCTGGCGGCGAAATCGGGTATTCCAGTGATTTCGCTCGACGGATCGAAGAACCCGAATGTCGCAGTCAACGTCACGTCCAACAATTTCGATCTAGGCACGCAGCTTTCCGATGCGCTCTTCAAGGCGCTCGGCGGCAAGGGAAATATCGTCAAGTTCTTCCATTCGGCGCATCCAGGCGTTCATCAGCGCGAACTGGCACTGGATGAAGCGCTGAAGAAGAACCCCGATATCAAGGTCATCGCTGACCATTTCGTCAAGGTTCCAGGGCCTGTCGACGACGGCCGCGTCGCCATGGAAAACATTCTTCGCCAGCACGGCGACGATATCAACGGTGTCTGGGCCGCCTGGGACGATCCCGGCGTCGGCGCCGAGCTTGCTGCAGAATCGGAAAAGCCGGATGCCAAGTTCATCATCATGGGGATAGATGGCAGTCAGCAGGCAATCGACATGATCAAGTCTTGCACACGCTACAAGGCAACCTTCCGCCAGGACTTTCCCAAGATAGCCGAGATCGGCGCCGAACAGCTCGATAAGATCCTTGGCGGCGGAAAGGCCGATAAGGATGAGATTTCCGTCCCAGCGGTCATGGTTACGCCCGAGACGCTTGGCGTGAAATGCCCTTGACCTGAGCACTGGAGAGTTCTGGCCATGTTGCTTCAGATAAGCGGCCTCGAAAAACGCTTCGGCGGCGTTCGGGCGCTGGCGGGTGCGGACCTCTCCGTGGCCGCCGGCTCGGTTCATGGCCTGCTCGGGGAAAACGGCGCGGGCAAATCCACGCTCATCAAGACGCTATCCGGTCTCGCCAGGCCGGATAGCGGCAGCATCCTGATCGACGACAAGCCGACGGTAATCGGCAGCGTTCGCCAGGCCGAAGCCTTGGGCTTTCGGTTCATCCACCAGGAACTCAGCCTCGTGCCGCAATTTACCGCGGTTGAAAACGCCTTCGTCGGCCGACCCTACCCCCGCCGGGGGCCATTCATCGATCGGGAGGCCATGCGCAAAGCGGTGGCGGAGACCGCTGCCAGTATCGCTCCGGACCTGCCGCTCGACATTCCCGCCGCACGCCTGACAACAGGGCAAAAGCAACTTGTCGAAATCATTCGCGCCTTGATGAATGATCCGGCACGGTTGATCGTCATGGACGAGCCGACAGCGTCACTCTCCGAAGGAGAAGCGCAACGTTTGCACAAGGCGGTCAGGACGCTTGCCGCTCACGGTGTCGCCGTCATCTTCATTTCTCACCGGCTCGACGAAGTGGCCGAGATCTGTGACCGCTTCACGGTGCTTCGCGGTGGAAAGACGGTCGGCACAGGCGCCATGCAAGGCACAACGCGAGCAGACCTTGTGCGCTTGATGTCAGGTCACGACGAAGTCAGAACCGACCGGTCCCTACCATCGCCTGTCGGCAAAGCTGTACTCGAAGTCGAGAGGCTGCCATTTGGAATGCGAGGCAACACCGTATCGCTATCGGTTCGCGAAGGCGAAATCCTCGGCCTTTACGGCCTGGTTGGCGCCGGGCGGTCCTCCTTCATGAAAATGATCTGGGGCTCGCGGCCAACCGAAGGCGGAGCAATCCGCATCGACGGCCGTCTCTTGAAGTCAGGCGACATCCGCGCCCGCATTCGATTGGGCGGTGCCTATGTGCCTGAAGATCGCCGAAACGAGGGACTGGTGTCGGTGCGCTCGATTGCCGAGAACCTTGCGATCAGCGACCTCAAACGTGTCCGTGCCAACCCTGCCCTGGCGATCACCAGTCACGCCATGCTGGCCTCACGCGCCGACGAGATCCGCGAGCGGCTCGCGGTGAAGATGAGTTCGCCCTGGGCGATGCCGCTGACACTTTCGGGCGGCAATCAGCAGAAACTCCTGTTCGGTCGCTGGGTCGGTGGGCAGATCCGGCTGCTGATCCTCGACGAACCGACACGCGGCGTCGATGTCGGCGCCAAGGCGGAAATTCATGCGATCGTGCGGCAGATTGCAGCCGATGGCGCAGCCGTGCTGATGACGACCAGCGACATGGACGAGCTGTTCGCGCTCTCGCACCGCGTCGCGGTCTTTGCAAACGGCGACATCACGGCACGGCTGGAAGGTGAGGAAATAACTCCATCCCGGATTGTCGACGCCGCATTCCATCAAGACATCAGGAAAGATCCATCCGCATGACCGGCCTTGCCAGACAATACGGAACCCTGTTCGCCCTCGTCGCGATCATAGCCGCCTTCTCCCTCGTCTCTCCGGGCGCGTTCGGCTCGATGTCGAACCTGATCAACATTACGCAGCAAATGACCTTGCTGGCGATCGTGGCCATTGGGGCAACTGTCGTCATGGCGGTCGGCGAGTTCGATCTTTCGACGGCATCGATCGTTTCCTTCGGTGGGATTCTCGCGGTCTACCTCTTCAAGCTTGGGGTGCCGGCTCCCCTTGCCTGCCTGCTGGTCTTGGCGGCCGCAGCACTTTTCGGCGCAATCTCGGGCTATGTCGTTTCGCGCTTCCAGGTGCTCTCGTTCATCGCGACGCTCGCGGTCGGCACGATCATCGGCGGCATCACCTTCTGGATCTGTGATGGCGCCACCTTGCTCGGAGACATTCCAAGCGGGTTCCGCGATATCGGGCGCGGTCATACGCTGGGTCTACCGACACTGACATGGTGGCTGATCGCCATCGCCTTGGTTGTCTGGATCCTGCTCGATAAGCTGGAGATTGGCCGCAAGCTCTATGCTATCGGCGGAAACCGCGAGGCGGCGCGGCTGGCGGGCGTCAGGATCGTCTCCAACACCGTTGTGGCTTTCATCGTCTCGGCTGTGCTTGCGGCTCTGGTTGGCATCCTTTTGACCGCACGCATCGGCAGTGCCAACCCCACGGGCGGCGGCGGCTATCTCCTTAGCGCCTATGCTGCCGTATTTCTCGGGATGACCGCATTTCGCGAAGGGGAAGCAAACCTGCCGGGAACGGTGGTTGGAGCCGCCATCATCGCAGTTGTCGGCAACGGCCTCACCATCCTTGGCGTGTCGACATTCCTGCAGGACATCATCACAGGCACCATTATTCTCGCTGCGGTGCTTGTTCGCCGCATCGGCCAAGGGACAGTCTGACGTGGCGACCACTTCGTTGAAAGAACGGCCGGGCCGGTACGGGCGGTTTGGCGGCCAATTCGTTGCCCCGGTGCTATTGCCCGTGTTGGACCGCCTCGAAGCTGCGTTCAACGCGGCTTGGGAGGATCCCGCCTTTCGCCGGACGTTCGAAGATCTTTTGGGACGGTTTGTCGGCCGGCCGACGCCGATCTTCGAAACCGTTAGGCTGGCGTCCGTCAACGGCGGCGCCCGCATCATCCTGAAACGCGACGACCTGACCTTCAACGGAGGTAACTACGCCAATTCAGCCCTCGGGCAATGCCTGCTTGCCGCGCGGATGGGACTTGGCGCGGTCGTTACCGATACAGGGTCTGGCCAAAACGGGGTGGCGGCCGCGGCCGTCGCTGCGCGGCTCGGCCTTGCCTGCACGATCTACATGGGAAGCAGCGACGCGCAACGGCACCCCTCGACGATCAAGAAAATGCGCGCTTTTGGCGCCGACCTCAAAGTCGTGGAGGATGCGGACCGGACATTGAGCGCGGCAACCTCCGCCGCGATCCGCCACTGGATGGGCAACAGCGCTACCACGGCCTACCTCGCCGGCGCGCCGATCGGCGCTCATCCCTTTCCGGCTATGGTCGGAGCGTTTCAGTCGGTGATCGGCCGCGAAACCCGCCTGCAACTGTTGGAAGCCGGTGTATTGCCGAAGGCAATAATTTCAGCTGTCGGCGGCGGCTCCTCAACGCTCGGCATTTTTTCCGCCTTCGTCGATGACCGTCAAATCCGGCTGGTCGCCGTTGAGGCCGGTGGCGAAGGCGGCGAAGGCAAGCCCCATTCGGCGCGCCTGGCGAAGGGGCAGCCGGGCATTTTCCACGGTGCGGAAACGCTGGTGCTGGCGGACGAAAACGGGCAGATACAGCCGACCGCATCTATCGCACCCGGGCTCGCCTACCCCGGATCCGCACCCGAGCTTGCAGATCTCGTCGAGCGCGGCCGCGTCGAGACTGTTACTCTTACTGACGACGCTGCACGCCAAGCGGTCATGCGGCTTGCGATCCGGGAAGGCGTTCTGGTCTCGCTCGAGGCCGGTCACGCATTGGCCGCAGCAGAGCGCATAGCGTGTCACTATGATCGAAATGACGCCGTGGTCGTCATGGTCCCATCTGCGGGGGACAAGGATCTCGATATCATCTGGGCAGGAAATTGCGAATGACGCAAAATCGTATCGACCTCATGTTTGCACGGCTGAAGGCGGAGCGCCGCAGCGCGTTTGTTACCTTTACCGTTGCCTGCGATCCTTCCTTTGACGAAAGCCTGGAGCGAATGCGGCTCTTGGCCGAGAACGGCATCGATCTGCTGGAGATCGGCCATCCCTTCTCCGATCCGATCCTGGATGGCGCGACGATCCAGAGAGCAAATAGACGTGCGCTTGCGGCTGGAGGCAGCTTGCCACGAACCCTCGATCTATGCGCTGCCTTCCGCCTGCATAATGACCAGACACCGGTCATCCTGATGGGGTATGCCAATCCCATCAGGACCATGGGTTATGACGTCTTTGCAGCTCGCGCGGCCGCCGCAGGCGTGGACGGCCTGATCGTTGCGGACCTGCCCTTGCGGGAGGCCGATACACTTTTCAAGTGCCTCAGCAAGTATGGGCTCGTTATGATCCCGCTCGCAGCACCGTCGCTGCCGGCGGAGGATTTCACGTCGGATCATAGGGGTGTGGGTGGCTTCCTCTATTGCATCCCGGTCGTCGGACCAACCGGTGGCCCGTCCGCATCGATCGACGTCATTGCGGATGCGGTTGAGCGCTGCCGCAGCGTCAGCGGCATGCCGATCATGGTCGGCTTCGGCATCAAGACACCCGATATGGCCGCAGCTGTCGCCAAGGTCGCTGACGGCGTAATCGTTGCGACCGCCTTGATTGAACAGTTCGAGACGATGCTTCAAGATTGCACCTACGAGACGTTCAAATCGACTGCCGCGCAAGTGGTCGCCGACTATCGGCACGCAATTGATAGCCGAGCCTGAGCACTCCTCGTCGGCTCATACGCCCCATTGGCTGAGGTTTTACAGACCTGCAAACATGCCCGCAATTGATCAGTGGTTCTCGCACTTGACTCTTCCTGAAAATGAGAACATTTTGAGAACAAATCAGGGACGATATCATGAGCAACGCCGAGAAATTCATTATCCTGCCGTATCGAAAGAACCGCGGTAACCTTGTGCCGGGCGAGATGCGCCAAGCATCGAACGCGGTCAGCGCCGAGAAGATCGCCTCGGCCATGTCTACTCGCTTCGTCGGCGTTGCAGCCTATGCTGTCATGGTGGATGAGGAAACCGGTGACATGACATCGCCTCGCCTGTTGGCGAAGCATGGCGAGATATCGGATCTGAACGCGGCTTAACTGTACCTGACAACGGAAGTAGAGAGCCCCGCCGGCGATCGGCGGGAACTGAGACGTGTGCCATGCGAACAACCGGCTATTTGATCACACCTCAAGATGCGGAGGTCTTTCGCGAACTCGTCGCCTTTCTCGGCGAAGATGTTTTCGACCAACGGCGGCGAGACGGCACTGTCGGCAAGTCCGATGTGTTTCAGCGGCACATCAGCCAAGCCAGAAGCGTGCTCAAGCTGCTGGGTGTTTGCGATGAACGAGCCGCGTTACCGGATGCCCTCGCCCGTGTAGACCGGCCCTCGTCCGCGTCACATTCTTCCATGCCGAGCTCGATGGGAATTTCGACCTAGGTCGAGGTTTTGTCGGACGGCCATGTCACATAATAGTATTTCCCGGCTACCCGACCGAAATAGGCTTTTTCGCCAGGGTGTTTGTCCGCATAAGAGCCGTCAGCGGTCTTTTGGAACGCTCCGTGATCATCTCGCTGCAAATGATCATTCAGGAAAGTCGTCCAGTCGCTCTTGGCGATATTGTCCGCCTTGGTTGGCTTGGCTTTCGAGTCCTTGTCCCAGGCCGTGATTTCCTTGCCTTGCGTCGCGTCGGTCACGGTCAGCTTTCCTGCCTTCAGGGCGCTGAGCATGGATTGGGAGCGCAGATAGCTTTCAGGATCATCCGTCGTCTCCGACAGCTTGGCCTTCAATGACGCCATGAAACCATTTATTGCAATTTCAGGCTGAGAAACGGCCAGCTGCTGATGCGTATTGGGTGGATTCGAGGCTTTCGGTGCGCCACCCGAACCGGGAGAGCGCGGAAAAACATCATAGATGCTAGGCTGTTTGCTCGCCTTCGCGTTACTGCCGTTCTTGCTCAATAAGGCGCTGTATTTCCTGTCTGCACTGATGGAAATTGCCATTTTCAATCCGCCAAATGCTGAAATCTCAAGACGCAATGACGGTATTGCCACAACCTTGCGTGAGACCGAACAACGGTTGAATTGAATGAAATCTACCAGTAATACTGGCGAAATCAGCAGCGCGACCAGTATTTCGGCGAGCGCCGGCGGATAGACGCGAGCCCGAGCGAGCTCGCGTCAGACGGGTTGAGGTCTCTGAGATTTGGCCTATTGCCGCCAACTGGTGAAGTCCGACGCAACGCATCCGAATGGGGCTCGCTGATCGCCGAAGCGCTTCTTCAACTGCTCGCAACCCCAGTTGTTGAGGGGAGCCGGCATCATGTTGTTGATGTCCATGCCGGGGGAATTGAACTGCGAGTCTGCACTGGTCACGTACCAGACCCAGTAGCCGAAAACGGCGCCGATGATCAGCAGTATCACAAGCAACACTCTGGCAAGCCGCGCTCTGATCGAAGGACCCTTCTTGCCTGGTGTGACAAGCTCCAGCTGTTGCCCGGCCAATTCCACGGTAAGCGGCGCGAGAGCCCTCGCGCGCTCTTCAGCCGTCATGTCGATGCGTTCCAGTTGCCTATCCAGAAGGATGGGGAGCGCGGACTTTCCATGCCAAACGGCAAGCGCCACGGCATGATCGCCTTTTGTACCAACCAGCAGAGGCTCCTGCCCCCGCTCAAAACGCGTGTGGGCGGCCCGACCCGTCTTCCTGCCGGCAATCTTGTCGGCATAGGTTACTGTTAGTCGCTTGCCCGCCCGGTCGACACTTGTAACTTCCACCGGAACCGGGACGAGCTCAGCCGGTCGGCTCAACCCGCTGCGGACGCGCCAGACACGCAAGATCTGGTAGATCAGGCCAATGGATACGCCACCCAACAAAACGACGAATACTGCGAGCGTGATGATCCGGTTCCAAAGCTTGTCTATGCCGAGGCTGAGGGTCGCCAATTCCGGATGCTCGCCGGAGATGACGAGACCGGTTTCGTAGTCGCCGGTATGGGCGTCGACGAACATGATCTCGACGTCCTTGTCATAGTTCTGCCCGTTATATGCATATTTGAGATGCGCCGAACATGTCGTGAAGAAGCCTTTTCTAGTCTCACATTTGCCGTCGCGAATGTCACCGCTATCAAGCGTCACGGGGTTCTGGTTGATCGTCCAATCTCTCAATATGCCTGGGGCTTCCCACACCAACACGAAGATGGTGAGTGCCAACACTATAGGTAACGAAAAATAGCTGCCTCGCGCTGTAGTGATTGTGCCCTGAGCAAGCTTGAGTGCTCGCTGGGGAAGCTCGATAGTCGGAAATGTCATTGTGCGCCTGAAGCTCCGCGTGGTGGCATGGGCATCTCCAAAGCCGATCGAAGCCGAGGCCTCGCGTAATCCTGGGGTTCGACTTCGTACCCATATCTGCAGCGCCGTAAATAGACGGCTCGCCTCGAAGTTCAATAGCAGGTTGCAAAAGATCCACCGACTTTGCAGTCAGGCCGATCACGGACACAGCCGAAGATTCGCCTCCTCCAACATCGTGCCTCCCACCCTCGAAAGCGCCGCAGTTTCACGACAGATTGTCACTCATACCCAGATGTTTCATCGACGATAAAGCAGCTTTGTTCCACCATTGGCATTGTCCGATACTGCGCAGCAGTTCCAGTGGCCTCCCGCCAAGGCGTGCTACGCAAGCAGACTGCCAATCCTACCCCATTTGGGGGACGCACGATGAGGGAGGCAGCGCTACGAAATCGCATAGGTTTTGGCGGTCGTATGAGGTCGGTTCTCGCCCGAACGAAACAATGTGGTTGGCGACGCTCGCCCAGATTGGCAACTCGCCACATTGGAAATCGCAATGATCGAGCAGGTTAACCCCAACATCCCGATCGCACAGCAGGCGCATTGCGGCGATTGGACTGTCTTCATCGAAGACGGTGCGGTCGCCGACGGCCTTGGAAGACATTGCGCAATCTCTCAGACGCAATTCGATATGGATACATGCAGACCCGTCTTATCGATCGAACTCGTTCCCGAAAACGGAGGCTTGAGAGGCACGCTCGTCCTGCCAATCGGTCTTTCGCCGCGGAATGGGATGATTTTGCAATGCGACGAGGCAGCACCCGGGCCGACGCTCCCGTTCGGCACCGCAACGCGATTAGGCTGCATCGTGGAGCTGGACTTTGGAGCCGGTATAATCGAGTGTTGGCAACGCGCGCATAGTCTCCATATCAAGGCGACCGACGCTGAGACTAAGCGAGAGAAGCTTTTTTCCATTTCTCTCAATGGCTTCTCCGCCGCGCTTAAACTCGCACTTTCTGCTAGCGGTGTGCGCACCGATACAAGTGACACCGCTCCAAACCGACAGCTCCGATAGGAAAGTGACGTCCGTGACATCCGCTCCGGCAGGGTGAGGCTATCAGTTGAGATCGCCTCTGTCCCCTTACGGGTGGATTGATCTATGGGCTCAACCAGAGAATGGAAGATCGCCCTGATAGCGATGAAGTGGCAGCTTAGCCAAGGACGCGCGACGATGGATCTCCGCCATGATCGGGGCGAACACGCTGTTGCGGCGCTCGAGCTCGGCATGTTCCCGCAACCAAGCCGGCACGAGTTCGGCCAGTTCCGCAAAGACGGTAGCCTCATCCACAGTGGTCAGGCGGCCCTCCTCCATGACGATGCGACCGGCGACCATGACCTTTTCGATGGACGAGCCATTTTCAGAATAGACAAGATGCTTGGCGGCATCGTTGAACGGCAGAAAGGGATAGGACCGCAAGTTCAGGATCAACAGATCGGCGGATTTACCGACCTCAAGCGAACCGGTGACATGCTCAAGCATCGCCGTCTTCGCGCCGCCGATCGTTGCCATGCGCAAGACCTCATCGGCGCTGACCCACTTCTCGTAATCCGGACCGGAAACGGAGTGGATGAGGCCGGCCACACGCATGACGTCGAAGATGCGTGCCGTATCGTTGGATGAGACGCCGTCCGTCCCAAGGCCAAGCGTAACGCCCGCATCCAGCAGGCGCCTTACCGGCGCGATACCGGCACCAAGCTTCTGGTTGGAAATCGCGTTATGGGCGACCGAGACGCCAGCATCACCCATCAGTGACATATCCTCGTCGCTGACCCAAACCGAATGCGCGATCGTTGTGTTGCGGCGAAGAAGTCCCAGATCCTTCATATAGGCGATGAGGCTCTTGCCGTGCAGTTCATGGCCGGTGACCGCCTGTGTCCGGGTTTCCAGCACATGCGTATGAAACGGAACATGTTTTGCCACGGCCAAATCCATACAGGCCATCATGAGTTCCGGCGTACAACGCTGCGGCGCCGACGGCGCGATCATGAAGTTCACGCGCCCGGCTCGGCCATGCAGACTGTCGAATGCGGATTTGCAAAAATCGACATAGGCGTCAGCCGTCATCGGCGGCCCGAAATCGAGCAGATCCTGTAATTCCGCCGGCATCACCTCGCGCGCAAACGGCAGCGCATCGAGCGTATGGATGTTCATGGCTGCACTTGAGACATTCGCGCGAATGCCCGCATCGTCGTAGGCACGAAACACCGTGCCGAGCCGATCGAGATCATGGGCGGGCGGATCGAAGAAATCGTCACAGAGTGTCGTGACACCGTTGCGCAGCGACTCCATCGCCAGAAGCAGGCTTCGCAAATAGAGCAGCCGCTTGCCGATCGGATCGTTCATCAACAGCGGATAGGCATAGAGCAACCAGATCTCGAGCGGCATTCCTTCATAGCGGCCGCGAAAGAAGGTTTCGCTCGAATGGGTGTGGGCGTTGACAAGGCCCGGCATCACCAACCGGTCGCGACCGTCGATGATACGGGCGCCATCCGGCGACATCAGATTGGGGCCGATTGCGGCGATCAAACCGTTGTCCACCAGGATATCTCCGGCGAAAGGCTGCGTACCGTGGGCAGCATCGACGGCGAGGATCATGGCATTGCGGATCAGGATCTTGTTCATGGCGGTTCCCCTCTCCTATTGGTCCTTCAGTTCACCGAAACTTCCCGCCGTCTTCGAGCCGCTCAGCCGGCCGGAAAGCCAGACACCGAATACGGTGGCGAGATAGGGTAGCGCCTGCAACAGGTCGTGCGGAACCTTATCCCCGAACATCAACTGAGCGCGAATGCCGAGCGCACCGGCAATGGCAAAGAAGAGTGCAGCCAACGTTGCACCGACCGGATGGGCAGTTCCGAAGATGACGGCGGCAAACGCCATGAAGCCGCGCCCGGCCGTCATCCCTTGCGCGAAGAACTGCAGACTTCCGGCCGCAAGCTCCGCTCCGCCGATGGCGCACAGCACCCCGCCGATCGACAAGGCCAGCAGGCGCATGCGCTGCGGCTGGATGCCGACACTTCGCGCGGCAAAGGGATGTTCGCCACTGGCCGCAAGCTGCAGGCCAAAGCGGCTGCGCCGCAACAACAGCCATATTGCGAAAACGACGAAGGGCATGGCGGCAACAAAGATCGACAGCACGCCGTAGGAGCCGAATGCCGGTCCGAGCTTCGGTACGCCAAAGGGCGCCGTCACAGTCCCCTGGCTGCCGAAGATCGATTCCACCGCCAGCGCCGTCCCACCGACGCCGAGACCCGTCAAACCCAATCCGGCAATGATGGGATTGGCCTTCAGCTTCTCGATGACGAACCACAGCAGCATCGAGGCAGCGACACAGAACAGAATGGCGATGAGTATGGCCAGGATGAAGGAGTGCGTCAGCATGATACCGAGAATGGTTGCGCACGCGCCGATGATCATCAGGCCCTCAAGACCGAGATTCCAGACGCCGGCGCGTTGCGCGATGACGCCGGCAAGGGTCACGTAGACCAATGGCGTTCCGGAGCGCAGGATAGCGATGATGATGTCATTCATTGCGGACGTCCTCCCAGACGCAGAAGCTTCTCGACGACGTTGGATCTGGCCGTGATGAAGAGCGCGATGGCGGCGTTGATAATGTCGATCGCCGCTGCTGGCAGACCCGCCATGATCGGCAGGTAGAGTGCGGCCGATGCCAACCCTCCGAAGAAGATCGCGACGACGGCCGTGCCGACCACCGAGAGATTGGCGACAAGCGCTATCAGAATCGCGGTAAAGCCATGCGTCGGCAGAAAGCCGGACGCGATGCGGCCGTTTGGCCCCATCAATTCGATCGTTCCCGCAAGGCCGGCCAGTGCACCGGAAATGATGAAGCTCGACAGACCAAGCTGCCAGAGCTTCGCGCCCTGCCAGCGCACCATCGTGCCGTTTCGGCCGGCAAGGCTTGCCAGCACGCCAAAGCTGGTGCGGTTGACCAGAAGCCACATCCCTATCCCGACGACGAGCGCAATGCCGATGATCGTCGGGGACAGACCGAGCGAATTGGAAATGCGATAGGCGGCGTCGATCGGTCGGCTGGATGCCTGCTGACCGGTGCCTGAGGGGTCCTTGAGCGGACCTGATGTCACGTAGACCAGCAGCAGGCCAGCCATGAAATTGCCCATCAGCGTGGTGATCACCTCGTCAGTGCCCGAACGCAGCTTCAGAAGACCCGGCCAGAGTGCCCAAAGCGCGCCACCCGCCATACCGGCCAGAAAAATCAGCGGCACGACAATGATGGCAGGGCCACCGCGCAAGAACTCCGCCGCAAAGGCGGCGGAGATCGCCCCGACGTAGAACTGCCCCTGTGCACCGATATTGAAGAAACCGGCACGGAAGGAAATGCTGACGCCGACTGCCGTGATGAACAATGGCAACGCCCATCTGAGGCTTTGTTCGACAGCGCCGGGCCGCAAAAATGCGCCATCGGCAACCGCGACCAGCATTTGCGGCGCGTTGTAGCCGGCAAACTGGAAGAGCACGGCGCAAAGGATCAGCGAGAGGGCTACGAAGATCAGGCTGCGGAGAATGACGACTATCTTGTTCTTCATCGTCATGCTCCCGTAGCAACGGATGTTGCGCCGACCATGGCCGCGCCGACAGATTGAATATCGTATGGTCCGGCGAACTCACCGGCGACGCGGCCGGACAGCATCACCACCACACGGTCGGAAATATCGAACAGCTCGTCCAGATCCGAAGAGATCAACAGGATCGCCGCTCCCTTGTCGCGCGCTTCGCGCAACGCTTTCCAGACGAAAGCCGTGGCGCCGATATCGAGCCCGCGTGTCGGCTGCGCCGCGATGATGAGCTTGGCATCCGCATCGATTTCACGCGCCAGAATGACTTTCTGGGCGTTCCCGCCCGATAGCGAACCGGCCTGCTGCGTCGAAGCGTGATAGTGCACACCCCAGCTCTTCAGCGATTGGTCACAGATCGCGCGGATCCTTGCAGGTTTGACAAGCTTCAGAAGAGAGCCCTGCAGCAACTCTCGTGCGCTCCAGTTCTCCCAGAGGGAGCTGGTCAAACTGAGACCTTCGACATTGCGTTCGAACGGAATGATACGCAGGCCGGCGGCCCGACGTGCCGCCAGCGTCTTTTCCGTGACGTTCTGTCCGGCAAGCACAATCGTACCGCCCGAGAGGGCCGCGAGGTTGGCGATGGCACGCACGAGCGTTTTCTGTCCGTTACCCTCGACACCGGCGATGCCGACGATCTCGCCCGGCTGGATTGACAGGCTGACATTGTCGAGTGCGGCCCCCTCGTCATCCGGCACGGTAGAGACCGATGCCATCGTCAATACCGGCTGCCGCGCGCCGCTACCCGAACTTCCGTTGAGCGGAGTATCTTGCGATTGGCCGACGCCAAGCAACGCGTCCCTGTCCTTTGCACTTTGCGGACGCGCCGCATCGCCGACGATCAATGCCGTCAGCTGTTCGGCCGTGAGCCCGGCTTTCGGCAGCGGTCCTTCGACGCGCCGACCGCCTCGCAACACGCTGATCGTGTCGGCGATGGCAAGAACCTCCCGGATCTTGTGAAGAATGAGAATGACTGTAACGCCGCGCTCCTTGAGACGCCGCACGCGGGCAAAGAGCGTTTCGATCCCGGCGGGGGAGAGAACAGCCGTCGGCTCATCGAGGATCAAGACCTTCGCGTCGGTAACGAGCGCGCGGGCGATCTCGATGCTCTGCTGGGTCTCCACTGGCAGATCGCGAATGCGTCGCGAAAGGTCGACCTGAATATCGAGGCTCTGCAAATGCGCGCGCCATTTCTGCGCCAGCGCCTTGCGCGAATAAAAGCCCCCATGGCCCGGCGCACCGAACTCCATCACTTCGGCAACCGTGAAGGATGGCGGCAGAGCAAAGCTTTGATGGACAAGTTCGACACCGGCTTCGCGGCTGTCGCGCACATGGCCCGTGCGGATCGCGCGTCCGGAGATCTCCACCTGGCCGGCGGTCGGTTGCACGAGGCCGGACGCGACGCGGGCGAATGTGGTTTTGCCGGCGCCGTTCTGGCCGAGAACGGCATGAATGAGGCCGGCCTCGAATTCGATCGAAACGTCCGAAAGCGCCGTCACATCGCCATAGCGGACGGTTACGTCGCGGCATGCGAGCGCAGGCGGTGAGTGATTGGACATGAGAAGCTTCCCGACATGATTCAGCAGGCCCGGCGCTATCGCCGGAGCCCAACATGCTCTAGCCGGTTGCCGTTGGGCAACCGGCCGAACCGGCATTAAAGAGTGGTCTTGAACTCGACCTTGACGGAGCCGTCGAGAATGCCGGCACGCATTTTGTCGACATCCTTCAAGGCCTCCTTCGCCTTCGCCGTCAATTCCGCCGGCCCCTGCTCGGCAAATAGCGGCGAGGGAATGAAGTTGATGACGTCGGTTCCAAGGCCGGTGTGCTCATGGGTGCCGCCCTTCCAGTCAGCCCCAAGTGCCTTGCTCACCTCGTTATAAAGCGAGACGCCATAGTCCAATCCGACGATCGAAATCACCGACTTAGGCCCGAGCGCGAACTGCGCCGGCGAAAGGCAGCTGATCATCCGGCCCTCCTTCTCGTTGGCTGCAGCGATGATACCGCCATCGGTGGCGGCCGCATCGGTCTGGATGTAATCGATGCCATCGTTGAACATCTGCGTCGCAATTTCCTGGCCCTTGGCCGGATCCTGGAACGAACCGGCGAAGGCGGCTGTCACCGTCGCATTGGGATTGACCGAATGAACACCGGCTTTCAGCGCGTTGAAATCAGCGTTGAGCGGCGGGATGGAGACACCGCCAATGAAGCCGATCTTTCCGGTCTTCGACATCTTGGCCGCAAAGACGCCAGAAAGATAGCAGCCGAGATAGTAGTCATAGGAGACCGTGACAACGTTCGGGATCGCAGGCTCGAAGGCGTCGGCAAAAAGCTGGATCCATTTGGTGTTGGGATAGGATGGGGCAAGTGCTTTGAACGGCTCTGCGACTTCATTGAAGGTCGAGACGATGATGGAAGCGCCGGCATCGCCGAGCGTACGGAACACAGTCTCGTAGGTCGCCGGATCCTGCGCATAGACGGCGCGATAGGTGAACCCCTGCTCCGTCGACAGCTGCTTCAGCTTGGCGATCATCGCGTCGACCGGACCGTTATCACCGGCCGCCTGCGTGTGAACAAGCGCGACGAGCCCGCCTGCGGCACGCGCCGCTTGCGGCATCAGCCCGGCAGCAAGACCAAATGCTGCCGCGCCGGCGCCAAGCTGGAGGAAGGTGCGGCGATCAACGCCGCGAGAAAGATCGTTGTCGTTTCTTGAGTTTTTCATGTTCAGTTCCCTCTTTTGTATTTATGTAAAGTCTATCCGTTGAACGCGCTTAGATGGCCGGCGAATAGGGTGCCGGGTTCATGATCATGACGTCCTGCTTCTGGATGGCATCCAGTGCCCAGACGCCGGCGATGAAGGATTGCCACTCCGGATCGGCATACATGGCCTGGCGACGCGCCTCACGGTCGGCCAGGCTGTCATAGGCCCACATCAGAACGGTGGTGTGCAGGGTGCCGATCTCGGACACGTAAAGCCCGACGAAACGGTTGAGATGGCGCTTCTGGATCGGCAGGCCCTCGGCCTCATACTTCTTCATCCATTTGTCGACCGTGCCCGGTTTGAAAGTATAGGTGCGGTGTTCGAGGATCATTGCTTATTCCCTTCAGGCGTTCAGGATGAATTCGGCGCACTTCTCGCCGATCATGATGGCGGGTGCATTGGTGTTGCCGCTCGAAATGACCGGCATGATCGAGGCATCTGCCACGCGCAGACCGTCAATGCCGTGCACCTTGAGCTTGGCATCGACAACCGCCATCGGATCGTTGCCCATCTTGGCGGTGCCGACCGGGTGGAATGTGGTCATGGCGGTGGCCCGGAGCCAGGCGGTAAGTTCACGGTCGTCCGTCGCCGTCGGGCCGGGTGCCAGTTCGAGGCCGCGGTAGCCGTCGAACGCCTTCTGGTTGACGATATCGCGGGTCAGCCTGATGGCGTCGATCATGGTGCGGATATCGAATTCGTCGCGCAGATAGTTGGCGAGGATCTTCGGTTTGTCGGTCGGGTTGGTCGACCGCAAGGTAATCTCGCCACGGCTGACCGGATTGACCGGCCCGACACGGATGGTAAAGCCGTGATTGGCCTCGACGCGCTGCTTCTTGCGAAACGGATTGGGGAAATGCAGGTTGGCCGTCTTTTCCAATGCCGGCATGAAATGCAGCTGGATATCGGGCGCCACCAGCCCATCGTTGGAACGGATGAATGCGCCGGCCTCATACGGAAAGGTCGTGGTGATGCCCTCGCCGAACAGCATGCCCTGTGCGACTGCGGGGATCAGCTTGTCCGCACGGAGATCACCGAAGAGCGTTATGGGCTTGCGGCACTCCCAGCTCATAACGCAGTCGACATGGTCCTGAAGGTTCTTGCCGACACCTGGAAGATCAAGAATAGGCTTGATCCCGATCGCCTTCAATTCATCCGCCGGACCGATCCCCGACAGGAGCAGAGCCTTGGGCGAATTGACGACCCCTGCCGACAATACGATCTCGCCGGCGGAGCGCGCCACCGATATGGTTCCGGCCTTCAGATATTCGACGCCGGTTGCACGGCCGTTCTCGATCAGCAGCCGTGTCGTTTCCGCCCCGGTGATAACGGTAAGGTTGGAGCGATGCATGGCCGGGCGCAGGAAGGCCCAGGAGGTGGACCAGCGTTTGCCCTTTCGAATGGTGAAATCGTACCGGCCGAAACCTTCCTGCGTTTCACCGTTGAAGTCGTCATTTAAAGGGTAGCCTGCCTGGTGACCGGCTTCGCAAAACACATCCATTAGCGGATTGTGCCCGCGCGCGCGGCAGACCGTCAGTTCTCCATCGTCTCCATGAAACGCGCCGTCGCGCTGCACATGGGATTCCGAACGGCGAAATGCCGGTAGAACCTCCTCATAAGACCAGCCGGGCAAGCCGAACTGCGACCAACGATCATAATCGTGGCGATTGCCGCGGACATAGATCATGCCGTTGATGGTCGAGGTGCCGCCGAGAACCTTGCCGCGCGGCCAATAAAGCGAGCGGCCGTTGAGGAAGGGTTCCGGCTCGGTGTGATAATGCCAGTTATAGATGCCTGAGTGAAACAGCTTGCCCATCAACATCGGCAGGCGAAACAGCGGATTGCGATCCTTGCCGCCGGCTTCCAACAACAGAACGCGATTCTGCGGATTTTTCGACAGGCGGTTGGCGAGTACGCAGCCTGCAGAGCCGGCGCCTACGATGATGTAGTCATATTCGGATGAAATGGTCATGGCTTACCACGCGATGGAGCTTGCGCCCCTCGCCTCAAGATAGGAATTGCAAAGAAGAAATGGATTTTCGCGGCCAAGCACACGCTCTGCAAAGGCCGGATGATCGCGCAGAATCAAGGCATAGCTACCGTGTTCGCCTTCGCTGAGGCCGGCTTCCGCAAAAATGTCGGCCGCCGCATCGCCAAATCCGATAAAGACGATCGGCTGCTCGCGTTCACGCAAGGCGGCAATCGCCCTAAGCATCAGCGGCCGCCAGAAAGGTAGATGTCCCCTTGCCTGATGCGGATCTATGTCGACCTTGAAACGCGAGAGGGTCAGCGATGCATTGAGCAGAAGCGCCCCATTGCGGACCCAACGGTCGCCGATCGCACTTGGTCCTTCGAAACCGTGATCCGGATCGCAAAGCATCCGCCGGACGTCCGGCCAGCGCTCGAAGCTCTCCGAAAGGTTCTGATCGCCAGTCCGTGCCGCGGCGATGAGCTGCATATAGGCGCGGATGCTCTTCGAGAACATCTTGTCGAGCTCGTTCCATGACGCAAGATTGCCGGCCTCGAATGCGCGGCCTGTTGCAAAGCCCGGCTCTGGATAAGGATCCTGTCCGAGGATCATGCAACGCACATCCTGTGGCTTGATCCCATCGAAGGCAGCAAGGGCATGCGCGCCTTTCGGCTGTCCAGGAAAATGGCGTCCGCGGCGCACCGGAAAGATCGGCTCCCAGGCTTCGAATTCCAGATCCGCGTCCACGCGATCAAAATCGTCGCCGATATCACCGAGGACTGTGCGCCAATCGGACGGCAGATCCGCCTCCCATCCAGCAAGTGTTTCGGCCATCGCATCTTTTAAAGTCATTGACACGAAATCGTCTCCCCGCGTTTTCGCTTGTTGAGTGGAGACTAGACAAAACCTGACCAAAGTGTCAACTTACTAAACATAGAAAAATGACGACTTGGTCAGCTTTTCCTGATCGTATCGTCAACTTTTTTGGACAGACGCCAAAGCCCGCTTTTCAGTGGAAAAGCGGGCTTTGGCGACCGAGCGCTGTTGCCATTTTCAAGCGCCGGTTCAAAGCATAGAACATTAGAGGACGGAGCGGGCATGCCACGGGAACATAAGGATCCGGAAGAAAAAATCCGCGAACGCAACATTCGGCTGATCATCAAGGCCGGGATCGAAATTTTCTCACGCAAAGGCTACGACGGCACGCGAATCGCCGAAATCGCCGAGGCATCCGGCCTGCCTAAGGCGAATGTTTACTATTATTTTTCGTCGAAAGAGCAAATCTACACAGCCATCATCGAGCACTTGCTCGAAGGAT
>NZ_JAELTU010000922.1 GCF_016429015.1 Rhizobium sp. ASV20
GAACATGGGTGGATAGGGGTTCATTTTGATTTTCGGATACCGTTTTGCGCGATCATTCGGGCTGGCCGCAAGTGTTGCAGTGATGACCCAGGCATACCCCGCGTTTGCGCAGACGGCATCGCAGGTGCTGTCTCTTATACACATCTGACGCTGCCGACGAAATTCTTGGAGTGTAGATCTCGGTGGTCGCGGGATCATTAAAGAGGGGGGGGGGGGGGGGGGGGGGGGGGGGGGGGGGGGGGGGGGGGGGGGGGGGGGGGGGGGGGGGGGGGGGGGGGGGGGGGGGGGGGGGGGGGGGGGGGGGGGGGGGGGGGGGGG
>NZ_JAELTU010000923.1 GCF_016429015.1 Rhizobium sp. ASV20
TGACCAATGCCGGTCAGATCACCATCAACCGCGGCGGCTATATGGCGCTGATCGGCGGCACGGTCGCCAACAGTGGCACCATCACCGTGCCGATGGGCAAGGCGGCACTCGGATCGGGGGAACAGGCAACGCTCGATCTGTCCGGTGACGGCTTCCTGCAGGTGGCGGTTCCGACCAGGGCCGGCGGCAAGCAGGCGCTGGTCGACAATAGCGGCAGGATATCGGCCAAGGGCGGCACGGTGCAGCTGACTGCAGCAGCGGCAAAAGACATGGCGCGGCAGGCTGTCAATATGTCGGGCACGATCGAGGCGAAGGGCG
>NZ_JAELTU010000924.1 GCF_016429015.1 Rhizobium sp. ASV20
CCCCCATCCGCAGAACGTTCGAAGCCAACCTTTGGGGTCGTCGCCGTGGAGCGCACGGAGCCGAGCGCATTCTTCGGTGGTCTCCTTGCGTCCCGACAGGACCTTGACGAGATCCGGCATGGATGTCCTGTCTCTTATACACATCTGACGCTGCCGACGAAATTCTTGGAGTGTAGATCTCGGTGGTCGCGGTGTCATTAAAAAGGGGGGGGGGGGGGGGGGGGGGGGGGGGGGGGGGGGGGGGGGGGGGGGGGGGGGGGGGGGGGGGGGGGGGGGGGGGGGGGGGGGGGGGGGGGGGGGGGGGGGGGGGGGGGGGGG
>NZ_JAELTU010000925.1 GCF_016429015.1 Rhizobium sp. ASV20
CCCGCCACACGCCTTCAAATTATGCCTTGGCCTTTTCGTCGCCGGGCAGCACGTAGTCCGTACCTTCCCAGGGAGACAGAAAGTCGAAATTGCGGAATTCCTGCTTCAGCTCCACCGGCTCATAGACCTGTCTCTTATACACATCTGACGCTGCCGACGAAATTCTTGGAGTGTAGATCTCGGTGGTCGCGGGAGCATTAAAAAGGGGGGGGGGGGGGGGGGGGGGGGGGGGGGGGGGGGGGGGGGGGGGGGGGGGGGGGGGGGGGGGGGGGGGGGGGGGGGGGGGGGGGGGGGGGGGGGGGGGGGGGGGGGGGGGGG
>NZ_JAELTU010000124.1 GCF_016429015.1 Rhizobium sp. ASV20
CTGGCCAGAAGACTATAGACCGCTGACGTCCAGGCAAACGCCCGGTCCCGCAATCCTACCCCCGAAACAGCCTCGAAGTTCTCGGCCATACCGCTTCTCAACACAACTGAACAGAACTTTTCCGCGATCGCACTGCCTATTTCTACCTAACCTTGACGGCGCAGCGCGGCGATATCAGTGACATCGCACTGTGCGGACGAAAGACGATGGAGATGCAAGCGAGAGAGGCCCTTCACTCGAGCCTGGGTTTGCAGGCAGCCATCGCCGCCGCAATGAAGCACCCGCGGATCAGTTGCAGACGCTTCATGGGAGATGGCAAGGCCGGCATTTTACCACCGGCCTTGCCAGAGCCGATCAGGCAGCGCGCTTCAGCGCATCGCCAATCGTGGAGACGATCGTTTCGATCTGGGCACGCTCGATGATGAGCGGCGGCGAAAGCGCGATGATATCGCCGGTCACGCGGATCAAAAGCCCCTTGTTGAAGCAATCGACGAACACGTCATAGGCGCGCGCGCCGGGTGCTCCGTCGCGCGGCGCAAGTTCGATTGCACCAACGAGGCCGAGATTGCGGATGTCGACCACATGCGGCAGCCCCTTCAGCGAATGCAGCGCATTTTCCCAATCGCCGGCCAGCTCGCTGGCGCGAGTCAGAAGGCCTTCTTCCTCATAGACTTCCAAAGTTGCAATTCCGGCGGCGCAGGCGACCGGGTGGCCCGAATAGGTATAGCCGTGGAAGAGTTCGATCTGGTTTTCCGGGCCGGTCATGAGGCCATCATAGACCTTGCGGCTGGCGAAGACCGCGCCCATCGGGATGGCACCGTTGGTGATACCCTTGGCCGTCGTCACGAGGTCGGGGACAACGCCGAAATAGTCGGTTGCGAAGGGTGTGCCCAGACGGCCGAAACCGGTGATGACTTCATCGAAGATCAACAGGATGCCGTATTTGTCGGCAATCGCCCGCAAGCGCTCGAGATAGCCCTTGGGCGGCAGGATGACGCCGGCAGACCCGGACATCGGCTCGACGATGACGGCAGCGATGGTTTCAGCACCATGCAACGCGACCAGACGTTCCAGATCTTCCGCAAGCTCGAGGCCGTGCGCCGGCAGTCCCTTGCTGAAGGCATTGCGCTCGACGTCAAGCGTATGACGCATATGGTCGGCCGGGATCTGCGGGAAGACGCGACGGTTGTTGACGAGACCCCCGACGGAAATGCCGCCGAAGCCGACGCCGTGATAACCCTTCTCGCGGCCGATGATGCGGGTACGGGTGCCCTGCCCGATCGCCCGCTGGTAAGCGATGGCGATCTTCAGTGCGGTATCGACGGATTCGGAGCCAGAGCCGGTAAAGAATACACGGTCGAGCCCGCCCTTCGGGCCGCCCGGTGCGTGCGCAGCAAGCTTTGCGGCAAAGTCGAAGGCGATCGGATGCCCCATCTGGAAAGTCGGGGCGAAATCCATCGTCGAAAGCTGACGCTCAACCGCCTGGGTGATTTTCTTGCGGCCATGGCCGGCGTTCACGCACCAGAGGCCTGCCGTGCCGTCCAGCACCTTATTGCCGTCGACATCGGTGTAGTACATGCCCTCGGCCGCAGCCAACAGTCGCGGCGCAGCCTTGAACTGGCGATTTGCCGTGAACGGCATCCAGAAATTGTCGAGAACCGGGGTGTTGGTGTGGGTAATCTTGTCCATCATCGCCTCCATTGCGCCAACACTGAATCTGCGATTTCCCAGCGGTGAACAAGTCCTTTTTTGTGTTTATCTAACCAATTGATTTTTAAGAGACGATGTGTAGAGTTTTCGATATTTCGAACACGTGAAACGCGGGATGGTAATGTCCGTCGATATTGGTAATCGCCTCCGCCACCTGCGCCTCGCGCGCAATCTTTCGCAACGCGAGCTTGCCAAACGCGCCGGCGTGACCAATTCGACGATTTCCTTGATCGAATCCAACTCGGCCAATCCGTCGGTCGGCGCTCTCAAACGTATTCTCGACGGCATCCCGATCGGTCTTGCCGAATTCTTCGCCTTCGAGCCGGAGACGCCGAAAAAAGCATTCTATGCGGCCGAAGAGTTAGTCGAGATCGGCAAGGGGCCGATTTCCTATCGTCAGATCGGCGATAATCTCTTTGGTCGCAGTCTCCAGATTCTCAAGGAGTGCTATCAGCCGGGCTCAGATACGGGCAAGGTGCCACTGGTGCACGACGGGGAAGAGGGCGGCATCGTCTTGTCAGGCCGCCTCGAAGTAACCGTCGATGACGAAAGGCGCATCCTGGGACCAGGCGACGCCTACTATTTCGAAAGCCGCCGGCCGCATCGTTTCCGTTGTGTCGGGCCGGTACCTTGTGAAGTCATCAGCGCCTGCACGCCGCCCAGCTTCTGATCGTTGCCGGTCGACGTGCAAGGGAGCGCGGAACCCATCAGCCAAATGTAAACGCGTAGGCCTGTGCACCGGGATCCAGGAACTTGATCTCGAACGTATGATCCGCGACGGCACCACTTGTGCGAACGAGCTGGTAAAGTCGCTGTCCCGTCACCACACCATTGCCGTTTGCATCTGTATCCACTCCATGGCTATCTCCAGGCGGCTTGCCGTCGATGGTAATCTGGAAGCGGATGGGTTTTCCATCTGCTGCCGGTCCAAGCACCAGATGCAGGTCTCGGGCATGGAAATGGTAATACAAGCTGGCATCGGCGCCGTTCGAGGTCGCCTCCTGCCCGCCAACAGTCCAGTTGCCGGAAAGGCCCCATTCGTTCAGCTTCGGCGTTGCTGCAACATAATCATGCGCCGCGTCGTTCACCGTGCCGGCATCGTCGACAAAGTTCTGCGATCGCAGATAGCCGACATAGGTTTCAGGCGATTGGACATCGGTCTCATCCGAGGCTGCGGCTTCGGCACCCGTTGCCTTCACATTGACGATGTCGCTGGAGACATTTGCCGTGCCGGCTTCTGCGAGGAGCTGCTGGATCACGCGCTCGGATTGGTCATAATCGCCTTCGCCGAAGTGATGATGGCGTATCTGACCCTGCGCGTCGATGAAGTAATGTGCCGGCCAATATTCGTTGTCGAAAGCACGCCAGATGGCATAGTTGTTGTCGATGGCGACGGGATAGGTGATACCGAGATCGCCGATCGCCTTTTTGACGTTGTCGACATTTTTCTCAAAAGCGAATTCCGGTGCATGCACGCCGATGACGACCAGGCCCTGGTCTTTATATTTCTGCGCCCAGGCCTCCACATAGGGAATGGCGCGCAGGCAGTTGATGCACGAATAGGTCCAGAAATCGACAAGGACGACCTTACCCTTCAACCCGGCGGCCGTCAGCGGCTCCGAGTTGAGCCATTGCACCGCGCCGTCGAGCGAGGGAGCAGGGCCTTCGACAGGCAATTGCTCTGCGGCAGGCTTCATTTTCATCGCCATCGAGCCCGCTGCCCCGGCGGTCGCATCGGGCTTGGCGCTCATCATCATCGTATTGGTGGCACTCATCATCGCGCCGCCATCATTCTTCATAACCACGGACGAAGGCTTGTTTTGATTGAGCGGATGGAAGCGATCGACCAGCCCCTGCTCCAGCGAGGCGGTGCTGGCGAGCGAGGCCTGCGTCAACAGACCCGTATCAAGCCCCATCGCAATCGCAACGACTGCGAGCAATACGGCGACACCAACCCCACGGCGCAGCCATTCGCCGATGCCAAGCGATCGCTTCATTGCCTGATAGACGCGCCCGCCAATGAGCAAGGCAAGCGCAAGCGATGTGGCCGCGCCCAAAGCATAGGCCAGAAGCAATAAGGTCGTGCCGACGCTTGCCCCCTGCAGGGCCGCACCCGTCAGAATGAGGCCGAGAACCGGTCCCGCGCAGGGCGCCCACAGCAGCCCGGTGGCGACGCCGAGCAGCAACGAAGCTGCGATCGCCGATCCACCGCTGCGGCTCGAACGATCGGCCGATTGCGACAAGCGCGCTCCGAGCGAAACCAGCGGGCGTGTCAGATGGTCCGAAAGCGATGGGAACAGGAGTACGACGCCGAAAACCGCAAGCAGCACCAGTGCAGCATAGCGCCCGTATTCATTGGCCTCGACCGCCCAGCCGCCGCCGAGTGCGGCGAGTGTCGCGACAGCTGCAAACGTCGCCGCCATGCCGATCAGCATCGGCAGCGTGCTGCGCAGAAAAGGCTGTCCCGCCCGCGCGAAAACAAATGGCAAGACCGGCAGGATGCAGGGACTGACAATGGTCAGAACGCCGCCGAGATAGGCTAGGATAAACAGGATCATAGGTCAGTCTCTGATCTTCAGGCCGAAGCCGGATGGAATTTCATGGCGACGCCATTCATGCAGTAGCGCAGGCCGGTCGGCTTCGGCCCATCATCGAAGACGTGCCCAAGATGGCCACCGCAGCGGCTGCAATGCACCTCATTGCGCACCATGCCGTAGGAGGAGTCGCGCGACGTCGCCACGGCGTGATCGAGTGGTGCCCAGAAGCTTGGCCAACCCGTGCCGCTATCGAATTTGGTGGTCGACGAGAAGGCGTCCTGATCGCAGCCAGCACAGGCGAAGTTTCCTTTGCCATGTTCGTTGAGCAAATCGCTCGTAAATGGCCGTTCTGTTCCTTCCTCCCTGAGCACCGCGTATTGGTCTGATGTGAGAATCTTGTGCCATTCATCGTCGCTGTGCGTCACGGCAAAACTCTCGGCTGCCTTCGCCGCCGTTCCACCGGCACTCAACCGCCAACCAACACCGCCAAGCGCAGCGGCAATGAGCAATAATCGTCTGTTCAGCATCGCACTCTTCTCCTTGGCGGATGAGCCGCCTGCTCGCAGAACGCGTGAGCCACCCGTCTTTCCGGCGCCATCCATGTTCTGCCTCTAGGAATACGAGAGCGGATGCGATCTTGTTACACACATGCCGGTGGAAACACCGAAACGTGATTGTTCGTCATTCGGCAGCCAGCAATGGCTGGGCGATCGCCGCAGCAAAGCTGGCCAGACTTGCCGAGCGAAGAGGCAGATAGGGCTTTTCGTTTTCCCGACACAGGCGCTTCACCATGTCAGCGGCCGAATGGCTGATGCAGTCGACCGGAAAGATCGCCCAAGAGACACGGCCGACCATCGCCGGCAGTAGCGACAGATTATCCTCAACGCCACCATCATGAAGCACGAGAGCTATGTTCCGGCTCTCAGCCAGCTTTCGCAGCCGTTCAAACAGGCTTTTACGGCCACCGACATAGAGGAGTGCATGTGCCCCAATCGGCTGCGTCGTGGAGGCATCGATGGTATCCGGCACCGCCAATGCGCCCTCAAGGATATCAAGCTCGCGCTGCAGGATACTGTTCTCGTCGGCAAGAGCGGCGGCACGACGTTCGGCCTCGGCAAGTCTCGCCTCCAGCGCGGCAAAACGCTCGTCATAGTCATCCGCCCGCTGCTCCGCTGCTTGCAGCCTTTGCAGCAATCTTGCCTCATGCCGCTGATCAAAGTTCATAGGCTCGATGGCGGCGGCCTGCCTGCGCAACAAATCTGCTTCCAGATCATTGGTTCGCGTCTGTAAAAGCGCGTAATCCCTGGCGGCGGCCTGAAGGCGTGCTTCCTGCCGGGCAATCTTCTCGTCGCTGGCTTCCAAGTCGAGCTGCAGCTTGCGCAAGCGCGCGATATCGAGACGGCTGGAGCTGCCAACCAGATGCGAGAGCATGTGCACTTCGCCGAAGACGTCCTGCACCAAGGGCCGGTCACTCGCGGGATGGCTCATCACAGCCCAATAGGCGCCCGATATGTCCCCCTCATCGACGGCTAGATTCCACTGCGCTCTGATCTCCGACGATGTCGAGAGCCTTGAGAATTGCTTGAGGATTCGCTCATGACGACGGTCGAGCGCCTTGTTCAGCAGCTTGCCGGCCACATCGCGCTGACTTGCGGCCCGAACACCGCGGCTATGCAAGGCATGCTCGCTCGCCACCTTCGCATCGATGTCTCCAACCTTGGCCAGGACCTGCCGCAGTTCGGATGTCGTCAGGCAGGTCCCGACAATCGAGCAGTGGAACATCGGCGCCAGATCCCAAGTCTTCAACTTCTGGGCTCGAACTGTTGTCGCCTGCTCCAGCGCCGGCCGTTCATCCAAGCGTTTGATGACGCTCGGAAGCGTGAGCGGAAGCGGTTGTTTATGGTTGAGCAGAACTGACATATCCGCACTAGCGTTATATTTCACCGAATATTACGCTAGTGCGTCTTCCTCCTTCAAGCAAGTCCGCTTGTCAGGGCCAAAGCTGCTCTTTCGCCCAACCGGCCTTTCCGCGCCTGTATCGCAAGCGGTAGTGACGGCGCTCACTGTCGCCTTGCCAGAACTCGACCTCGTGCGGCATGACGATGAACAGCGCCCAACTTGGCGCGACAAGGGCTGGCTCCTGTTCCAGCCGGCGATGCTGATCGCGCAGAGAATCCTCTAGTTCTTTTCTGGACCCCATGACGTCGCTTTGCCTCCCGGTCAGTGCCACCGCTTTAGCGCCCGGCGCTCGTGCGCGAAAATCCGCATTACGCTCATGGACTTCGGCTTGCAGCGCCATTCCGCGCAGGCGAACTTGGCGCCCCAGCTCCGACCAATAGAAGGTCAGAGAAACTGCGGGATTAAGAGCGATCTGCTGCCCTTTCGGCCCGTTACCTGTCGTTGCGAAGTGCCAACCCCGGTGGTCGAGGTTCTTCAGAATGAGGACGCGCGCGTCTGGCCCGCCGTTCTCATCGACAGTTGAAAGCACCATCGCGTGCGGTTCTTTGATGCCAGCTGCAATGGCGTCGCGTAGCCAATCTGAAAAGAGTTCGCGAGGCTCATCCGGAGTGAGATCGACATCGAAGGCGGGAAATGGTCCCGCCAATGATGCCAACAGGCGCAATTTATCCTTCATGATGCCCCTCATTGCCTTGCAATGACGAGCCGCAGCGAGCCTTCGAAGAAGGGTTGCGTGCGAAGCTCGCCATAGCGACGATCCCAGTTTCCATCAGCCAGATCACGGCCAAGCTCGGCGACGAAACGCTCCCCAATCGATGCATCGACGAAACTCCAGGCCGAATTGGCAAGCCGCGCGCCAGGATCGAGCATCAGCTCGGGTCGGCCGTAATAGGCCTCGCCGAAGCCATCGACGCAATTCAGCGGGATCGGCACCGGCTTGACCTCCGCGTTGCCGCCGAGTCCCTTGACGATAGTGGTCATGGAGGGATACCGGCGCGCTTCGACCGCAATCATCTCGGGTGCATAGGCATGCAGCCAGGAGCGTTCGAGCAGATCCGGGTCGCAGCTGAGAATGAGTACAGGTCCGCGCGTGACGCGGCGCATTTCGCTGAGCCCGCGCTCCAGATTCGACCATTGATGAACCGTGAACGTCGCCATGGCGGCATCGAAGGCCCGGTCGGGAAAAGGCAAACTTTCCGCCGTGGCATCGATCGCGACCGGAAGATGAGCAGGCCGCTGCCCACGCATCGAAGCCGACGGCTCTACTGCGGTGACGTCACGATCGACCGGCTCATAGGAGCCAGCACCTGCGCCGACATTCAAAACCGTCTCCGCGTCGCCGAGTGCTTGGCGAATGAATTCGGCGATATGGGGATCGGGTTGACGGTAGCGCGTGTAACCGGCTCCGATTACGCCGTAATTCGCGTCGCCGGCGCTGCCATCCTGATGTCTATTGGTCATTCCATATCTCCATTCGCGTTGTGTGCAAAGCTTCGCCCTACGTGAGAATGCGTATCGCACCATCACGTCATTGTTCCTCGAGCGCATTTTCCGTTCGTTTCTCCGGCAAGAAACACACTATCTCTGTGAAAGAAAAACGATATGATCGAACACTCAATGTTCGGAAAAAGCACATGGCTAGACGCATTCCCTCCCTGAATGCCTTGCGCGCCTTCGAGGCGGCCGGTCGGCTTGGCCGCATGACGCTTGCGGCCGAGGAACTGAACGTAACCCACAGCGCGGTCAGCCGGCAGATACAACATCTGGAAGAGGTGCTTGGCATTCCGTTGTTCGAAGGCCCGAAGAACAAGTTGAGGCTAACCGAAGGCGGTGCAACCCTGCTTTCAGGGCTCACGGCAGCATTCGACCAGATGGATATGTCCGTGCGCTCCGTGGCCGATACCGAAGACGGGCAGCTTGACGTCTCGTGCCCAGGCACCTTTACGATGCGATGGCTCATTCCGCGCCTTTATCGTTTCCAGGCAAAATATCCCAACATAGAAGTGCGCCTATCGGCCTCTTCGAAGCCCGTCGATTTCAGCCGTGATGGCTTCGATGTCGCGATCCGCGTCGGCACAGCGCCTTGGCCGAAAGGTGCCGATGTTATTTCGCTGTTTCCTGAGCAGACAGGGGCGGTGCTTGCGCCGCCTGTCTTTACCGAGTCCACGCCCGAATTCGACGGCGTGCCTCAACTCCACACGCGCACGCGGCTGCGCGCATGGGGAGACTGGCTCGCTCGCTCCGGCAGATCGGTCGCGGCCGGCCCGCGCGTCGAATACGAGCATTTCTACTTCATGCTCGAAGCCGCCAGCGCGGGTCTTGGCGTCTGTGTGGCGCCATGGCCCTATGTGAGCGACGATATTCGTTTCGGCCGGCTGATGGCGCCCTATGGCTTCCTCGAAAGCGGCCACGAATATGTGGCTCTGCGCCGCGCCCGCCGCAACAGAAAATCAATTCTCTTTTGCGAGTGGCTGCACGGCGAAGCCGAAGCCTACGCAGGCGCCAGCATCCCTCCAAGAGGCTGACGTCCGGCGGTAGATCAGCCCCTCGGAGAAAAGCCCGCTTCGGCCAGAATTTCCTGGCCACGAGCCGACAGCAAGAAGTCCTGCAGCAACCTCGTTTCGACATTGGCCTCACAACGCACGGCCACGCCATATTCGATGAGCGGCTGGAACGCGTCGGGGATATCGACGACTGCGAAAGCCCGGTCGGCCGCCAGCAAGCGCGCGTTCGAAGAGTAGCTCATCATCAGGTCGACCTCTCCGTCGACGATCAGATAGCCACCGCCCTTGCCTGCCGGCGGCGGCGGCGAGTTGCGACCGCCGACCAACTGGCGCGACCGGGTTTTTATCGCCGCGCCCTTCCCCGGATAACGCGCTTCGACTAGGTCAAAAAACTCGAAAGCGTAGTCGCCACCAGGGTCGTCCCCCGGCGTCGAGGTGCCGATCCTGACCTCCGGGTCCGATAGGATGGCGACGAAGTTTTCCGCTGTCAGACCGAGATCGGCTCGCGCCAGCACAGACAGTCTGTTTTGGGCAAAACATATGGCATTTTCCGTTAGACCGGCGGCAGCCAGGCGACACGGATGCGCCATATTGGCCGAAGCGAAAAGATCAAACCCTGCGCCTGCCTCGATCTGTTCGCGCAACAATCCCGCCGGCCCCAGCGTCAGAGCAACAGCAATGCCGGTTTCCTGACGAAAAGCCTTGATGATCTCCGGGAAAGCATGGCGCAGACTTCCAGCGGACAGGACCTGAACTGCGTTACTCACAGGCAATTTCCCTTCCGTTTCCTCTGGCGGAACAGCGGCACGAAAGCCGTTTCCATGAGCTCGTCAATTCCAAGCACCGCCGAGCGGACCGGAACACCATAGAGCGCTTCAAGGTTGGCTTCGGTCATCACGTCGGCCGTGGCACCAAAAATTGCGCTAGCCTGGTCGAGCATGAGCAAGACCTTGTCGGCGACCGCCACGGCATGATTCGGCTGATGTGTCGTAAAGGCAATGGCCAATCCTTCGCGATCGGCAAGCGTGGCGAGAAGCGAAAGCACCACATCCTGATTTTTGAGATCGAGCGCCGAAGCCGGTTCGTCGAGCAACAAGACCGCGTTCTTGCCAGCCAGCGCCCGGGCGATCAGGACAAGCTGACGCTCGCCGCCGGAAAGCGCGTCGATGTTTCGCTGCGCATAATCAACCATGCCCGTCGCGGCGAGCGCCTCCATCGCCTTCTCGACATCGATCTTGCGCGGCGTCCGGAAGAGGCCGATGTGACGGGCGCGCCCCATCAACACGACGTCTAGTACGGAATAGGGAAACGAACCGGCAAACTCCTGCGGCACAAAGCCGGTTCGTTCATTCAACTCCAAGGCACCGGAGGTTGGCTTTTGAAGCCCGGCCAAGACCCGCAGCAGGGTCGATTTGCCACGGCCGTTCGGCCCCAGGATCGCAACAATCTCGCCTGTATCGAGCGCGAAATCGAGATCGCGAAACTGCCATCGTTCGCCATCGTAGGACTGGCTCGCCCCGGATATCTTGAGCCTGATCGGATCAGAAACCACGACCGCCCCTCTGCGTCTGTCGCAACACAAGAGCGAAAACCGGTGTGCCGATCAACGCAGTCAGAATCCCGAGCGGAATTTCCGAGCCTGTCACGGTGCGCGCAACCGTATCGATAACAAGCAGATAGAGGCCGCCGATCAACAAAGAGGCTGGCATCATGACGCGATGATCCGGGCCGACAAGCATGCGCGCCATATGCGGAACGACAAGCCCGACCCAACCGATGATGCCGCTGACGGCAACCTGCGCAGCGACGATGCAGGAAACGAGTATCAGGATCAGCCAGCGCAGCGGCTCGACATCAACGCCGAGAGCACGCGCATCCTCGTCGCCGATCGACAAGATATTGATGCGCCAGCGCAGACCCAGCAGTAGCAGGCCCGCGATGAAGACCGGCCCGGCCACCAACGAGAATTTTTCCCAATTGGCCGTGGCAAAACTGCCAAGCAGCCAAAAGACCATCGCCGGCAGCTTGTCTTCCGTATCCGCAAGATACTGCACGAGGCTCACCAGCGCTCCGAAAAATCCGCTAACGACAACACCAGCCAGCACCAGCGCCAGAATGTTGCGACGCGCGACGATACCGTTCAGCGCGTAGACGATGATGAGAGCAGACAGCCCAAATGCGAAGGCAGAGCCGAGCAGGCCATAGCGCGAAAAACTCAGGAGAATGGCAAGCGTGCCGCCGAAGGCGGCGCCGGAGGACACGCCGACGACCTGCGGACCAACAAGAGGATTGCGGAACACCCCCTGCAGCGTCGCCCCTGACAAAGCAAGGCCCGCGCCCGTCAGCAGCGCCAGCAGGACGCGCGGCATGCGTACCGTGAAGACAACATTGGCTTCCGTCGCCGTTACGGGCACTGCTGGAGCCGAAATCGGCGACCAGAGAATTTCCACCACCCGCAGAAACGGAATATCGTACCGCCCCATTCCAAGGGAGATGACCGCAGCGACAACAAGCAGGATCGCCAACATGGCGATGACGACCTGCGGTGCTTGTCTGGAAGCGGCGTGAGCGCTCATTGCACCGCGCGATAATCGGTGCGGTAGAATTCCTTGTAGTAGGCGTCTGCTTCCTTCTGCATGTCGATATCCTTGAACCGCTCCGGATACAGCTCTTTTGCCATCCAGAGTTCACCGAGCGCCATAGCCTCCGGCATCGGATAGCCCCAGGCCTTGGCATATTCCGGCATCAGGTAGATGCGGCCATTCTTCACCGCCTCAATCGTCTGCCAGGAGGCGGTCTTCTTGATATCATCGACGACGGCGGGATAGCGCTCCTGGACGAAGATGACGGCTGGATCCCATTTCAACACGTCCTCCATCGTCACCTGCTTGAAGCCGCTGATCGAATTGGCCACGTTGCGGGCGCCGGCGCGCTCCATCATCAGACCGGTATATTTGCCACGGCCGTAGGTGGTGAGGTCGGGATTGGCCATATAGACCGGCACGCGTTTGTCTTCCGGAACATCCGCAAGACGATCGGCAATCAGCTTGCGCGTCTTTTTGGTGACCGCAATCAGCTCCTCGCCCTTGTCCTTGCGGTCGAGAACGTCGGCGATCAGCCGCACGCCGGTTGCAAAGCCCGCGTCGATCGCGGCCGGCTCATCCTTGACGGAGGGATTGAGCTTCACCGCTTCTTCTGGTGGGACATCAAGAAGCGAGATCGCCACGACCGGAAGCCCGGCCTGCTCGATCTGCTTCACCATATCGGCCGGTGCATAGTTCGTGACGAAGACGACGTCCGGTTTCAGCTTCAGAAGCTCCTCGATGTTCACCTTGGTCAAGCCACCCGGCATCGGCAGTTTGGGAAGCTGCGGCGCGAGCCGGACGTAATTGGCGCCCAGTTGCTTCTTCCACTCGTCGAGAACGCCGACCACCTTGTCCATGGCATCGAGCTGGACGGCGATGTTGAGCGTCTGATGCTGCAGGATAACGACGCGGTTGACCGTATCGGGAATATGCACCTGCCGGCCAATCTGGTCCGTGACGACATGATCGGCCCAGGCGGGCGCGGAAGACAGCAGACCGCCGAACAGAACAGAGATTTTCGCGATAGAGAGCAAATGGCGGCGACTGAGCATGGGTTTCTCCTGAGACTGCCCCAATCGCTAGCATTATATTTTTGCGTATACAACGATCGCGTAGCTGCAGACATCCGAAGGCTTGCGCTACCGGCATTGCTCGCCGGAAACTCTGGAAATATTTGAGCTTTCTGAAATGGCGCAATCTTCGGCACAATGTCCGGAGCAACGACAACGGCGCGAGGCAAGCCTCGCGCCGCGTCTCAATCACCAAGACTTGGCTGCGCGTCAGCGCGTCTCGAGTATCCGCATCAGGCGGCCACGATAGCTGTCGAGAATGACGGCCAGCACGATGACGGCGCCGATGACGATCGGCTTGATATTGTCGTCCGCACCGAGCAGCTGCAGCCCCGTAGACAGCACCTGCAGGATGCAGGCGCCCACCAGCGTGCCGATGATCGACCCTTTGCCGCCCGAAAGGCTGGTTCCACCGATAATGACGGCGGCGATGGCATTCAGCTCGTAGCCGATACCGGCGACGGGGCTGCCAACGTTGAGGCGAAGCAGGTAAACCATTGCTGCAATGCCCGCGGTCAAACCGGAAATGGTGAAGACAGCAATCTTGAACTTCTTCGGTTCATGCCCCGATAGGCGAACCGCCTCCTCATTGGTGCCGATCGCGAAGACGAAGCGTCCGAATACCGTATAGCGCAGCACGAACCAGCCGATGAGCACCACAACGATCGCAATGAGGAAGATCGAGGGCAATACGCCCCAGAAGATCAGATTTCCGAAATCGACAAACGGTTGCGGCAGGCCGGTGATCGTCGAATTGTCGCTGACGACACGCGCCAGACCGCTCGCGACGTTCAACATGCCAAGCGTGACGATGAAGGACGGCAGCTTCCACTTCTCGCACACCCAGCCATTGACCGCGCCCAGCACGGCGCCGGCGCCCATGGAGGCGAGCGATGCGAGCACGATCGCCTGCCAAGGAGAGAACCGCGGATCGACCATGATCGTTGCACCGATAACGGTACAAAGGGCAAGCAACGAGCCGACCGAAAGATCGATGCCGCCAGTCAGAATGACGAAGGTCATGCCCGCGGCCAGCACCGTATTGATGGCGATCTGCACGAAGATCTTAAGAAAATTCTCAGGCGTTGCGAAATAAGGCGCCGTTGCCGAGAAGAATATCAGGATGATGACGAGCGCGATGGCAACACCGGCCTCCTTCATCGAGATCCGAATGAGCTTGTCCCAGAAGCTGCTCTCTTTCGCCTCGGTTTTGCTTTCAATGTTGCCGGACACGACTGTACTCCTTGTAGGCGAGTGAGAGGATCCTGCTCTCTTCGAATTGGTCCCGGGCTATCTCTCCGGCGATCTTGCCGTCCGAGAAGACGATGATGCGGTGGCATATGCCGATCAGCTCCGGCAGATCGGAAGAGACGACCAGAACGCCCTTTTCTTCGGCGGCGAATTTCCAGAGGAGATCGTAGATTTCGGCCTTCGCGCCGACATCGATCCCGCGTGTCGGCTCATCGAAGATCAACACCTTCGGTCCGCGGAAGAGCCATTTCGCGATGACGACCTTTTGTTGATTGCCGCCGGAAAATGTTCTGACCAGTTGATGGATGGACGGCGTCTTTATGCGCAGCTCCCGCACGAGGCGCTGCGAATAATCGTCCTCGACCCTGCGGCTGATCAGACCGTTGCGGGAGACCTTGCCGAGATCCGTTATGGTGGTGTTTTCGGCACAGCTCATGTCAAGCATCAGCCCCTGCATCTTACGGTCTTCGGTCGCCAGACACAGCCCGGCGGCAACGGCATCCTTCGGCGAATTGATGTCGACAAGTTCGCCATCGATGCGAATTTCGCCGGCGGCCTTTGCGTCGGCGCCGAATATGGCGCGAACCGCTTCCGTACGGCCGCTGCCGACCAGGCCAGCAATACCGACGATTTCACCCTTGGCAACGGAAAAGGACAATTCCGGGCTGCTGCGTGTGACCTTCAAGCCCGAGACGCCGAGCGCCTCGCTGGAGATGACGCTGTCACCGCGAAAGGCGTTGTGGTCGGAGAGCGTCCTCCCGACCATGAGCTCGACGATCTCCGGAATGCCTAGTCCTGCCAGTGGTCTGGTGATCACGTGCTGGCCGTCGCGAAGCACGGTCACATCGTCACCGACTTCGAAGATCTCCTCGAGCCGGTGCGAGATATAGAGCGTCGTGACGCCGCGTGCCTTCAGCCGTCTCAGGATTTCGAAAAGACGGTCGACTTCCTTGGAGGTCAAGGTCGCAGTCGGCTCGTCGAGAACAAGAAGCTTGCTCTCATAGCAGAGGGCCTTGGCGATCTCGAGCAGCTGAAGCTGGGCGACGCTGAGACGGCTCGCCGGTGTTGTTGGCGCGACGTCGAGGCCGACCTCCGCCAGCAGCTCCGCCGCTCTTCTGTTCATCTGCTTGTAATTCACCAGGCCATAGCGGCGCGGGATATGCTCGAAGAGCAGGTTTTCAGCGACCGTAAGGTTGGAGAGCGGGTGCAGTTCCTGATGGATGACGCGGATGCCCGCCTTGAACGCTTCGAGCGGGGAGGTCGGACTGTAGATTTCGCCATCGAACAGAATCTGCCCGTCGTCCGGTTTGAACACGCCCCCGAGAAGGTTGATCAGCGTGGACTTTCCGGCACCGTTCTCGCCGAGCAAAATGTGGCCCTTGCCGCGGCCAATCTGTATGGAAACGTCCCGCAGCGCGACAACGCCGGGGAAGCGTTTGCCTATTCCTTCGAGCTTCAGGATAAAGTCATCATCTGTGCCTGACACGTCCACCTCGTGCATGTTCCAAAGCATGTGGTGCCCAAGCATTCAACGGCTTTACGACAGCGACATGCGCAAAATCAGGGACCTGGAGCGGGGGCGGCGAACCTTAGGGATCACGACGCGCTTCAGGTCGAATGGGAGATGGCCACCCGTCCGAATTATATGCGCAGGCCGCTCGGAGACGAGCCGCATCCTGGGCACTCAACAGCAAAGACGGCTGGGTAATGGATAGCGCCGGTCAGTAACCGGCGCCTCCCTTGGACTCATGGTCTATCGCGTAGACTATTTGATGTCCTTGGCGGTGACGAGCGTGACATCCGTCTTGACCCAGCCGGTGAACTTCTCGCCCGCATACTCGCGAAGACCGTACTTGATGCCCATGGCCGCCATTTCCGCGCCGTACTGTTCGACGGTGGCGAGCATCTTGCCGTCCTTGATCAAGGGCTTGACCGACGGGATGTTGTCGAAGCCGACGACCTTGATCTTGCCGCTCTGGCCTGATGCGTCGAGCGCCTTGACAACGCCGAGAGCCATCGAGTCGTTTGCAGCCATGACGCCCTGAATATCCTTATACTTGGTCAGGAAATTCGTCATGACGGTGTTGGCTTCTTCAGTTTCCCAATGCGCCGTCTTGCTGTCGAGAAGCTCGAGCTTGCCAGCCTTGATGGAATCCATGAAGCCAACCTTGCGCTCCTTGGCGTTGTCAGCCTCGGGATTGCCTTCTAGGATCACGACCTTTGCGCCCGGCCCAAGATCCTTGGCAAGCGCATCGCCCGCAAGCTTGGCACCTTCGGTATTGTCAGGCCCGAAGAAAGCCAGATCGATACCGGCCGCCTTCTTGGCGTCGGCGTCGAGCGGCACGTCGATGTTGATGACCTTCACGCCGGCCTTCACAGCCTTTGCAAGCGGCGTGGCCATAGCCTTGGAATCGGCCGGGGCGACGACGATGATATCGTACTTCTGCGTCACGAAGTTCTCGACGGCGTCGACCTGCGAAGCGAAGTCGCGCTCATCCTTCATGCCGACGGCCTTGAAGTCGAACTTGTCCTTGTTCTCAGCCGCATATTTGTCGGCGCCGGCCTTCATCTGCTTGAAGAACTCATTGGACAAGGATTTCATGATGAGACCGACCTTGGGCTTGCCGGCGGCAAAGGCCGGCGAGACGCCGCAGGACAGAGCAAGCACCAACGTGCCGGCAAGGCCGAGCTTCAGCGCCGCACGACGCGGGGCATTGATCAAGACGGATTCATGCTTCTTGGAATTTGACATTTCTCTCCTCCCGAACGGTCCGAAGCTCAGCTCCACCTGAGTTGCCTGCGGCAATGAACCGTTTCCAACATCTATTGGGTAGCAATGCCTCCAAGGATTGTCAAGGCGGCGAAATTGCCCTGAAAACCAGACGTGATTGCAATTATCGAAATATGCTGCACTATACCTATTGAACCGTTTCCACACGGCGTCTTGCTGTTTTCTTTGTATGGCCTCAACGGTCGTCAAATTTAGGATGCGACGCCACGGCGAAGGCGCTAGAGACCGTTGGCAGCAAGCCTGGATCAGGGATCCTGTGCTGCTGAAGATGAAGGACACATGTTTCCGTTATGCCAAAAGTCGGAATTCGAGACGTCGCCAAACTCGCGGGGGTTTCTACCGGGACAGTTTCGAGGGTCTTGAATGAGCATCCTTCCGTCACACAGGAAGTGAGAGCGCGCGTCGCCGGCATCATCAAAGAACTTGGTTACATGCCTGACCCCTCCGCAAGAAGCATGCGCAGCAAGGTCAGCCGCCTCATCGGGATCGTCATTCCGGATCTGACCAATCCCTTCTTCTCGGAACTGGTTCAATCCGCCGAACAGGCCGCAGCCAAGCACGGCTACAACATCATCGTCATGACGTCCTTTGACCATCCCGCCAAGGAGGCGGACCGGATCGGGCAGCTGACGAGCAGGAAAGTCGATGGCATCATTCTCGTTCCCAGCAACGATTTCCATACGCTGAAGCTGCCGAAGGGGCTGCCCATCGTCGTCATCGACCGCCTCATGCCCGGATATTCCGGAATTGCTTCGGATCATCGCAGCGGAGTTAAGCTTGGCATCGACTATCTACTGAAGCTTGGTCATCGCCGCATCGGTTTCATTTCGGGACCGGAGGGTTCCGTTCCGGCCAATGACCGCCTGAAGGGATACCTCGATGCCATGAAGCAGGCTGGCGATGGTGGACGATTGGCGGAGCCGCCGCTGATCGCCGAGGCAGGCTTCGACTACGAAAGCGGCCGCTCGGCCGGAAATTATCTCCTCGCCCGCGCCCGCCACGAGCGCCCGACCGCCATTTTTGCAAGCTCGGACCAACAGGCGATCGGCTGCATGAGGGCGGCCTATGACCTAGGCATCCCGATCCCGGCTGCGCTTTCCATCGTTGGATTCGACGGCATTCCTCTCTCAAACATGACGATCCCGCGGTTGACGACGGTGAAGCAGCCGATCCAGAAGATTGCAGCCGCGGCAGTGGCGGTTCTCTTGAATGAACGACCGGTGCCTGATGTCGACGACCCGGTCCTGTTTGCCTGCGAGCTCGCCGAGGGCGAAACGACGGCCGCGCCTCAACCCGACTAGATACTACCGGCAGGAAGGATTGCAATTTAGTCGTGACGTGGCATTTGATGCTCAATCTGCAAGGGCACCCTACCATGATCGCAAAGTCTCTCCCCCGCTCACCTTTCCACACCGCCCGCCTCACTCTACGCCCGACATCCGTTGCCGATGCGCAAAAGGCTTTGGAAATCCAAAGCGACTGGGATGTGGCGCGCATGCTGGCCAACGCCACCTACCCTGCCGACCGGGAAGACATGGAGACATGGTTTGCGAGTCATGCACAGGAATGGGCTGAAGGGACGGCTTATCGCTTCGCCATCGAGCAAGAAGGAAGGATGATCGGGGTCGTCGATGTCGATGGCATTGCCGCCGGCGCAGGCAGCCTCGGCTATTGGCTGGAGCGAGCGGCCTGGGGCAAGGGCTACGCCTTTGAAGCCGCCCAGGCGCTAGTCGAATTCGCCTTTTCCGAGGTGGGATTGTCGAGCCTCGTTTCCGGCCACGCCGCCGATAACCCAGCATCCGGCCATGTGCTGACAAAACTGGGCTTCACCCAGCTTGACAGCAGAGAGCTTTTTTCGCGATCACGCGGCGAAACCATTCTCCAGGCTCGCTATACGCTTACGCGCTAGAGGCCGCGACGCGGCCTCCGATGTCAAAGGCAGCGAAGGTCGCGGCCTTGCTCAAACAGGCCTTCTAGAGTTCGACCTCGAAGACCTCTTCATGCGTCGCAACGAAAGCCTTGCCTTCCGGCGTCACCCAGCCACGAAACATCCCCGGCGTATTGTAGGGCGCGGCGACAACACCCTCGGCATCCAGTGCAACCAAGCCGGCACCGATCTGATGCGGGGCCAGATCATGATTGATCAGCCCATCTGTCGCTGTGGCGATATCCTGCTTCAGATAGGCCATTCGAGACGCGATCTCATGCCCAACGACATAACGGATAAAGAACTCGCCCTTGCCGGTTCCCGATACGGCGCAGACGCCGTCGCGTGCATAGGTGCCGGCGCCGATGACCGGACTGTCGCCAACGCGCCCGTCAGGCTTGTTGGTGTAACCGCCTGTTGAGGTCGCGGCGGCGAGATGGCCGGCCGCGTCGAGGGCTACGGCGCCGACGGTGCCGTGTTTCTCGTTCTCCGTGCCTTCAGTCCCAGCAGCGGCGTGACGTTTCATGGCTTGCAGTGCATCGACCCGCTTCTGCGTGGTAAAGTAAGACTGTGGCTCGACGGGAAGGCCCTTTTCCTCAGCGAAGCGATCCGCCGCAGGGCCAGTCATGTAAACAGCGCGACCATCCTCCATCAACAGACGGGCTGCTTTGACCGGATTGCGGATCGCGTGCGACGCGCTGATGGCCCCCGCTTCCAGCGTTGCACCATCCATGATCGATGCATCGAGTTCGTGCACACCATTTTCGTTGAGCGCTGCGCCATGACCGGCGTTGAAATGCGGGCTGTTCTCCATGACTACAACGGCGGCCTCGACCGCGTTGATGGCGCTGCCGCCGGCCTTCAGCAGCGCATAGCCTGCGCGCAAAGCCGCACCGAGGTCGCGTCGTGCTCCCTCCCACTCCTCTGGTGTCATGCTATTTTCCGGCATGACACCGCAACCGCCATGAATGGCCAGCGCAATTTTCGTCATTTCCTGCTCCGATCCAGCCTCAACGCTTCCTATTCGCTGAACGCCGCTCCCATAAGTGGTGTCCGATCGAGACGATCGGACATCGCGATTCATTGAAAGGCGATATCGCCGATGACCCTTACCCTTACGCGGCGCGCGCCGCCAGGCAGATAAGCGATCGGAATGTCTTCGACTTCAAGCGTTTTCAGGCTGGCGCGGCTCGCTCCGGAAGCAACCGCGGCATCCTGAGCCTCGGCTTCTGCCCTGGTGATCGCCTCGTCGCGGCTCAATCCGGAGAATACCTGGTCGACTTCACCTGACACCTGCGCCATCGCCGCGCCCAGCGCATTGGCAACACCGGCATTCTCGACGCGAAGAACCTCCGACGCTCCGGCGATCTTATCGGGGATCAGGAAGGCGCCGCCGCCGACGGCAATCAACGGCACATCCTCCGCCGAGGTCTTCATCTGGTCGAAACTGTCCGTCACCATGTCACGGATGCGCTCGAGGCTCGCCTTGACGAAGGAAGCATCGAGACCCCGAACACGATCCTTGTCTCCCATCTCGATCAGGCCGGCCGCAACAGCGACATCCGAGGTCGTCAGCGTATTGCCGCCAAAGACACGCGCTTCCGTCAGGATGCGATAGCCGACCGAACGCGGGCCGATCTTGCCCGTTTCCGGATCGATGATCGTCCCGCCGCCAAGCGCGATCGGCAGAAGATCGGGCATCCGGAACAGCGTGCGCACGCCGCCGATATGGACGATGTTGTTGGCCTCGCGCGGGAAGCCGCCGACGAGGCAGCCGATATCCGAGGTCGTGCCGCCGACATCGACGACCATGGCGTCGCTCAAGCCGGTCAGGAAGGCGGCTCCCCGCATCGAATTCGTCGGGCCGGATGCAAAGCTGTGAACCGGATTGGTCGCGGCGACATCAGCCAGTGCGACCGTGCCATCATTCTGCGTGAGGTAGAAGGGGGCTGTAACGCCTGCTTCGCGCAGCGCATCCGAAAATGCCTGTACCGTGGTTCTGCCGAGCGACTGCAGCGCCGCATTGAGAAGCGCGACGTTCTCGCGTTCCAGCAGGCCGATCCGCCCAAGCGTGTGCGACAGCGTAATCCTTGCATCGGGGATAACCGAACGAACGATCTCTGCGGCCTTGACCTCACATTCGGTCGTCAGCGGCGAGAAGGTCGCCGATATCGCGATCGATGTGATGCCGGCATCGCGGATCTTCATGGCCGCTTCGCGGATTTCGTCGGGGATCATGGGCACGAGTGGGCTGCCGTCATACTCATGGCCGCCGTGGACCATGAAGATCAGCGGATCGACGGCCGCGCGCAGATCGTCAGGCCAATCGCACATCGGCGGCAGGGACGCGCCGGTCGGCAGCGCAATACGGATCGCCGCCACCCGCTCCAGCCGCGCCCGCTCGACGACGGCATTGGTGAAATGCGTGGTGCCGATCATGACCGCGTCGATCGGCCGCCCCGATGCCCCGGCGTGGCCAGCGACATGGCTTAGGGCCGCTTTTACGCCGGACATCACGTCCTGCGTCGTCGGAACCTTGATGGAAGCGATAATCTTCTCACCGTCGATCAGAACGGCATCCGTATTGGTGCCGCCAACGTCAATGCCGATGCGTTTCATGCGAATACCGATCTGAAATCAATGTCATAGCCGAAAGCGCGCGGGCCGACAGCAGCGATCCCCGCGGGCGTGGTCAGGAGTTCCGGAGCAGGCAAGGCGACAACGGTCACGCGCTGGCCGTAACGCACGGATTCCGTGCCGATCGCGCTGCCGGAAATCGTGTCGAGAAGGCAGAGGAGATCCGGCGTCATCGCCACCGGCTCGCCATCGCGGAAGGCGACGGCCCATTCGTTCTGGAAGGCAAGCTCCATGCGCGAACCCTTGTCGGCATCGATGCCTTCGATCACGGTCCGGCCGCGCAGAAAGCCGCCGGTCGTTTCGCGCGCCACATCGATCACCTTGCCGCGGAACAATTGCTTGCCGCCCTCGTGATCAAGGACCGCCTTCACCGGGTCATCATGACGCGCGCGCGCCTCGATGACCGCGCGGCCAAGTTCTGTCGCCTTGGTGATGGTGTAGTGAATGCCCCAATCCTTCACCTCGCGGCCTGTGCGCGGCGCCTTGCAGGTGGCGGCGGTCGAACCGACTTCGGTGCAAACCTTGCGGGAGATCCGCTCCATCCACTTCCAAGACGCCGCCTTGGTGACGATAACCTCATTGTCGCGCACGTCGACGAGGGAAAGCGGGTACATCGGCAGATTGCCGATGGCAAAGGAGGTCATCTGCGCCTCGGGATAGGCACGCCCCATGGCATCGGCATTGACAACAGGCCGGCCGAGCATTGCGGCTGCGAGGAAGGAGGAGAGCGCGTTCGAGCCGCCGATCTCGACGCTCATGATCGCGCGAAAAGGCTTGCCGAGATAATCCTCCATGACCTCGACCGCACGCGCCAGATGCACGGGATCGCTGAGGCGTTCCTGCCCCACCAGCGGCGCGCCCATTTTCGAGACGACGGCAACCATGTCGTCATCGTCGAGCGCCATCGGGTCCATCACCTGAACGCGTCGGCCCTCGGCGTAGAGCCTTCGAAGATTGAGTGTCGAGATATAGGGGTTGCCACCGCCTCCGGTTCCCAGAATCCAGGCTCCCGTTGCGAGCGGCTCGATATTTTCTTCGGAGAATTCCTGAAGCATGTTTCACCTTCGGCAATGGCTGCCCGACCCCGAATGGGGCCGGGTCTATCTCTTGTGCCGGCGAATATCAGTTCGCCTTGCAGTCCCAATGGAAGTTCGAGAAGTTCAGATCCCAGCTCTGCATGGGGATGAACTCGTAGCCCTGCAGGCACTTGTTCGCCGCATAGCGCCGGTTCGGCGATACTGCCCACACATCGGGCTGCAATTCGGCAAGCTTTGCCTGCAGTTCCTTGTAGGTCGCATTCTGCCCCTTGATGTCGGTGGTCGCCCGCGCCTTGTCGATCAGGGCGTCGACCTCGGGATTCTGCAGCCATTCCATCGACATCCAAGTGCCCGAAGCCTTGGAGTGATACTGGTTGTAGAAGATCGCGTCCGGCGACGGATAATTGGGCGAGATGTTGACCTGTGTCGATGCCGGCGTGGTTTCCGGCTTCGATGAGAGTTCAACGATGCGGTTCCAGGGCT
>NZ_JAELTU010000926.1 GCF_016429015.1 Rhizobium sp. ASV20
TCGGCGCCATGCGCATCACTGGTGCCGGCATATGGGGTGAGCCGGACGATCACGACGAGGCCGTCCGCACCCTGAAGCGCCTGCCGCAGCTCGGCATCAACTTCATCGATACGGCCGATTCCTATGGCTGTCTCTTATACACATCTGACGCTGCCGACGAAATTCTTGGAGTGTAGATCTCGGTGGTCGGCGTGTCATTAAAAGGGGGGGGGGGGGGGGGGGGGGGGGGGGGGGGGGGGGGGGGGGGGGGGGGGGGGGGGGGGGGGGGGGGGGGGGGGGGGGGGGGGGGGGGGGGGGGGGGGGGGGGGGGGGGGGGG
>NZ_JAELTU010000927.1 GCF_016429015.1 Rhizobium sp. ASV20
CGCGCCGCCACGAGCGCGCGGGCGTCCGGGCCCGGAAGGTCGCGCAGCAGCGTGCGGAAATCGTCGAATGGCAAGCCGGTTACGCTCATGAATGCCGTTCCTTGTCTTTTGGTCTCAAATCAGGTTCCTGTCTCTTATACACATCTGACGCTGCCGACGAAATTCTTGGAGTGTAGATCTCGGTGGTCGGCGGATCATTAAAGGGGGGGGGGGGGGGGGGGGGGGGGGGGGGGGGGGGGGGGGGGGGGGGGGGGGGGGGGGGGGGGGGGGGGGGGGGGGGGGGGGGGGGGGGGGGGGGGGGGGGGGGGGGGGGGGGG
>NZ_JAELTU010000928.1 GCF_016429015.1 Rhizobium sp. ASV20
TTCTGCGCAGGCAGAAGAGACCAGATAGAAACATTAGGGCCCGCACCGGCGGGAAACCTTGACGCGAAGCTCATCGACCCGGGATGGCAACACGCATCTCGATGAATCTGAATACCCGGCCTAGGACCTGTCTCTTATACACATCTGACGCTGCCGACGAAATTCTTGGAGTGTAGATCTCGGTGGTCGGCGGATCATTAAAGAGGGGGGGGGGGGGGGGGGGGGGGGGGGGGGGGGGGGGGGGGGGGGGGGGGGGGGGGGGGGGGGGGGGGGGGGGGGGGGGGGGGGGGGGGGGGGGGGGGGGGGGGGGGGGGGGG
>NZ_JAELTU010000125.1 GCF_016429015.1 Rhizobium sp. ASV20
GTCCCAGATTGGTGCTCGTTCACAGCGGATGCGGAGATCCGACACATCCAGCGGGTCGCGCAGCGCGTAAAAAGCGCGGCCCCTTCTGACTTGTCTTCCGTACAGGCGCTCAAAGGTTTGCTCGATCTCTTCAAACGCCGATCTGTGATGACATTTCGTCGGTTTGGACTCAACAACTACATTCAGACGGATATCGCCTGGGGGTTGCTGCAATTGGCAGCGGGTGAGGTAGCCGAGGGATCAGATAGACTGGCCCGGTTTTGCAAGGATTTCGAAATCGATTCAAATAGCCCCATTCTCACCAAGGCCCGGACAGAGGCTTTTGAAATTGGCAATCTCACCTAGCTCCGACCATGCCTGTCCGGGGCGGGAGCGCAGACCGTGAAATATCGGGCGGCTCCATAAATGTTGGAAGATCTCACCCTCCGCCAACCTCTTCCGCAGAGATCACTCCTCCAACAGCCCGCAATTGCGCGTTGTACCCATGACCTGATATCCAGTCTGCATGAGATTTCTTTTCGTTGCCCTCGCACTTTCCGTTTCCGCGTCGCAGGCGCTTGCCGAACAACTCCCAAACGCCGTCGTCTCTGTATGCTTTACCCCAGCAGAACAGTGCGAAGTTCGCATCGTCGAAGCCATTGACAAGGCGCAGTCTTCAATGCGCGTGCAAGCCTATGGCTTCACCTCACTCCCGATCATCCATGCCTTGCAGCGGGCTGCACGACGAGAGGTTGAGGTTCTGGCAATCCTGGACAAGGTGAATGAGCGCAAATATTCGGGAGCCACCCTTCTCGAGGCGGCCGGCGTTCCAGTCTGGATCGATTTCGAGCCTGCGATCGCCCACAACAAGATCCTCGTCATCAATGACCGTCTTGTGTCGGCGGCTCCTATAATTTCACACGGGCCGCGCAAAAGCGAAACGCGGAGAAGGTCACCTTCACGGAGAGCCCTCAGATCGCGCGCGAGTTCCTCGATAATTGGGAAGCGCGGCTCAAGGTTTCGCGTGTGTTCGAAGGCCTAAACCAGGAAGCAACCGATGAGTAAGAATCGTGAGGTTCTGTCGCCCGAGACCCGCGCCCTTCTCGCCTCACTGCGTCAGAGCGTTGATCTTGAAACCGAAATCGAAGCGATCCTCCAGCAATTCAAGAGGATTCCGCCGTCGTCGATCGCTGCCGTCTCGCTTCAAATCCGCCATGACGCCGACCTCCATGCAATGTTGACCGACCCCTTCTGGGCCAGTTTGTCGAAGCCGCAGGCGGCGTTGAGACTTCTCAAAAACACATCCGGTCTGAAGTTTATTTACATCTTCCATGGCGATGGCTACCTTCGTGAGGCCTCCCTCAACAAGATTGCGGATGGCCTCCAATCTCCCTTTCTTGTCGCGGCGGTCATCTGGCGAATGAATGACTGGGTCGCGCCGGTTCGCACGGCGGCATACTTCTGTGCTGAGCGCGTGCTCCCACTCACTCCACCCGATATCATAGCTCGCGCCGCACTGGATCTACTTAGGCGACAACGTGCTTGGGAGCGTTGGGGTGAACCTGAACGATCTATGATCGAGGAGTTCTACGCCCAACCAGATGTCACAGCCGAACTCGCAAAGCTGCTGATACAGCAAACGACAGGCTCCACGCCAACGACGCTTCGCCATGCGCTTCGCATGCCCTTGCTTGATGCCCACCTCGAGGACATCTCCACCAGATCGGTGAATCCGGTGGTGCGTGCAATCGCGGTGGAGGCACTCATCGACAGGAAGCCAAAATGGCGGTCCGGTTTCCGTTGGGACTGGATCGACAAGCGCTATAACCTCAAGCGCTGGATGCCTACTTATAGCCACCGAGAGCTTGCTTGTTCGGTCTCACAGATCGAAGTCGCTGACAGAGCTATTCTGGATCGGTCTCCAACTGTAAGGCGCGTCCTGGAGAGCGTCGGCCGGAACTCGCTGCCGGCAGACGCCGGACGGCACTATGCACGGCAGCTCGAATCCGATCGGTCTGCAGGGATCAGGGAAGCGGCGGCGTTTATCCTGCGCTAGCTCAGTAGCCGCCGGATGAACTTCCGAACGCTCCCCCTGTGACCCACAGCTGGGAGATGAGACTTTCGCTCCTTGTCAGGCCCAAAGCCTACTGAACCGCAGTGCGAAGACTGGTGGCGTAGAGGCCAAAACTCGTTCCATAGCCATCAACAATGATCCGAGTACCAGGCGCTAGGGTTCCTTGGAGACCATTGGAAACGCCGCAGAGGCTGTCGAGGAACGGCGGAAGATCTTGAAGCTCCACGGGTGAGCGGCAGCCTCTGTCACTGTATCCAGCAACGTCTTCGACCGTAAATGCAAGTTCAACGTGATGGCCTGCAACGATCGCAAGAACCAGCGGAATGATCAAAACGCACGCTATTCTTCCCAAAACGAATCCCAGCAAGGGACAAAGCAAAATCGCAAAGCTCCTTTTCAGGTAGCCCCCCGGAATGGGATCGGACCGAAAGAGCATGATTCCGCACGTCAGTAAGCCTAAGATGAAACCCGCCGCTATTCCAAAGCCGTTGATCCTTGAGGCCCACTCGGCAGAGGGCACAAACCCGTAGCCGTGCACTTTGGTCGCGATGAAGAGAAGAAGCGCGAGCAAGTACCAGAAAAGGAGCAAAAACACGGCGGCGGCAAAAACCGGACGCTTCCGTCTAACCATGCTCTGCCCATCCGCCATCGCCGATCGCCTTGCATAAGTTTTCACTAACATTCAAACATGCAAAACCAACTGACAAGGGTTCTTACAACAACAAGGCCGCGTCCTCCTCCCCCGACACCTTCTTTTTCACCCAAAGATCAGATGTCCGCTCCATCGCCAGCAGCTCAGGCGGATAGACGCGTTGCTGGAGCGCAAGCAGGTCGTCGAGCGTGCCCTTCATCCATTGCTCGTAATCGTCCCGATGCAGGATAACCGGCATCCGGTCATGCACAGGCGAAACAGCTTCGTTGGCAGCGGTCATCGCTCCCGAATAGACCGGTCCCCATTCATCGGAAACCCGCCAGAGCCCGCCCCATGCGAAGATCGGTTCATCCGGCAGACTGAACCACGTGCGGGTCTTCTTTCCCTTCGGTCCTTCGGGCTCGGCAAAATGCGTGACAGGGATCAGGCACCGCCATTGGGGCTTTCGTGCCACCCCGACCCACATCGGCTTCGTCAGCTCGGCAATGTTGTTCACGGGGATCGGCTTCGCATCGGGCTTCATCGTCTTGAGACGCAATGGGAAGCCCCAGGTCATCGATCGCATTTCCCGAACGCCGTCCTGCTCGATGACGGCAATGCCAGGCGTGCCGGGATAAACCTCTTCCGGGGAGTTCGACTTCACCGGGTTGGCGACTCCGAAATAGCGTGCCACCTCTTCCGCTGTCTTCCGAACCGTGTACAAATTGCACATTCTGCTGCGATCCTTTCGAAGATAAGGCGCTTCAGGAGAGGCTTAGATTGGCATGGACTCGCGACTGAGGAAAGATTTCTGGCGTGGCGGCATACCACTCCGCCAGAGATCGCGGGTCTGAAGCACGTCGAACTCGTCCGAAGGCAATGGTTCCCGGAACTGGAAGGCGATAACGTCCTTGATGCTTCCGTGAAGCCAGAGATCCCATTCCGCCTTCTTGAGCAGAACCGGCATGCGATCGTTGAACGGTCGAACGAGTTCGTTGGCGGTCATTGTCATCCCCGCAAACACGGGACCAAACTCCTGCGTGTTCCGACAGAATCCGGCCCAGGCAATCAAGGGTTCTTTCGTATTGGAGAACCAGGCACGCGTCTTGCGCCCCTTAGGACCGTCCGGATTGGCGAAATGGGTGATCGGGATGAGGCAACGATATCCTGGATCAACGACAATCCGGTCCCAGAGAGGATTCGTCAGATCAGCGACGAGACCGATGCGTCCCGGAGGCTCACCGTTGTGGCGCATCTCGGACGTCTGACGAGGAAAGCCCCAGGACACGGATTTCAGCAGGCGAAGACCATCCTTTTCGATCACAATCAAGCCTGGAGCACCCTCGATTGTTTCGTTCGGCACGGAAATGGAAGGTGACACATCGACGTCGAAATGCCTCGAGATCTCCTCGATCGTCCGAGAAACAGCAAACAGTCTCGACATGACGGCGACCCCAACATAATGGACCTTTGCTATAGCATAAGAACAAAGAGAGAACAACGAGCGTGCATTGTGAACTTCTTGCATCGCCGTTTCGAGAAGGACCGGCTGTTACCGAACACGGGGTTCGTTCAGTCGCTACCTATTAGCAGATTTCCAGTCGACGCAGTTCTTGTGCCGGTCATCCGGATCTTACTGTGAAGGTTAGCAGGCACCGGCATCCGTTCCGTTAGCGTCTCATCTCACCTTCTGCCTAAGCCGGCTCCTTAAATGCAGCCATAAATCAAAGGGCTTGACAACGGCACTTGACAATACGATATTCTCATATCAGGTCTCCAATATATTTTGTCCTAAGGACAAAATATATTGGAGATTTTACCTATCGCTTAAACCCCTAGAATGGAAGGCGATCGTGCTTTAGTTCTAGATTCTTGACAGTGAGGTTACGGATACCTAATGTCCTTAGGACATTAGGTATCCGTAACATGAAAATCGACGAAGCCATTCAGCGAATTCTGGTCGAAAGAAGTCAGCCCATCATTGTCGAGTACGAACTGTTCCGCGTACTCTGGGGTTTGCATTTCGCCGGACAATATGGTGGCAAGACGCTGCGACTATCCCGCAAGCCGCCAGATCGAACACGCTATAGAAACATCGTGGGTAGGCTTCTCAGTGATCGCTATCTGCGCCCAGATTCGGACTTTTATCCGCCTGATGAATGGAACCGCGCAGGCTATAATTATGCGCGAGTTTTTCGGGTGTCAGACGTACCGGATGGCTCGGCCGAGGATATCACGGCACTGCTCGACCCCTTCTGCTACATTTCCCATCTCTCGGCCATGCAGCGATATAGCCTTACCAACCGAATCCCGGCCGCGCTGAATCTGTCTACGCCAAAGAAATGGAACCTCGCGCGGGACGAAAAAGTCGCGGCAGACTATGGAGATAAACTGGACCCGGACACCTATATTGCGCCATTGTCGCAGCTCACTTGGCCGGAGGCGATCCGGCGCCGGCAGATCATGTTGCACAGGACTGTTCGGACACCGGTCGTCAGAACCATCAGAGGTAGCTCGGCCCGGATCGCCGCAATCGGCGAAACCTTTGTACAGATGCTCGACCGGCCGGAACTGTGTGGTGGCATGGAACATGTCGTTGAGGTGTGGGAGCAACACGCGGAGATCTACCTTGAGGAAATCATCGTCGCGGTGAACCACGCCGACGAATCCATCATCAAAGTGCGGGCCGGCTATCTTCTAGAAGAGCGGCTTGGCATCCACGACAACCGCATATTGGCCTGGACATCATTCGCCCAGCGCGGCGGTAGCCGGAAGCTTGACGCCAGCGCTCCCTATGTGTCTACATACTCGGAGAAGTGGATGATCTCTCTGAATGCCGGCAACCCAAATCGTACCTCTTAATGTAGCGCTTTCGACATGGGTCGAGGAAGCCAAAGCTGATCCCGTCAAATATCAGGAACGCCAAGTCACGGAGATCCTGCTGAATGCCATTGGTATCACCGAAGCCCTGCGCAGCGCTCTGGTGTTGAAGGGCGGCATCCTAATGTCGCTGATGCATGGCAGCTACCGCCAGACCGGCGACGTGGATTTCACGGCAGTTGTAGATCCCGAGCCCTATGCGGAGCTGTTGAAGAAGACCCTGAACAACGCCCTGCGACGGGCCGCCGCCGCCCTCGGCTATACGGACGTCCTTTGCGCTGTCCAGCGGTTCGATTATCAGCCGAAGAAGGAAGGCTTCGCCGGCTTCGTGGCGCCCGCCCTGAAGCTGAGCATCGGCTACGCGGTCAAGGGCACAACGGACGAAGAGCGCCTGGCGCAAGGGAAGTCCACCCGCATTCTCGATGTGGACATATCTTTCAAGGAAAAAGTGATCACTACGGCCGAGGTTATCATCGAGGAGCCGGACGTTAGCATTCAGACTTACAGCTTCGAGGAGATTATTGCCGAGAAACTGCGGGCCATCCTGCAGCAGGTCAAACGGAATCGCTCACGGCGCCAGGACGTGTTCGACATCCGCTGGCTTATTGAGCGCTACAATCCTGATTCGGACACAAGGGCGCTCATTCTCGAAACATTACTCCAGAAATCTGAAACCCGCGACATCAATCCAGAGCCGGATTCCTTTGATAGCCAGGAGGTTAAGGACCGCTCGGCCAAGGAGTGGGATACGATGAAGCTCGAAGTCGGCGGTAAATTGCCAGCGTTCGACGAATCTTTTGCAATTGTCAGGGATTTCTATCGTTCCCTTCCCTGGACTTAATCGACGTCGCTGGCTGCTCCATGGTCTTATGGGACATCGTTTCGTTCCCGCGGAGCGTGGGGGGACCGCATAGGATTGAAGTGGGGTGACTCCACTAGATATCTAACTCCTCTCGCAGTTCGGACATGCCGGTGCAACGCCCGGTCCCCGAGCTGCACGCCCACCCAATCCCTCAATCATGCCAACGACACCAGCCTTTTTTGGAAACGGTGCGTTTGGACCGTCAACCGCCTGTCGACCCCATCCGGGACCCACAAAGCATCTTCAAATGTTCGAGTGATTGTCCAGCCTTGGCGCCGATAAAAGCTCTCAGCTCGGCCATTTCCTGCCGTGCAAAACAGTCCGGCATCTCGCACTCCCTTTTTCGACAGATGAAGCTCAGCGAAGGATAGACGTTGGTGTGCCACCCCCTTCCCCCGAGCATTCCTGTCCACATATATGCTCGCGCAGCTCAAAATGGATCCTGACGAGCGTGCCAGAAGGGCCTGTCAGCGACCAAAGAGATTCCGTCGTTTCGGTGTTGCCGGCAGTGCCGGCAGCATAGTTCGCTCGGTTGGGGGAAGGCCGCGCGGCCCCTCCCCCCAGCAAGGACAAAAGGACGTCTCCCCATCCTTCGGCCCTTGGCCTGCAGGACGATTGCGCCAATGGCGCATCGCCACTCCGGTCGCCTGCCTTCGACAACCGCCCTGCGGGTGGGTGATACCCCTCGCCCTTTTCTCCTTGCCCCCCTCTCCCACGCTGGTCCGCCCGAGCTCGAGAAGCAGGGAGGCAAGTGCTCCCGCTTCGCGAAATCCAATGGAACAAGGAGAGTTTCACCATGACTATCTATGCCGACACCGCACGTTTCGACACCGGCCGGGCCATGACCGAACCCGAAATGCGCAAGGTGGCACCTTCGATCTTCGCCACGACCGCCCATGAAAGTCGCTCCGAACGCTTCCAGCCCATCCCGACAATTGAGATCCTGCGCGGCCTCGTCAAAGAGGGCTTTGTGCCGGTTGGTGCAAAGCAATCATCGACCCGCACAGAAGGAAAAGCCGACTTCACCAAACACCTTATCCGCCTGCGTCGCGTCGAGGACGGCAAGAATTATCGGGTTGGCGATACCGTCTGCGAAATCCTTTTGAAAAATGCCAATGATGGCACCAGCGCCTATGAGCTGCTTGCGGGGCTCTTCCGGATCCGTTGCTTGAATTCGCTCGTTGCTCAAACCGGCACGATCGATGCGATCAAGGTACGCCATTCCGGCGATGTCGGTGCCAAGGTCATCGAGGGCACCTATCGTGTGCTTAACGAGGCCGAGAAAGCGCTTGCGGCGCCTCAGGACTGGTCAGCGCACAGCCTTGGCCGCGACGAGCAGCAGATTATGGCCGAAGCAGCCCACATGCTGCGCTTTGGAGACGCTGTCGGTGAAACAAAAACACCAATCAAGCCGGAACAGCTTCTGATACCCCGCCGCCACGATGATCACGGCGACGACCTTTGGACCGTTTGGAATGTAACACAGGAAAACGTCATCAGGGGCGGTCTGCGAGGCTTCGCACGCGATGAAAAAGGAAACGCTCGTCGCGTCAAATCCCGCGCTGTCAATGGTATTGATCAGGATATCAAGCTCAATAAAGCCCTGTGGCTGATCGGTGAACGGATGGCAGCACTGGTCGCAGCGCGATAATGGTTGACTAAGATTGCGGGCGGTCCAATCCGCCCGCAAGCATGATCCCCTGCAAATTTCGCTCTTGCCAAGGGTCGCATCGAGCAGCCCATGGCAAGTTGCAAGGGGCAGTCTCCCCCTCGCAATATCTCTTTAAGCGAAAAAAGAGCCGGCAAGCGGCGTTTGGTACAGTGCTATCCTTCTCGTCGTCGATAGGGATGCACCGCATGGCCGCCTCGGGATCTTCCGATGCTAAAAGGCCTACAATTGGCACTTTGTCGATATTCCGCTGGCCGACAATAGCTATGATCCCGTTGCGCAATGCGCCGCAAACCCTAAGGGTGACTGCGTCATCGCAGAGATTGATCGCGCCGAACATGAGCTCACCTGCGCCACGGACCCGATGCAGCGACGCGACAGCCTGCGCTACCTCATACATTTCGTTGGCGACATTCATCAGCCCTTCCACACCGTCGCCGATGGAAACGGCGAGAACGGATTGAAGGTTCTCGTCAAGTTCGGCGGATTGATCAAGTCCCCTCCCAAAAACCCCGAGGACAATCTGCATGCCGTTTGGGATTCCACCCTGATACGGCAAACAACATATGCGTGGGGCTCCTATGTCGATCGCCTCGAAGGCGACTGGCTGCTGCGACATCCCGAAGCGTCACAGACCCTCGATCCCGTCGCCTGGACACTTGAGACGCACAAGCTCGCTCAAGACATGGCTGCCTGTATCGACAATGGAGCGACGCTCGATAATAGCTACTATGACAAGGCCCTGCCAGTGGTCGACGAGCAGCTTGGTCGGGCTGGCCTGCGTTTGGCGGCGGTTCTCAACCGTTGGCTCAGCAGCGCGCCTGCTTGTACGCTTCCCTAAGTCCCTGTTGCCGGACCTCGAGCATGCCGAAGAGAATTGAATGACGTCGAGCAGCTGTCGAGCCGGGCGCTGCAGTCAACGACCGGCCCGATCACAATCTAAGGTTAGCCAGCTTTCGCATGGGTGGCTTGATCTGCGATCACCTGTTCAACGACCGGAATTGCCTCATCGCTGCTCAAATCGACCTCTCCCCAGATCGAGGTCTTGCGGTCAGCCGGCTTCACCTTCCGGGACGGCTTGATCTCAACGATAAATGGTTTGGTCTGCTTTGCCATGTGTCCTCCCAGGCGGCGATTTGCAGGCGCACGATATTGAGGCTGTTGCTGACCGCAAGGGCGTCTTGCCGGGATTGTGTTGGAGATCCGGGTCCTCCACTGAAATTTGAGGTGTGGCTCGCCGTAGCGCCATTGCGACGATCGCAAGCTGCCATTGCAGGGAACCGTTGCCCTTCACCCATTTTTATTGCCTTTGCCGGCGGCCCATCGCGAGCTCGATGGGGCATGTCTGACCGCAGATCGGCTTTGCCTCGATCGTCGTCCCGCAACGGCAAGCCGCAATTTTCTTAACCCCTGCCGGCTGTGCCGCCATTCCTCGCCATCTAACAAAATTGCGACTTGCCGCCCTCCATTGCATTGCGGCCTGATAGGTGCGGTCCGATCGTCTCCGGTCTTTTCGACAGCCATCGAGACCGCGATGGGCGCGGCCCGAAACACGAAAAGGACTGAACGACAATGGCAACCATCGGCACCTTCACCACCACCGAAAATGGCTTCACCGGCTCGATCCGCACGCTCGCTCTCAACGTCAAGGCCCGCATCTCCCGGATCGAAAATCCCTCCGACAAGGGCCCGCAGTATCGCATATACGCTGGCACCGTCGAACTCGGCGCCGCCTGGCATAAGATCTCCGAACAGACACAGCGCGAATACCTGTCCATCAAGCTCGACGATCCGAGCTTTTCTGCCCCGATCTATGCGACGCTCACCGAGATCGATGGCGAGACCGGCTACCAGCTGATCTGGTCTCGTCCTGCAAGGGATTGATGAGGCCGCAGCCCCCGCCGAAAGGCGGGGGCCGACCCTCCTGAGTACGGCCAGCGATTCTCCATATGCTCGAAATCCCCTACCCCTGCTGCAATATTCCACTCTGGCAACGACTAAGGGCGGTTCGATGGGGCGACACGCTGGAGAAATGGCTCGGTGTCATGAGGTCGTCGTGTCGGTCGCCTATGTCGACCTCGATATCGGCAACCCAGCCGAGGTCGATAAAGTCGCTGCGGGCGAGACGCGGCACTGGCGTTGTGACGGGATCATGCCTAAGACTGCGGCAGCCGGAAAGGACGTCCTCCTCCATGAAGTTCAGCATCGACCATCTGCCCGAACCGAAACGCCGCGAGCTTGGCCGTATCGTCGAGATCCTGCACGAGGAGTTCGAGGACGCCATCAAGGAAGGCTCTGCCGATTTCAAGAAGAAGGGCCGCATTCTCAAGATCATCCTGTTCGGTTCTTATGCCCGCGGCGATTTCGTCGACGAGAAGACCGGCAAGGGATATCAGTCCGATTATGATCTGCTGATCGTCGTCAACAATCGCAAGCTGACCGAGATCGGCACCTATTGGCACAAGGCCACCGATCGCTTTCCGCGGCTCGTCAAGGTGCCGGTCAGCCTGATCATTCATTCCCGCCGCCAGGTCAATGACAAGCTCCGGAAGGGTAACGACTTCTTCCGCGACATTCGCCGCGATGGCATCGTCCTTTATGAACTCGATGACGAACCGCTTGCCGAGCCGAAACTGCTCTCCAAGGCGGAACAGCATCAAGCGGCAAGGGAGCATTTTGATATTTGGTTTCCAGGCGCACAGGAGTTTGAGGCGCTCGCGAAGATTGCTAGGGAGCACGGATGGCTCAAGCGTTCCGCATTCCTTTACCATCAAGCGATCGAACAGGCCTATTCGACGGTGCTACTGGTTCTGACCAACTATAGCCCCGCCTCGCATAATCTTCGCTTCCTGCGCTCGCATTCAGAAGAGCTGGACCGCCGTCTTGCAGCCGTCTGGCCGGACGATCAGAAGCGATACGTCGCCTGGTTCAACACCATCAACGAGGCCTATGTGAAGGCCCGCTATTCCGAGCATTTCGAGATTTCCGACGAGGCTCTTATCTGGCTTGCCGCCCGCACCGAGCAGCTCCACAGCCTCGTCGCGCTTGTCTGCCAGGATCATCTCGACGGGCTCAGGGCCGACCTGTAATTTGCAGTGACGGGAAGCGCCCGATCGACCGAAACCTATTTCGCTGGTCATCAGGCGTTTAGCGCCGAAGCCCGACGATCCGAGCTTCCCTGCCCCGATCTACGCGACGCTCACCGAGATTAGAGGCGAGGCCGGCTACCAACTGATTTAGGCACGCTCGGCGGAGATTGACGAGGCTGCGCCCTCGGCTCAAAGACGGGGTTCGCTCTCTTTCCAGCATATACAGCAATTCTGTATATGCTGGTAATCCTGTATGTCTGCTGCTACATTCGGCTTGAACACCGGTTACAGCAAAGAGTAAGGACAATTCGATGGCGCGACATTCCGGCTCCTATACGACAAGTGATCTTTCCCGAAAGTCGGGCGATATCATCGCCGAGGCATTGCGCCACCCGGTAACAATCACACAACGCAACAAACCGCGGCTCGTTCTCCTCAACATCGAGGACTATAAGCGCCTGATGAAACAGTCCGACGCCCGCGCTGTTGGAACGATCGACGCGATGTCGGACGAACTGTTCGCCGATTTCGAGGCGGCCGTCGAAGCCTATGCCGATAGTGACGAGGGGCAGAGGTGAGCGATTACGACGATATCCAGACTGCGGCTGTCATCCGCTATCCCTATCTTTGGAGTCGTGAAGCCGACAAGGGCGAGACGGAAGGGCGCAAGGATCGGCCTGTCGCCGTCGGAGTGCGTATCCCACGTCCCGAGGGCGATCTGGCGCTCTTCTTCCCGATTACCACAAAGCAACCTGAGGTGGGGCGATTTGCGGTGGAAGTTCCCACCATCGAGAAGCGCCGCGCGGGGCTCGATTCCGATCTGCGCTTATGGATCATTCTCGACGAGTACAATAGCGACACTATCGGGCGTTCCTTTTATCTTGAGCCGGAACCGCCGATCGGCCGCTTCAGCAAGGCATTCTTCTTGCCGCTGCTGCGCGAGTTCGTCGCCCGGCGTAAAAGCCTGACAGAGGTTAGACGCTCCCGTTAGAGTGACCGGGATGCCGGACGATGGCATGATCTCTTGTTGCGTCTTGCTTACCTCTTCGAGCGTCAGGCTGTCCCAATGGTGCTGAGGAGATGATGGTCGGCGCCACTGGCGTCAAGGCAACTCACCGCCCGGCATCGTCCGGCAAAGCCGCGACAGCCAGCGGCAGAAGGCGCGGGAGAGCTCGGGATTGGCGCTGCGATCGAGCGCATAGGCGCGGTAGTGCATGCCGCTTGGTGTGCGGGTGTTGTCGACCACTTTGAGCATGCTGTCGCGGACGTAGGGACCGACGACAATCTCAGGTGCCACAAGCAGGCATTTCCCGGAGAGAACGGCCGGCAGGGCCAGATAGTGATGCTCGACGCGTGCGCCGGCGATGATGTCGCCGCTCGTCAGCCCCATCGCTCGAAGCCAGGTCGGCAATATGTCCGGCCGCGAGGTGATCGACAGGATCGGCAAGGAACGGAACGGGCTGCCTGTCTTGTTCTTAAGATGCTCCGGCGCACCGACCAGGACGAGCTGCTCCCGGTAGATCTCCCAATGATCCGAGGGTTCCGTGATCGAAAGGTCACGCGTGAGGAGCACGTCAAACCGATCGGAGGCACCCGGTGCGGCGAGCGAGGTGACGACGTCGACGGTCGCCCCGCCCATGTCCCGGGAGAAGGCATCCAGATGCGGAACGAGGATGTGCGAGGCGAAGGTCGCGAGCGAGGTGCGCAGGACTATGCGGTTGACGTCACCGACATTCCTGCGACGCATGCGATGGGCGGTGAAACATATCGTCTCGAGCGGCTCGGTGACTGCGCCGGCAAAGAGCCGCCCATAATCCGACAGATCGCTCATCCGCCCTCGCCGCTCGAACAGGCTTGCCCCTAGAAAATCCTCTAGGACGAGCAGATGGCGGCTGATCGAGCTCTGCGTCGTCGACAGCGCGCGCGCCGCCTTCGAAACACTGCGCTCGCGTGCGATCGCGACGAAAGCACGAATGGCATTAAGCGGGACATCCTGATTGTCAGCGGTCAAGGCAGTTTGCGGGAACGGGTCCCGTCCTCTAAGAGATATGAATTTCCATATGTAAACTATAATGTACAATCGAGTTTTGCGATATTTGTCAATTGGCTGTCGCCATCTGGCCCTATCTCATCGGCATTCGCTATGCCGGCCAACTCTTCCATGGCCATCACAAGCTTATGAAAAATAATAGAAATCGTCTCTCGATGACTTCTCTCGATGATCTGCGTCGCCGCCCAGAAACTCATACCGTGCGGCACGTGCAAGACCCGCAGCAAGACATAGGACCGGACGGAAAAATGGCCGCTATTGAATTGAACAGAATCGTGAAGAGTTTCGGCCCGGCCCCGTGCCTGCGCGACGTGTCGCTTGGCGTTGCGAGCGGCGAGTTCCTGACCATTCTCGGCCCCTCCGGCTGCGGCAAGTCGACCCTGTTGCGCATCCTTGCAGGTCTCGAATGTCAGGATGGCGGAACCGTTTCGATCGGCGACAGGATCGTCGATAACGTCCCGCCGAAACGACGCGACGTCGCCATGGTCTTCCAGTCCTATGCCCTCTATCCGCATATGACTGTCGCCCGCAACATGGCGCTTCCGCTGACAATGCGCCGCCTGTCGCCTTGGCAAAGGCTCCCGTTGATCGGGCGCTTCCTGCCCCGGACATCAGTCATCCGCAGGCAGATCAGCGACGAGGTAGCGGCGACCGCTGCAGCCCTTGGCATCGATCACCTCGTTGACCGAAAGCCAGGCCAGCTGTCGGGCGGCCAGCGGCAGCGCGTGGCGCTTGGCCGGGCGATGGTGCGCCGTCCGGCCGCCTTCCTGATGGACGAGCCGCTCTCCAATCTCGATGCCAAATTGCGTGTCGGCATGCGCGCGGAGATCAAGCAGCTACATCAAGAGCTCGGCATCACATTCGTCTATGTGACGCATGATCAGGCCGAAGCCATGACGCTGTCTGATCGCGTCGCCGTCATGGCCGAGGGCGAATTACTGCAGGTCGGCTCGCCGCAGCAGATCTATATGAGCCCCGCCGATCGCCGCGTCGCCGAGTTCATCGGCACGCCGAAGATCAACATGCTGGTCGGCGTAACGGGGGAGAACGGGCGAATTGTCGTTGTCGGCACGTCGTTGCGGCTCTCAGCTCCCTGTGCGGCCGGTGACGTGCTGTCAGTCGGCATCCGCGCCGAGGCCATCGGTATCTCGGCTGACACCGCAGACAGCGCATTCAGCGGCTGTCTGAGGATGATCGAGCATATGGGCTCCGACCTCTTCCTCCATCTCGAGGTCGCCGGTGTTTCGCCTCTGATCGTTGCGCGCGCGCCGGCGGCTGCTCTTTCCAGGCTCGCGATCGGACAGACCCTGCATCTGTCGGTCGATGCCGGCGCCACGCTTCTCTTCGATGGAAGCGGGCGGCGCATCGCTGCGACGGACGGGGCGAAGCTGGCAAGGCTGACCATGGAAAGGCAAACGGCGTGACCATCCGCAGAATCACCCGCAGAGCTTTCCGTCGCCACCCGGCTTCGCCCTCCCCCGCCTCTTCTGCAATTGGCGCCTTGCCCGTCAGCCCGAGATCCATCCGACGTGACCTTCATCATGCCGCGTCGGCCGTTGTGCTCGCGGGCCCAGCCGTGCTGTTGCTTCTCATCCTCTATGGTCTGCCGACCATCTCCGTGCTTGTCATTTCGCTGTCAGACTGGCGTTTTGGTTCTACGCAGCTTGGCTTCGTCGGGCTGTCCAACTTCGCCGATGTCTTCTCCGATCCGGGCTTTCGGGCGTCAGTTGCCAACACCATTACCTATGTGGCGATCGTTCTACCCGGCACGGCCGGTCTCGGGCTCGCCATCGCATTGCTGATCGAGAGCAGGAGCAGTCTTCGCGCCCTCTACCGCGCCGTCCATTTCCTGCCTTTCATGGCAACGCTGTCGGCCATGGCGATCGCCTGGGATGCGCTCCTCAACCCAAGTGTCGGGCTCATCAATCTGCTGCTGACTTCGCTTGGATTTTCGACCGTGAACTGGTTGAACGACGACCGAACCGTGTTGCCCGTGCTTGCGGCCATCGGCATCTGGCAGGGGCTCGGCTATGCCATGGTGCTGTTCATGGCCGGCCTGAAATCCATTCCAGCGGAGCTTTATGATGCAGCCGCGATCGACGGCGCGGACGGGTGGCTCGACCGGCTGCGCACCGTCACACTGCCAATGCTGGCTCCGGTGACGATGTTCGTGGTGATCGTCGTGGCGCTGAAGGCCTTCCAGGTGTTCGATATCGTCCAGATCCTGACCAAGGGCGGCCCGGGTCACGCTTCCGACATGCTGCTCTACACGCTCTACCGTGAGAGCTTCGACTATCTGCGCGCCGGCCGTGGAGCAGCGATCGCCGTCATCTTTCTTGTCATCATCGTCGTGCTGACGCTTTTCCAGGCCCGTTTCATGGACAGGAAGGTCCACTACCTATGAGTTCTACCGCAAATCAGTTCGCGACTATGAGACTGGCGGCCATTGCCCGTCACGCCGTCCTCATCGTCACCGGCCTCATGGTGCTTGTGCCCTTCTTCTGGATGCTGATCCTCTCGGCAAAATCGCCGCAGGAGATGTTTACCGCCGGTATCTCGCTTTTGCCGCGCGACCTATCAGTCATCGACAATTACCGGCGGGCGCTCACGGCGACGCCGCTTGCCCGCTACATGCTGAACGGTGTAATCGTCTGTGGCTCGATCTTGGTGCTCCAGATCGCTATTGCCGCGCCTTGCGCCTATGCGCTCGCGAAGCTGCGCTTCTTCGGCCGCGACCTCATCTTCTCGCTGGTCCTCGTCGCGCTGATCCTGCCGCATCAGGTCCTCTTCCTGCCGCTATTTATCCTCGCAGCCAAGCTCAACATCCTCGATACCTATGCGGCGCTGATCCTGCCTTACGCCGTTTCGCCCTTCGGGATCTTCCTCTTTCGGCAGTTTTTCCGGACGATAGCCGACGACATCGTCCATGCGGCGCGGCTGGACGGGCTGTCCGAAATCGCCATCGTCTGGCGCGTCATGCTGCCGATGGCTCTTCCCGCTCTCATTGCCCTTTCGATCTTCTCGATCGTGTCGCATTGGAACGATCTGTTCTGGCCACTCATCGCGGTGCACAGCCAGGAGCTGATGCCGCCGTCGCTCGGCGTTGTCGCCTTCAGGAACGAAGAGGCCGGAAGCGATTACGGCGCCCTGATGGCGGCGGCAACGATCGTCGTTGCACCGCTTCTTGCCGCCTTTCTCCTCGCGCAGCGCTGGTTCATCGAAGGCCTGACCGCCGGCGCCGTCAAATAGAATTCTCCCTCAACCAAGGATCTCTTCAATGCCCATCACCCGCCGCTCCATTCTGGCAGGCGCCGCCCTCTCCGCCGCGGCCATCGCAACCAATGCCATGGCCGCTTCAAAATCAGCTATCCGGCTAACGGCCGACACGGCTGCCCTCTATCGCGACATATTCGCGATCGGGCTTGCCGGGCTTGCGCACACAGATCCCGCGCTGCATGTCGAGATCGCCTGGACGCGCGACTATACCGAGACACTGCAGCAGTCGCTGCGCGACAAGCTTGTCGGCAACGGACCGGATATCGGCCTGCACGCCCATAACAATATCGCCCTGCTGGCGCGACGCGGCGATGTCGTCGCCCTTGCAGGTGCTGCAAGCGATCACATCGCCTCGCCGATCGGCCGGATCGAAGGGCGGCAGTTCGGCATTCCCTTTACCTGCTCCGTGCCGGTCGTCTACATCAATCGATCGCTCGCTACTCGACGTGGCGGACAGCCGGGCACCTGGGACGAGGTTCTGGCTCTTGCCGCAACCGCGCCGTCAGCGAGCCGCAGCGCTTTCTTCAATTTCGCGACGGATGGCAGTTGGACCTTCATGGCGCTGATCGAAAGTCTCGGCGGCAGGATTGTCGACGGATCCGGCACTGGTATCGCCTTCGACACGGCGGAAGGACTGGAGGCGATGGAAATCCTTGGCGCTTTCGCCACGTTGCGCAAGGGCGAGGTTCTGACCGCCTCGCAGGCAAGGCAGGCCTTCTCGTCCGGCGCGCTTGCTGTTCATGTCGACACGACCAGCCGGCTGCGCTTCTTCGAGGAGCAGGCGAAGGGGAAATTCGATCTCGACGTCGCACCATTTCCGCTGAAAAACAACGAAAAGGCCCGGATACCGCCCTCGGGCGGCTCGCTTTCGATCATGACCGCGGATCCAGCAAGGCAGGCTGATGCCTGGCGCGTCATTCGCTCGTTTCTGTCGCGCGACGTACAGATGGAGATCATGACCAAGACCGGCTTCATTCCAGGGCTCGCCGTCTTTGGAACCGACCCCGCAGTCAAGGCGGCGCTTGCGGCGACGCCGCATTTCCAGGCGATCGCCCCTTCGCTTGCCGTTCTCGGCCCCTGGGCGAGTTTTCCCGTCGAAAATCCAGCTCGCGCCGACAAGGCGGTCCAGGACGCCCTTTTCGAGCAGGCGGCTCTCAAGGCGACCCCGAAACAGACGCTCGACCGAATTGTCACGGCGGTGCGCAATGCCTGACCATCCGATGTCCATAAACTTGGCCGAGGCGGCGCGTTCGGCCTCTTCATTCCCGGGTGAGGAACGAACAATCGTCGATCGTTTGGACGACACCGCCATAGATTACGACAGGATGTGTCGGTACAGGCTGGCACGGGTGCGAGCCGGCATGGAGGCGCGCGACTGCGATGCGCTCCTTCTCTTCGATCCGGTCAATATCCGCTATGCGTGCGGCGCGCGCAACATGCAGATCTGGGCGATGCGCAATGCGGCGCGCTATTGCCTGATCCTGCGCGACGGGCCTTTGGTCCTCTTCGAGATCGGCGGACGGCCGGAGCCGGCTGCGGGCCTCGTCTGCATCGACGAGGTGCGGCGATCCCGGCCCTGGTTCTACTACTATGCCGGCAGGCATGCGCAGGACCACGCCCGTGACTTTGCCCGGGAGATCGCCGTCATCATGGCAGAGTGGCAGGACAAGGCCGATCGACGCATAGTCGCCGTCGATCGCTGCGATGCAATCGGACTTGCGGCCCTGCAGGAATTCCGTCTCGAGCCCATCGATGCTCAAGGGCTGATGGAACAGGCAAGGCGGATCAAGAACGAGGACGAGATCAATGCGATCAGACATGCCATCGTAGTGTGCGAACTCGGTATCGACCGCATGCGCTTCGCGCTCAAGCCGGGCCTGTCCGAAAACGCTCTTTGGTCGATCCTGCATCAGACCAACATCGAACAGGGTGGCGAATATATCGATACGCGGCTCCTAAGTTCGGGCAGGCGCACCAATCCCTGGTATCAGGAGGCAAGTGCCAAGCCCATCGCAGCCGGCGAACTGGTCAGCTTCGATTGCGACCTGATCGGGCCGCTCGGCTATGGCGCCGATCTCTCCGGCGCCTTTGTCTGCGGCCGTGATCGGGCGTCGCCGGCGCAGCGCGAGCTTTATGTCCGCGCCTACGATCAGATCGAACACAATAGCGGCCTCTTGGCCGTCGGCATGGCGTTTGACGAGATCGTCGCCCGGGCGAAACGACTGCCCGACCACTATCATCAGTTCCATCGTATCGCCCATGGCAACGGCATGGCGACCGGCGAGTTTCCAGCCATCGGCGGCAGGCCGGGTTTTGCCGAGCCGCCCATCCACGACGGCGTGCTCGAAGAGGGGATGGTTCTATGCGTCGGCAGCTATGCCGGACTAAAGGCCGGCGGCGAGGGCGTGAAACTGGAACGGCAGTTCGTCCTTCGCGCAAGCGGTCCCGTCCCCCTGTCGCGTTCGCTTAAGGATCCCGCCTTAATGGCGGCCTAAGCCAGGAAACAAAGATGCAAAAGCCAATAGACCTCAGGCGCGTCACCTCGCCTCTTCTTCCCGAAATCGACGAGGGCGTGGCGCGTGCGCTCTCCGGCTTGCAACAGTCCTGGCAACCTTCCGCCGAGCTGCGCCAGCATCGCAGGTTCGGCACCGAGCGGGATCGGCGTGCCGCTTCGACGTTCCTTGGCATGCGCTACGGCGACCTGATCGATCCCGATCGCATCCTGCTTGCCAATGGAACTCAAAACGCGCTCCTGCTCCTGCTTTCAGCGCTTGGCCATCGCGGCGGCACAGTTCTTGTCGAGGCAATGACCTATCGTCAGATCCGTGATGTCGCTGCCATGCTCGGGCTCCATCTGGTGTCCGTCACCCTCGATGAGGACGGTCTGGTGCCGGATGCGCTCGAAGCGGCCTGCAGGCTGCATCGCCCGAGCGTGCTTTACTGCATTCCGACCGTTCAGAATCCGAGCGCCAGCATCATGTCCGCCGAGCGGCGCGGCATCGTTGCAAATATTGCCCGGCGTTACGGCGTCGTCATCATCGAGGACGAGGCGCAGGGCCTCATCCCAGGGCATGCTCCGCCGCCCATCGGATCGATAGCGCCCGAAATCACCTGGACGGTCACCGGCCTGTCGAAATGCCTCGCCGTAGGATTGCGGATCGCCTATGTCGTGGCGCCGAGCGCTGCAGTCTTGCGTGACACCATCGCACCGTTCGAAGCCATGGCCTTCTGGTATGTTTCCGGGGTTTCGGCGGCTCTCCTTTCGCACCATGTCGAGAGCGGCGCAGCGGTTGAGCTCGCAAAAGCAGTTCGGCGCGAGGCGTCGGATCGTCAGGCGATCGCCGCGGGCCTCCTGCCCTCAGGAATGCTCAAGGGTGGACAGGGTCTGCATGTCTGGCTTTCCGATCCGGGGGCAAGCGGCGACCGGGCAAGGGCTGCGGCATTCAATGCCAGTGTTCTCGTGCGCAGTGCCTCGGAATACGCGCTTGATGGCGATAGAGATCTGTCCGGGATCCGCGTGTCGCTGGCCGATGTTTCCCGTGATGAACTCGCAGACGGGCTCCATCGGATCTCCGATGTTCTCGGACGGCTGTCGGACCGCTGACCGCCGCCGCTCCATGGCTCAAAACCCATCAAGTCACGGGAGTGGGCATAGGCAGTCTGACGACAAAACCAGAACTCCTGGCGTCCGCCAAGGCGATGTCGAGACATAATTCCCGCTCAGCGTGCCCGATGGGCAAATGTCGCCACTGTCAGAAAAGACATTCGCACCAGTCCTTGTTCATCGGTGTGATCGCGATGAAGCCTTCGAAGCCGATCAGTAAATTCCTGGGGTCCGATTGCCGCAATTGCAACCTGGTTGATACTGGAGGAAGCCGCAAGCGCCAGCAACCGGGCCAGGTCCAGATAGGCATCGAAGGGCCACGCGTCTTGTGTCACCGTTTCAAACTCCGAATGGGGGAGAAGATCGCCGACAAGATCGAGATCGACATAGCCCCCGCTTCCATCGGAGTTTCGGCCACGGCGATATTCAGGCACCAGTTCCTCCTGAAGTTCCAGGTAGGCATTGTGAAACCGCGCGCCCCAAGGTCGCGGCAGGTTGTCGACCATCGCGAGAAGGCCGCCCGCTTCCAAAACCCGTGCAGCCTCGATGAGGAATGCCGGCCGATCGAACCGGTGCACCGCGCTGGCTGCAGTCACGATCGACGCCTGCTTCGCCGCAAGGGGCAGCTTTGACGCGGTCCCGCCCACATAGCGAACCGACCCTGATGATGCGGTACCGGCAATCTCTCGCATGGCAGCGCTCGGCTCCAGGCCGACAATGTCGGAGTTTGGAAATTGCCGGGCAAGCTGGCGCGTGAATATTCCGGTGCCGGCGCCAACATCGAGGATCAACTTCGGCGCATACGCCGGCTCCCAGAGTTCCGCGATCCTGTGCAGAACCGCTGATGCGTAAGTCGGCCGCGCTTCATAGGTCGGGGCTAGATCATCAAAAACCAACCATTGTCCATCCTGCGAAACCCCATTCACTGTCATAGGAATCTCCTGTCCTCATGTGGCTCCAACGTGAGCATTCGCTAGTCGATAAGTCTTCTCAGTCTTTCGAGCGCGGTGCGAAGATCTGCCTCCTGCCGGACCTCGCAAAAGGATAGTCGCAGCCCAGACATTGCACGGGTCGCGTGGGGAGTGGCTGCAAATTGAACGCCGGGGCGGATCAATATCCCGGCCGAATGGGCGGCCGCAGCGATCTCGACAGCATTCGTGGCCGTCGGGATCCAGACATGCAGGCCGCCGGGCCTCTCCAGGAATGCCGGCCATTCAAGGAGCTCGGCGACGATGGCGCGCCTGTCGTTCGCTGTCCTGCGAATTTCCCTGGTCGCCTCGGCGGCGATGCCGGTTGCGATCAGGGCTTGCGCGAGCTCCGCCTGCAGGGCTGCCACGAACCACATCGACATCTTGCCGAAACGCGCCATGATCGCCTCGGTGTCTTCAAAGCGAGGCGCCATGACATAGGCGACGCGCATGCCCATGACGACGGTCTTGGCAAGACCCATTACATACCACACCCGTTCCGGCGCAATGGTTGCAAGCGGCGGCGGACCGTCCTCGAGCATCAGCGCCTGGGCATCGTCCTCGATGATGATCAGGTCATGGTCGCGGGCGACCCTGCAGATCTCCAGCCGGCGCTCAAGCGCCATCACCGTTGCCGTCGGGTTCTGCAAGGTCGGGATCGTATAGAGAACCTTCACGCCAGGATTTGCTTTGCACGCCTCGATGAGGGCGTCGGGGTCCAGCCCGTCGCCATCCATCCGAATGCCTTGAATCTTAAAACCCAGCATGCCTGACAGGGCCTGCATGTTCGGATAGGTCATCTCTTCCGTCAGCAACGTGCCCTGCCGGCCAACGAGATGGTTCAGCAGCAGGAAGAGAATATTCAGCGTGCCATTCGTCACGATCATGCGGTCAATTGCCGGCGCGAAGCCGAGACGCTGCGAAATCTAGCGGGCTCCGGCGAGCCGATCTTCCGCGGTTCCGCGAGGGCGGTTCGTCCTTAGCAATCCGCCAGCATCCTTCATTCTGAGCCGGCTCGCGAGGCTGTCGGCGAGCGACGCCTCGAGCTTTTCGACGATTGGTGGGACGGCGCGCGAAAGGTCTATGATCGGGACGCCCATGACAGATCTCCTTCGATTGTTGTTGCTCAGTCAGTCAGTCGACGACAAGGTTTGCGCCATGAGAGCGACCGACAAGCCGACCGCTATCAACACGATCACCGCATAGGCGCGACCGCGCGGTGCTGGCACCGGGACTGGCGTGACGTGCAGGACGGCAAGGATCGCAAAGC
>NZ_JAELTU010000929.1 GCF_016429015.1 Rhizobium sp. ASV20
TCTTCAGCGCAATAGTGCCGTAGAGACCGAGCGGCGCGATCGCGATGTTCCAGTCCCAGCCGAAATGGCATTGCGGCTTGCGCAGCATGTTGCCGTTCGGGATCGGTGAATTGCCGGTGCTGTAGGGCTGTCTCTTATACACATCTGACGCTGCCGACGAAATTCTTGGAGTGTAGATCTCGGTGGTCGGCGGAGCATTAAAAAGGGGGGGGGGGGGGGGGGGGGGGGGGGGGGGGGGGGGGGGGGGGGGGGGGGGGGGGGGGGGGGGGGGGGGGGGGGGGGGGGGGGGGGGGGGGGGGGGGGGGGGGGGGGGGGGG
>NZ_JAELTU010000930.1 GCF_016429015.1 Rhizobium sp. ASV20
GACACCGACGCCGACGCCCGACCCACTGGTCTGCGTGTCCCAATAGGCCTGCATGATCCCGCCTATGTTGTGCCCGACAAGGCCGCCCACCTCTGAGGCGCCAGAGACGGCGCCGGTGGCGTAGGACCTGTCTCTTATACACATCTGACGCTGCCGACGAAATTCTTGGAGTGTAGATCTCGGTGGTCGGCGTATCAGTAAAAGGGGGGGGGGGGGGGGGGGGGGGGGGGGGGGGGGGGGGGGGGGGGGGGGGGGGGGGGGGGGGGGGGGGGGGGGGGGGGGGGGGGGGGGGGGGGGGGGGGGGGGGGGGGGGGGGG
>NZ_JAELTU010000931.1 GCF_016429015.1 Rhizobium sp. ASV20
CCCCCCCCCCCCCCCCCCCCCCCCCCCCCCCCCCCCCCCCCCCCCCCCCCCCCCCCCCCCCCCCCCCCCCCCCCCCCCCCCCCCCCCCCCCCCCCCCCCCCCCCCCCCCCCCCTTTTTAATGCTACGCCGACCACCGAGATCTACACTCCAAGAATTTCGTCGGCAGCGTCAGATGTGTATAAGAGACAGTGCCGGCGAAATGCGGGAAGGCTGCATAGAGCTTCGCACGCAATTCTCTCAGCGAATCAAAGGGAAGCTTCTTTCCGAGCACGTCGGAAAGAGCACGAATGACAGCCCAGTCCTCGCGAGCGTCGCC
>NZ_JAELTU010000932.1 GCF_016429015.1 Rhizobium sp. ASV20
ATCCGTTGCTGGCACGAGAATTCGCGATGGTCTATTTCGGCAACGAGACCGATGGCAGCTTTGCGCGCCTGCCCGCTGGCGAGATGCCCAAGGGCTTCGACCCGCGCAAACGTGGCTGGTACAAGGACTGTCTCTTATACACATCTGACGCTGCCGACGAAATTCTTGGAGTGTAGATCTCGGTGGTCGGCGGGTCATTAAAAGGGGGGGGGGGGGGGGGGGGGGGGGGGGGGGGGGGGGGGGGGGGGGGGGGGGGGGGGGGGGGGGGGGGGGGGGGGGGGGGGGGGGGGGGGGGGGGGGGGGGGGGGGGGGGGGGG
>NZ_JAELTU010000933.1 GCF_016429015.1 Rhizobium sp. ASV20
ACCGCGACCAATGGGCTGTCGCGCAGGGCCAGAGAGACAGTTGCCGTTGAAATGCCAAGCGTTTCCGCAATCGTCGAAAGCTTTATCTTTTGCGCCACGCGCTCCCTCCCCATGAGCAGCCGTAACCCTGTCTCTTATACACATCTGACGCTGCCGACGAAATTCTTGGAGTGTAGATCTCGGTGGTCGGCGTAGCATTAAAAGGGGGGGGGGGGGGGGGGGGGGGGGGGGGGGGGGGGGGGGGGGGGGGGGGGGGGGGGGGGGGGGGGGGGGGGGGGGGGGGGGGGGGGGGGGGGGGGGGGGGGGGGGGGGGGGGG
>NZ_JAELTU010000934.1 GCF_016429015.1 Rhizobium sp. ASV20
GCCTCCGCGCTCCCGACCATCCTTGAACTGCACGACAAGGCCGGCGCCAAGCCATCCAAGACGGAAGCCGTTGCCATGGATTCGGCCTCGACAGGCCGTGCCATTGAGCTAGCCCCCGGCTTGGCTCCTGTCTCTTATACACATCTGACGCTGCCGACGAAATTCTTGGAGTGTAGATCTCGGTGGTCGGCGTATCAGTAAAAAGGGGGGGGGGGGGGGGGGGGGGGGGGGGGGGGGGGGGGGGGGGGGGGGGGGGGGGGGGGGGGGGGGGGGGGGGGGGGGGGGGGGGGGGGGGGGGGGGGGGGGGGGGGGGGGGG
>NZ_JAELTU010000935.1 GCF_016429015.1 Rhizobium sp. ASV20
GCCGACCGCTTCAGTGCCTATCCGCAGCGGTCGGTCAACGACATGGGCCACGTCGGCCAGAGGAAATCTCTGGCCGAAAGTCGCCGGGCTGGAACGTCTTTGCGCGGGACGCCGCACGGTTCATCCGCTGTCTCTTATACACATCTGACGCTGCCGACGAAATTCTTGGAGTGTAGATCTCGGTGGTCGGCGTGTCATTAAAGGGGGGGGGGGGGGGGGGGGGGGGGGGGGGGGGGGGGGGGGGGGGGGGGGGGGGGGGGGGGGGGGGGGGGGGGGGGGGGGGGGGGGGGGGGGGGGGGGGGGGGGGGGGGGGGGGG
>NZ_JAELTU010000126.1 GCF_016429015.1 Rhizobium sp. ASV20
CGGGAGGCTACCATGGCAAAATGCCAGCGTTTATTCGCAGGTATAATGCAAACTGGGATCGCGTCACCCCAGGCTACTTTTCTGTTATTTCTGAGCTCGTTATCCGCTTGTGGGGCCGATTGGAAATGGTTGGGCATATCATGCGGGATGTCGGCCCGGACGGAAAACAACTTCGTCCCGACAACAGCGTCGGCACTCTCTTTTCGAAATGGTTGAAAGCGAAGCATCCGGCGCTTTCCGACAACTACAGTATGTACATGCACCTAACCGACGAATGGGAGGGGGAGGTTCGTCAATATCCCGTCGGGATGCTGCCGCTCTTCATTGAGTTCGTCGATACCGTTTGGATACCGGAACACTCCGAGCGCTATTTCAACACCCGCGATCCTGCTGCACTTCCTCATTTGCCGCGACTAATCGCAACCTCCAACTACAAGGTGTTGCCTGCGGGGTAACCGATTGACACAAAGAGGCGGGGTTTCGGCTCCGCTTCTCTTCTCCAACCAATGCTGACGACGCGCATATGCTATCCAAAAGATATGAGATTCGCAGCTGTTGCAATATTGCTCTTTGCCGCATCGTCAGCCATCGCTGTTGCTTCCGATGCTACGAGCGCGAAGGTCTCCGTCTGTTTCACTCCCGCCGAACAATGCGAAAGCCGGATCGTCAACGAGATCGATAGCGCCAAATCTTCTATCCATGTCCAGGCTTATGGCTTCACAGCGCTCCCGATCATCCATGCGCTACAGCGGGCCGCGGGCAGGGGCGTTGAAGTCCTGGCGATCCTCGACAAGACGAACGAGCGGAAATACTCTGGCGCTACGCTGCTAGACGCCGCAGGTATTCCGGTCTGGATCGATTTCGAGCCAGCGATTGCCCACAACAAGATCATGGTGATTGACGAGCGCCTGACGATCGGCGGCTCATACAATTACACTGCCGCGGCGCAGAAGCGGAATGCGGAGAACGTGACCTTCACGGACAGCCCAGAGATTGCGCGCCAGTTCATCGCGAACTGGGATAGCCGGCTGCAGGCATCCAGACCATTTGGGCAACCCGTCGAACATTAATCGGTGGGTAGGAACGTTGGCGGGCTAAGCCATAATTTCTTGCATGAGGCGCCAAAGTCTTGTCGCCTCTTTGTCGGCTTTTCGAAAGGCCTCGGATTCCACGCCGGACTTCTCGAGAACATGGTTTGCACGTGCTTTGGCCTTCGAATGGCTCGCATGCAGCTCATTGAGTTTCTTTCTCGCCTCGGGACTGATGACCGTCTGCATGATGAAACCCCTGTGTTGCGACCTCGCAGATACATAGATGGGGTGAGCGGCATTCAAATTTTAGGGGCTTTATCGAGCGTGACGAGATCGCGCGATAATTCATCTCGAATTGGCATAGGCGGCTGAAGGCATCGCGCCCATTCGAAGAAGGCGTCGAAGATCAATGTTGGAAGGAAATCGACAAAAAAGCTCTGCCCCTTTGCGGAGGCAGAGCTGAAGCGCTTTCGGGCACTTCATGCGAAACGTCGATTGGGGGCGCCAATTTCGCAAGGACGCCCTACAGGAGGGGTCTGACATAATCCTTAAAATTTCCAATGGCGCCAGAAAATATCGCTGGTGAGAAGTCTACTAGAACCGTGGCACTACGCTGCTGGTTATCGGTGTCGTCAACTATCGTCCCGGCGGTTTATCGCTGCATCTGACCTTTTGGGCGTCTAGCTGTCCGTGTTCGAACGATTTTGCGGCCCCACTGCCCTCGGGGTAGGGGTTACCTTCTTTGGGATATTTTTGTTTACCGGCGTCCGCGCCTCGCTCATACGCGGAAGCATTGCTCTTGCGAGCGTCCTTCGCACTCGATTTGCTCGATGTAGGCTGTTTGTCATGTTTGACCATAGGCTTATCCTCCTCTCGAAGACCGTTCCTATTTCTGCGCGGGGGCAGCCGCAGGCACGGTTGTAGTCGAAGGCTGCTGTGTGGTCGTGTGGGTTTGGATAGGCGTCGTGGTGCTGGCATGCGGCCAGAAATTCCAGGTAAAGGCCCCCACGAGAACAGCCACAAGTATTGCGGTCCACGGAATCGCGGGCTGCTGGCGTATCGTTGTCGCTTTGGGATCGGGGCTTGGTCTATTGATGTCGTTACTCATCGGAGTACTCCTCTAAGACATAACCCTCAACGGGACCAATGGTTCCAGACTACCGCCGTGCGAATTTGCACCTAGCTGCTTTAAGGCGCGAACAACTGACACTTTTGCGAGTGGACGGCCGGGGCTCTCCAAGGTTTGGTGCGCGGCAAACCAAGGAGAATGACAATGGATGTCAATGTGAAGGTATTCGACCAGATTCGGAGGCTGGAGGATCTGGTTCTTTTGGTCGAGATGGCGACCATATCGGTGGACGATCGAGATCAGGTTGATGCGCTCCAGGAGGGGATTAACCTGATCCAGCGAGCCGTCATGGAGCTTAGGGAGACGCTCGATCCATCGGGGAAGTCTAGCGCCGCCTAAAGCCGGCGGTGGTCTTGGCGGCACGGAGGATGCGCTCGATATCAGTTTGGTGGAGAACGGCCCCGGTCATTGTCGCATTCGATCTCGTAGCCAAGAATTTAAATGCGTTGGACAGGTCCGAGTCTTTGAAACGATTCAAGCTGCGCCGAGGATGCCGTGATAGGTGCTAAAAGGCGTGCTATTTTTCCGGCCGCAACAATCTGCGTTACCGCAACGATGGCCTCTTCATAACTTTTGTGGTGTGCCCATTCCTCGGCAGCTAAACCGTCTGCTGCATAGCTCTCAATATACCACTTGTTAGACATGCCTTTAGGCCTCCCTTTTCCGCCGCTTGCGTCACTACTGATGATCGGTCTGCGGATGTTAGGTTTTACGAATGCCTTTGGCTAGCTCACATTGGGATGAAGACCGCATTCGCTCTTAGTTTGATCTGCTAATTTGGCTTCTAAGTGAGACGAGCGATTGCGTCGCTGAGGTTGTCGATCGCGAGTTGTTCGTGAATGATCAAGCCGTCAATATCGATAGCACCACCGACCTGTTTCCCGCTCGTGGCCTGGATCTTCATTTCAAGCAGTTCGTCACGATGCGCGATCTTCTCTTCCCTGATTTTGATGAGCCTTGAGCGAAAATCATCATTCATCGCAAATGCCTCCATTTGAGGTCAGCCACCTACCGTTCAGGAACTTGGCTTCGTCTTCCGGGTTCGTCTCCGTCAGAATAAATCGTGCCCGCGACCTCGATACGTGGTTGGAACACCGGCTGCCTCATGGCATTGCGCGAGAGTTTCCAGCCACGCCGCCAATCCGGCCGGCACCTCTATATTCCCCGCTTCCAGCGCTTCCACCCATGACAGGTCGCATTGCAGAGCGCTCGCCAAGTTGATCGGCGTCCAGCGGATATGCAGAAGGCATTCGGAAAAGCGTTCCGGGGTCATCGATCCTCCCACTTGAGAAGTCGCTTCTACGGTGCCAGATGGCGGAGCGAAGTCAAGCGACCAGGCACTTTCAATCGCGCGAAGTCGGCTTGGCGGAAGGCAGCGCGGATCAAAGTATATTTACTTTACCAATTTTTGCTGAGAGTTTTCGAAGCGTCTCTTTGAAATCAATCATTGTAAACAGGCAAAATCCGAAAATAAAGAAGATGGCCACCGCGTCTCCGAAAGACGTATTCTCGAAAACATAGATCAAAAGAAGTGCGACTATGGTCTCAGGTATTTCTGGTTGTTCTTCCAGTTTTTCCGCTCTTGTGGTCCTACGGGGCCAATCATCATGCTTCAGCTCCCAACAGTCGATGCATGGCTGTTCAGCCGAAGTTCTATTTTCTGTCGCGCAACCTGTTTATCCTGTATAGGTGTGAACCGTTCACGTGCAAGTTCGAGGGCTCGTCGAACTAACGGCGCTTCAGGCTGGCGAGCAAATCCTCGACCTTGGCTATCTCTGCCGCTCCAAGCATCCGATTGTCCGCAAGGGCGGTGAGGGCGGCAGCAACCTCTTTATCAGACCAGCCGGCGGCGGCGGCTCGATCGGCTAGCTCGGCAAAGGCTTCGCTCAAGGCGGCCTGGCATTCTAGGTCACGGTCGGGATGCTGCGCGCTGATCCGAGGCGATTTTATGTTTTCCATCGCCAACCCTAACGCCATTGGGACGCGAGTCGATATTAAATTTCTTATGCTTTGAATGGCGCTGGGAAGCGCAATATCCACACATCGCGAATTTAGTGGAAAGCTCTGTCCACGGTGCCTGCGAGCTGATGTGTCCCGCGCTTGGTTCTGATGTGGGACACCTTGTCATCTATGGCGTTGTTTTAAAAACAAAAAACCCGGCCTAAGCCGGGTTTTTGGTGCGGTCGAGAAGACTCGAACTTCCACGGGTTGCCCCACAGCGACCTCAACGCTGCGCGTCTACCAATTCCGCCACGACCGCATCGTGGTAGCGCCGAATTGCTCCGGCGGGGCTGCATGTAGCAAAAGCATTCGGGGGGCACAAGAGCGATATGTCAGTTTTTTTAAATTCCTTCACAGCTCCTCCGATCGCACCCGCGGGAATGCCGGGAAAATGCCGTAGATGTTTGAATTTCCGCCGGAATAGCGCCATATGTGGATAACTCGCCGGCACGCAGGATTTCCACAAAGGCGGCCTGCGGCGGATAAAGGACTGCCCAAAAATGCTTCGCACAGAACTTTCTCACCAAATGTTTCCCGTTCAAGGCACGCCGCCGGTTCGCTGGCGGATCAGCGATGGTCTTGTTCCTTATGACGAGGCCGTCGCAACGATGGAGGCCGAGGTCGCTGATATCGCCGAGGGTCGGGCGTCGGAGCTGGTCTGGCTGGTGGAGCATCCGCCTCTCTATACGGCAGGCACCAGCGCCAATGCGGCCGATCTCATCGAGCCGGACCGATTCCCGGTTTTCTCGACCGGGCGCGGCGGCGAATATACTTATCATGGGCCGGGGCAGCGCGTGGCTTATGTCATGCTGGACCTGAAGTGTCGGCGACAGGATATCCGCGCCTTTGTCGGCGCGCTTGAAGAAGTGATCATCCGCACGCTCGATTCGATGAACGTGCGCGGCGAGCGACGCGAGGATAGGGTCGGTGTCTGGGTCAGGCGTCCGGAAAAGCCGGTTTTGCCAGATGGTACGGTTGCCGAAGACAAGGTTGCCGCCCTTGGCATCCGCGTGCGCAAATGGGTGACGTTTCACGGTCTTTCGCTGAACGTCGATCCCGATCTCGGTCATTTCACCGGGATCGTTCCGTGTGGAATCTCCGCATATGGCGTTACCAGCCTCGTCGATCTCGGTCTCCCTGTCATGATGCCGGATGTGGACATGCGTCTTCGCGAGGCGTTTGAACAAGTGTTCGGTCAAACGGTCAACGACGCCTAGTGTCCGGCTAGGGGCCGTGTTTCGGCGACAGAAAGAACAGGCCCATACGCCTGTCCCGCCTTTCAAAGGATTGGTGTCGCTATCCCAGCGCCTAGACGGGAGACTCTTGCACATCCTGCTCCCGAAATACGGCGGGAGCATATGGGGCAGGTAATTTTACCTTTTCCAAACGATCGATCTCGTCTTCCGTTTTGAGAAGATCATGCAGTTGTTGGTCGCTGAGTATATTGTCTTGATTGTCATGCGAGGTCATGCGGGAACTCCTTGACCTCTGCAGGCGAGAGCTTTGATATCTCTCGGCCGCCAGCGCCTACGGGTTCGGTAGCCGACGGTTCGCGCAACCTACGCTCATCTTGAGATCATGGCGAATCATTTTATGCGATAGTCGATCGTCATGCAGCTTGTTCCTCAAGAAAAATGCCCTGGAAGGGAGAGCATCCAGGGCATAGAGAGGGGAACTGCCAAAAAGAGATTAGGGCGGTGCGGCTACACTTCAAGACCTGATTCTTACGTTAAGTTGTATCTCGTTGAAAATCGCGCCGCTGCCACGCGAAGCGGCGCTCGTCAGCGGTTCGCCGCATCGTTTTGATGATTGTTTCGGCTCCCGCCGCGGCGCCATTTTTCCGGAGCCTTCGACGATCAACGAGCGCACGGCCACTCTGGTGCGCCGCGATCGACGCGCCTGACACGGACTTGTCGCTAGGCCTACGCCAATTCTATCTCGTGGGCGCAAATCACTAAATCGGAAACGTTTCGCAACAGCGAGAGAAACGCAGGAAACACTCCGGGGCTAGGATGTTTTGCGATTGGTTGCGTTGATGGAGCAAAGAGATGAGTGCCAGTACGAGCGGAATCCGATCCTTCGCAGGACTTAGGAGGGTGTTGCGGCTGTTAATTGCGATAGCGCTCACGCCAGGTGCCGTGCTGGCTGCGAACAGCGCGCCCAATGATCAGAATTCGGCATCAACATTCAGCTACAGGCGCGCGGACCTCGGCAGCGGTTATTCAACCTCGAGCATCCTGAAAATGCCGAACAACGCATCCTACCTGGTAACATGCAATTGCGACGATCATACCTTGCAGGACATGATGTGTCCGACCCAGTCCTACGCCTGCAGCTGCATTCCTCATGCCTATCTCATGTGTCAGTAGAGGGTGCATAATGGTCAAAGCGATTTCACGAGTGCTGTCCGTCGCCGTTTGGGCGGTTTGGTTGCCGCTGACGGCGCTGGCGCAGCAGGATAATTCTTCGCCTCCACCCCCTCCCTCAAACTACTCCTTCAGCGTCGGCTCTCGCCCGGCCGATATCGGCACCGGCTTCTCCACCTACAGCGCCACCTCGGCAACTTCGGATCAACAATTTCACATCGAATGCAACTGTCATGATTTCAGCGTGGCGGTCGCGATATGCCCGGCTCAGCGCTATGAGTGCTATTGCAGCCCCAGTGCATCGGTGACCTGCCAATAGCGGGCGGGATGGGAACCATATTGTGCCATATCGGCCTGTGATTCCCTTGATTTTCAACCGATTCGGCGCCAATGACGAAGTGCTATCGATGATTGCCGATCGGATCAAATTGCCCTTTCTGGTAGCTGTTTTCGTACAGTCTACGTTCATATTCGTCCGCATATGGTGTCATCCGTCGCCCCCAAATCGCCTGTCGATTGACAATCGGTAGGGACGATACGATTAATAGTTTCGACATTCGTCATAGAGCGGAGGAAATGCCAATGACTAGTCGTGCCATTCTGTTGATGTCCCTTGCGTCTCTTACAGTTGTAGGCTCGATGGGCCTCGCTTCTTCGGCTTCTGCGCTAACCATGAAAGAGTGCAGCGCCAAATATCAGGCAGCTAAAACCGCTGGCACTCTGAACGGCCAGAAGTGGAATGACTTCCGCGCCACGCAGTGCAGCGCCGATGCAGGTGCTGCTGCTGCTGCTGCTCCCGCAGCCACAGCCCCGGCAACGACCGCACCGGCTGCCAAGACGGCGAAGACGACTGCAGCCGCCAAGGTCGATGCCAGCGAGCCTGACGCGACGAAGCCGCCGGCAGCCGAGCCGGCAAAGCCGACGACAGCTGCTCCGGCAGGCGTAACCTTCCCAGCCAAGGTTGATGCCAAGTATGCCAGCGAAACGCCCGGCAAGGGCCGCTTCCACACCTGCGTCGACGCTTACAATGCTGCCAAGGCCAAGAACGCGCTCGGCGGCCTGAAGTGGATCCAGAAGGGCGGCGGCTACTACAGCCTCTGCAACACCAAGCTCAAGGGCTGATTTCCGGATCAACCGAATATTCAGCGGGCGCCGTCACGGCGCCCGTTTCTATTTGGAGAGGTCAGCGGCGGATCTTTTCCCACTTCTTGATCAAGCGGTCACGCTTGAGCTTTGAAAGTCGCTGCAGCCAGAATATGCCGTCGAGCTGGTCGATCTCGTGCTGGATACAGATCGCAAGAAAATCTTCAGCCTGTTCTTCATGCACCACGCCATTCACGTCCTGATAGGAAAAGCGGATGGCTTTCGGCCGCACGATCTCCTCTGTAATCCCGGGCATGGAAACGCTGCCTTCCATATGTCGCGTGGTTTCTTCCGACGACCAGAGAAGCTGAGGATTGATGTAGGTGCGCGTGCTGTCTTCCCGGTCGAGTTCGATCACAACGATCCGCTGAAGCACGCCGATATGCGAACCGGTGATGCCGACGCCCGACGCGGCGTGCATCGTGTCCAGCAGATCCGCCGCCAGAGCGCGCAGATCGTCATCGAACACAGTAACGGGCACGCAGCCCGTTTGCAGCAATGGATTGGGAAAACGAATAATGGGGCGAACCGGCATCGGGCTCTCCATTGTTGGAACGGCGCATGTTGACGCGCAAGACTGGAGCGAAGCAACGGCAAGCGATCGTCTTACCGAGCAAATACAAAATATCAGCGCCTTCGTCTATCTGCTTGTTGACGTTGATTTTTCTTCTCGATTAGAAGATCGCCAAGGCGTCGTGAACAATCGTCGGTAGAGACCGGTTCGATTGTCGGGGCAGCGGAAATCGGAAAGGTAAACAGACGTGGTCGATGTGAACATCCGTATCAAGCGAGCTTACCCGCGGCATTTTCCAGCATTGCAGGCCGTGGAGCTTGCGTCGTTTGAAACATTGCGTGCGGCGGGTGCCGTCACTGGCGAGGCGGTGGCAAGCAGCGCGGAAGATCTGCAGGAATATCTCGACGCCGGATTTCTGTACGCAGCATTCGACGAAAGCGACAGGCCGGTTGGCTATGCCGGAGGATATGTTGCTGAAGGCTGTTTGCATGTTGGCGAGATGGATGTGCATCCGGACTGGCAGCGCAAGGGGATTGGGCGACAATTGATGCAGACATTGCTCGCCGAGGGCCGGGAACGAAAGCTCGCGGGCGCAACGCTCACGACAGACCGATTTGCGCCTTTCAATGCCTCGTTCTACGCTTCATTGGGATTTCAGATGATAGAGCGAGACGCCTGTCCAGAGCGCTTGAGCACAATTCTTCACTCGGAAGAGGCGAAAGGTCTCGATCCGCTTCGCCGCGTGGCCATGATGCTCGTCTACTGAACTCTTCCGAGGCGCATGTTGCTGAGACAGCGCCTGAAGCGTCGGATTTCGCTATGTTGCCCGCAGTTGCAAATAAGGGATCCGCATCACGGGTGATGCCACGGCAAGCTCTTCGTCATCGGGCAAGACCGCGGCGGAGATGGCTTCATGTGCGAAAATTGACTATTACGTAAAAGTCAATATTATAGCACGCGTCAGATAGGGGCGGATTCTTGGTAGACGGATATTATAGCATAACGGAGCTTACGCGGGAATTCGGAGTTTCGACCCGAACATTGCGGTTCTATGAGGACGAGGGTCTTATTCAGCCCGAGCGCAAGGGGCGTACCCGTCTGTTTCGTCCGGCCGACCGGCGCCTCATCGCCGAAATCCTCCGCGGCCGCCGTATCGGCTTTACCATTGCAGAAATCCGCGAGATCATTCAGGTCTACAAGGAGCCTCCGGGCGAGATCGGCCAGCTGAAGCTGCTGATGAAACGCGTCGATGAAAAGCGCGACGAGCTGCGCCAGAAGCGCAAGGATATAGACGATACGCTGAGCGAACTCGACAATGTCGAGGAAGCCTGTCTTGGCCGCCTGGCTGAAATCGGCGTTGGGACGTGATCGCGTCCGTTAAGGCTTAAGCAGACAACTTTATTGCCATAGTTCCGGCGGGAACGCTTCTGAACGAGACGTATCTGGTTTACCGCAAGAGAGAGAAGATCGGTCAGGTTCTCCTATTCTTGGGAAACCGGTAGACCGCACCAGGACGCCTCCTCGAGGCAATCCTTCAGTCCGCTCGCCTCAAATCCAGCGACGCGTGTGTTTGCAATAGAATTCGAATTCGCAGCCGAAGCGGGAGAGGAGATGCATCTCCTCGCAGCGAATGACGAGCAGCGTGGTGAGCGCGGCCGCCGCGGCTGCCATCGCCACGAACCAGAGATTGCCGATCAATAGGCCGAGCCCAGCCGTCAACAGGGTATAGCCGAGATAGGTCGGATTTCGCGTGAACCGAAACGGGCCAGTCGTTACGAGATATGCGCTACAGCGTTGCGTCAGGACAGTCGTGTGACGCTCCATCAACGTTTTGACCGCCCAGACATTCAGAGTCACGGCAAATGCGGTCAAACAAGCTCCTAGGATCCATGCGGCAATGGACCAGATAAACGGTAGTAGAAATGGATAGTATCGCTGCAAGCACAGAGCGATGACAACGGCGACGCTATAGAGGAGCGGCGGCCACGGAAAACTCAGCGACTTCGAACGATAGGCATTCATAGAATAACCCTGTCATTGCGCTTCACCCGTGCATTGTATCGCGATTCGGCTTACACGTTCATCGCTATCTGCTTTAATCGCCCCGGATTCCAGGGGGTTGAAGAGATTTTGTGCCTGCAACTTGTCAAGTGTGCACTGGCAGAAGCTTCGGCACATTTTTTCGTCGCCAGATTGGGTGCAGGACGCCACGCATTGCTTGATGTAGCCGACAGTCGGATCCGGCAGCGGAGCCGGGGCGACCTGCGACAGGAGATAGACAAGGCCGAACAGCAGCGGTTGATGAACAAGGTAGAAGGCGAGACTGTGACGGCCCGCTCGGGCGATGAGATTGTGGCCCGGGCCGAATTTCGTCAGCCATTTCAGCCAGCCGAAGGACATTGCAAGTTGCGCCATGCCGAGGCCGAAGAGAAACGGCGTCAGCCAGGGGAAGAGCGGCACGTAGTCGTTCGACTGTTGAGGTGTCTGCGACAGGCCTATCCACCAGAGCCATGGCGTATCAAAGGCGGCTGAATGGAGTGAAAAAGGCGCGATGACATTGTCGACGACGATGCCGGCTCCCAGCAATGCCGCAATCAGCAGTGTCGCGAACGCCGGTAAACGCAGGAAGAGAAGGCCGATTAGGCTCGCGGCCGCAATTGAATGGAGGATGCCGAAATAGATCCAGCCAGGCCCGATAAGGAATTTCGTGACGATTGAGATCGCCAGCGCTGCGGCGACGATCATTCCCAGCCGGCGCCCATAGGAGCGCCAGCGAATCTCGGGCGTGTTGGCGAGAACAAGGCTGAAGCCGGCGAGAAAGAGGAAGGTGCTGGCGATCGCGCGGGCATAAACCTTCAGCCAGCCCGTTTCCGCCGTGCCGGCGTCGAGATAGCCGAAAAACTCGAAATCCCAGGTGCAATGGTAGCTTGCCATCGCCAGCAGAGCGATGCCGCGTGCCGTATCCAGAATGCCGATGCGCGGCGTCTTTTGCTGTGCATCAGCACTCTCGGCGATAGCGACCATTGGGCGGGTCCTTCCAGGCATGAACTCAAATCACTGATGTCGCCTGCGGCGACGCGGGCTTGTCATGGCACATCGCCGTCCATGATGGCCAGACGGGCGTCGGAAAAAAACTGACGGCGGATCAGTACGGCGATGATGAACATGGTCGTGACCATGAACACATATGGGCTCACGAACCAGCCGAGATAGCCGATCGACAGGAAAATCGCCCGCAGCCCCGCGTTGAAATTGCGCGCGGCTATGATGTTCATGCGCACCACCCGTTCCGCTGCCCGTTCGGCGCCAATCGGATCGAGAATGGCCTCATCCCGCATCGGCAGGGAACCGAAGAGAATGGTGCAATAGTTGAACAGGCGGTAAGCCCAACCGAATTTGAAGAAGGCATAGCCAAAGAGGCAGGCCAGGCCTGCCACCTTGATCTCGAAGGCAGCACGGCCGCCATTGAAGATGAAAGGCAGATCGGAGAAAAAGGCGTTGATCTTGTCCGTTGCGCCGAGCAGCGCGAAGCAGCTGCCGATGGCGAAGATCGAGGTGGATGCGAAGAAGCCGGTGCCGTTCTGCAATCCCGACAGGATCTGCGTATCGATCATCTTCAGATCGCGCCGCAGAGAATTATAGATCCACTCGCGCCGGCGCTCGTTCATCGCAAGCGTCAGGCTGGTGCGATTGAAGAAACGGGCGCTGCCGACGATCCAGTTCAGCGCAACCCAGAGGAAGACAAAGAGGGTAAGGGCGACATAGTCGGCAGTCGTCATAAAGGCAGATTCTCCCGGATCAATCCGGTGTGGACTGTAACTTAGAGCGGGCAGGGTGCAATGCCCTTCTGTTTGCCTCGCCCGATGCCTACATGTAATGTCGCTGCCATGAAATCCGATGTCGGTCGATCGCCATGCAAGGTTGCCCTGATAGCGTAGCTTTGCTCAAAGTCGATTTGCCGAGGAGGCAATAAAGGTTCATGTTTCTTTCAGTTTTCGATGTTTTCAAGATCGGTGTGGGACCGTCCAGCTCGCACACCATGGGGCCAATGTCCGCCGCGAATCGCTTTCTGGATCTGGTGCTGTCGAATGAATGGCCGCGTCCGTCATCGAATGTGCAGGTCGCTTCGATCAAGGTCAGTCTGCATGGCTCGCTTGCCCATACCGGCATCGGTCATGGCACGGGCAGGGCAGTCGTTCTAGGCCTGATGGGCGAGCGTCCGGACACAGTCGATCCGGACCGGATGGATGCCATTATCGATGAGGTCGAGCGCAGCGGACATATCACGCCGCCCGGCCATCCTGCTTATCAGTTCCAGCCCAAGACCGATCTCATCTTCGACAAGAAGGTGCCGCTGCCGGGCCATGCCAACGGCATGAGCTTTTCGGCTCTCGACAAAGACGACCGCCTGCTCGTCAAGCGAATCTATTATTCCGTCGGTGGTGGTTTTGTCGTCACCGATACCGAACTGGAGCAGATGAAGGCGGACAAGAAGAAGCCCGCTGCCGCGGGCGAACGCGTTCCGTTCCCCTTTGCCAGTGCCAAGCAGATGCTTGACATGTCCGAGCGCTCCGGTCTGACGATCGCGCAGATGAAGCGGGCCAATGAAGAGACGCGCATGAGCGCCGAGGAGCTCGATGCCGGCCTCGATCGCATCTGGGCTGCCATGAGCAGTTGTATCGATCGCGGTCTCAAGGTCGACGGCATCATGCCGGGGGGCCTGAAAGTACGCCGGCGTGCGCGCGCCATCCATGACAAGCTGCAGGAGGAATGGCGCAGCAACCGCATCAATCCTCTCCTCGCCAACGACTGGCTCAGCGTCTACGCCATGGCCGTCAACGAGGAAAATGCTGCTGGTGGCCGCGTCGTGACTGCGCCGACCAATGGTGCGGCGGGCGTCATTCCGGCGACGATTCGCTACTACCAGCACTTCCACGAGGACTGGGACCAGGAAGGTATTCACAATTACCTTCTGACCGCGGCTGCAGTCGGCGGCATCATCAAGCACAACGCTTCGATCTCCGGCGCCGAAGTCGGCTGTCAGGGCGAGGTGGGTTCCGCAGCCGCAATGGCGGCCGCAGGACTTGCCGCCGTCATGGGCGCCACGCCTGCGCAGATCGAGAATGCGGCGGAAATCGCACTGGAACATCATCTCGGCATGACCTGCGACCCGATTGCCGGTCTCGTTCAGGTGCCCTGCATCGAGCGAAACGCCCTCGGTGCGGTCAAGGCGGTCACAGCCGCCTCTCTGGCGATCAAGGGCGATGGCCAGCATTTCGTGCCGCTCGACGCCTGTATCGAAACCATGCGTCAGACCGGCCACGATATGAGCGAGAAATACAAGGAAACCTCGACCGGCGGCCTTGCAGTGAATGTCGTCGAATGCTGAGTGTGGACGCCTGATCTAAAGGCTTGACGTCCTCAGCCAAAAGGACTTCAACGACATCCATGGCTTTGCATCTCATCAAATTGTGCGTAGGCGCGGATTCCATCGACGACCTGCGCGAATGGGTTTCCGAGCGGGCGATGAACGCCATCGCAGCCGGTCTGGAGCCGCACACGACCCATACGACCCGCATGGTGCCGAAGCGCATGGAGGAGCTGCTCGATGGCGGCTCGCTCTATTGGGTTATCAAGGGCCAGGTGCAGGCGCGGCAGAGGTTGCTCGATATCGAGACCTTCACGGATGCCGAAGGCATTCAGCGCTGCCGGCTCATTCTCGACCCGAGCGTCGTCGAAACGACCGGGCAGCCTCGTCGGCCGTTTCAGGGCTGGCGCTATCTGCCTCAGGATGATGTGCCGCGCGATCTCGATAGCCTCGGCGCGGCCGCCGAGTTGCCCGCCGACCTGCGGCGAGAACTTTCAGAACTTGGATTGCTGTAGGGCGGCTGCTTAACGCAGCCGCATCATGACCGGAGCGCGACCGCTCGGGGCAGTGATATGCAAATGGATATGGGCGTCCGGCTGCGAATACCGCCAGGCGCGCGCGCCGTGGCACAGCAGTATGCCAATCAGATCTTTCGTCTTGTTGCGTGGTCGCGAGCGATTAAGGCCGAGATCGGCCAGCCGCATCGCCGCCTCATGCAGCGGATGAAGAGCGAAGCTCTTCGGTTTCGTCTTGCCCCCGCTGTCGAGCGAGAAACCGGGATAGTTCTCGTTCATTGCCATTTCAAATCCCCGTACACGTTACAAACTCAGGGCCGGTCCGATGGACATCCGGAACCGGGAAGCCAGGCTCCAATCATGGAGGCCCGACCGATCTTCACGCGTTTCCGCTTTCCTTGAATCGCGAAAACGCAAAGCCTTCTTGTTTCGTCCGCATTCCGAGCGGAAAACCGCTGCGCATTTTTCCTGCACATGCTTCATGCGACCCGAAACACATTGGTCGCCATTTATTCCACACTCGCCCAGCACTTGACGCCGGCGCGCTTCAAAGCCTTGCAGGCGTTGAGGGCAGAGCCTTGATCTTCAAAGCCGCTAAAGCGGGCACGGTAGCCGCCGTCAAAGGCGACGGTATAGGGTTTTGCCGAGCGCAATGCCTTGCCGCCCTTGCTCTTGGCTGTGTCGAGAAGATCGCTGGCACCGTCCTTGCTGGAGGAAACGCCGATCTGGACGACCCAACCGGTAGGATCGCGCTCGGCCTTTTCAGCCTTAGCAACCTTTTCCGTCTTCTCCGCCTTCTCAGCGCGCTGCAGCTTCATGACCTTCGTATCCGCCTTGGAGATCGAGGCGGTGGTAACGGTGTCGACTTCATCCTCATCCGCATCATCAGAATCGGTATCGTCGGAAGCCGTGCGTTGCGGAACAGGCTGTGCTGCAAGCAGCGGATTAGCCGACTTCGGCGTTACTGCTGCAAAAGCTGCGGCGCTAGACGGCTGCTGAGGCTCGATCGCTTCTGCGGACTCATCGTTGCGGATCTTTGCGCGGTTGACTTCACCAAAGCGGGCACTGGCGACCTGCACACTGGGTGCAGCCGCAGGCGCGTGGGCAATGACATCGGAGGCGATATGGCGTGTCGATGCCTGCGGCAGATATGCTGCGATCAATTTGCGCATCTGATTGTCGCGGGCAGGCGTGGATGCGCCGCCGAGCACTACGCCAACAATCGAGCGCCCATCGACCTTGACCGACGTCGCGAGATTATATCCGGCTGCGCGCGTATAACCGGTCTTGATGCCGTCGACGCCGCGCACGGAACCGATGAGGTGATTGTGGCCAGGTATGACCCTGTTGCCAAGGCGGAAGCTCGTTTCGGAGAAGAAGCCGTAATATTGCGGGAAATGCTCGCGAAGGGCGATGCCGAGGCGCGCCTGGTCACGTGCCGTTGTCATCTGCGCGGTATTCGGCAGGCCGTTTGGATTGCGGTAGGTCGTACGCGTCATGCCGAGCGCGCGCGCCCTGTCGTTCATCATGCGCGCAAAGCCTTCCTCGGAACCGCCGAGCATTTCGCCCAGCGCCATGGCGGCGTCGTTGGCCGACTTGGTGACGATGCCGAGGATGGCCTCGCGAACCGTTACGGAACGACCTGTGCCGATGCCGAGCTTCGTCGGCGCCTGCATCGCGGCATTCTTCGAGAAGACGACCGGGGTATCGAGAGTAATGCGGCCTGCTTCCAGCGCTTCGAAGGTCAAATAGACCGTCATCATCTTGGTCAGCGAGGCGGGATAGTGAAGCGTGTCGGCATTTTCGCTGTAGAGAACGTTGCCCGTATTGGCATCGACGACGATGCCGGCGTACCTCGTGCCAGCATCGGCGCTCACGGCGGTTACCGTGATTGTTGCCGTTGCAACCGAAAAGCCTAAGAACATTTTCGCCAGAATCTTACCGGATTGAGACGACGATACGGGAAGGGTTGATCTGGACACTAAATCACTCTCTGCTTGCATTTACATTCTCGATGATCCGGCCGCTGCCTTCCACAAACGCCCGTTGCGCTCGAGAGTAAGGGCTTAGCGTTACCAATCGGTTTATGATGAACGGTTGGTTTCAGGTTTTCGCGCCATTTTAGCGACCGCCGCCAGTAGTGGATGTAGAACTGGAGGCGTCAGCAAGCCGCGCTTTGACGAAGCTCTGGACGGTGGCATCCATGGTGCGCCAATCCCCGAGCTGATTGCTGGAAAAGCGATAGAGGACGCTCAAGTCCTTGCCCACTTTGACATCTCTCTGACAGTCGCCGCTGGTTGCCAGGGCCGGTGAAGCGGGCAGGAGGCAGCGCACGACATAGTCGGGCTGACCTGCACGCGGCGCAGTCAGAAGAATCTCGTTGCTGTAGCCGGCATCGGCACGCAGGCGATGCGCCGTCAGACCATAGGGACCGGCATATGGTGCGCCATCCACGATATGGGAATATATCGGCTCCAGCCGGCCGGACATGTCACGCGACATCGTGCTTTGGCTGAGTTGCAGGAAGATCAGCGAGGATGATTGAGAGACATCGTCAAAGCGAAGCCGATCGGCGTCGCTATATCCCTGCATTTGCGGCCAGGTGAGATAGAGATCGACGCGTTCGGCCGTGCCGTTCACACGCTCGCTCGGAAAGCGGATTGTGTTTGGCGTCAGGCGCAGCGTGTCCTCGCCGATCGTCACGGAGACGGGCTTGGTGTCAGTGGTATGGCCGCCCAACGAAATTCTCTCGCCAAGCCAATGACCGCCAACGGATATGGCAACGGTAAGGGCAGCCAGCACGGCTATGCCCGACGTAATCCGATAGACGAGGCCGCTCGATATCAATGGCCTTTCGTCGATGATCGAGGCTGATGACGGAGAAGAAACCATGTCCTTGCCTTCATTTCCTTCTGCGCTGGATACCACCCTCAATTCGAGCGATGGCAATTCCGCGGCAGGGTCAGACTTTTGGTGAGTCTTGTCGGAAAAATGATTGGCGCCACGATGGTTAATGAAGCTTTAAAAATATATTGGCGACCGTGCTATTCCGCGAACATCGTTGCATACTGCTGGAAGTAAGCCGGAAACCAAAAAGAGCCGCTCCCGGGACAGTGGGAACGGCTCAGAGGCACCAGTCTGGACAGAAATCAGGGGACGAGACCGGGCCTCTGCTCTTGATCATCGGTGCTAGGCCACCGACGATCCTTGTATGGGATACTTACTTCAGGCTGCCGACGGCGACGGCGCGGCCGTCCTGTATCTTGACCCAGCGGGCGGGATGCTCGACGGATTGGCGCTTGAGGAAGGTGTATTCGGTCTCGGACCAGAGCTTTACCTTGTTGCGCATGTTGTCGAGGATGAAGTCGCCGCGATCGGTGCGAACCGTCAGGACGGCGTGGCCATCGCCGTTCGGCTGAAGGACCACGGTCATGAGCAGATCGGACGGGGAGAAGCCGGCATCGATCAGTTCCTTGCGCTTGAGCAGGGCGAAATCCTCGCAGTCGCCGGCCGTGGTCGGGATCGCCCACTTTTCCTCGACGCCGTAGAGTTCCATGTCGGTCATCGGCTTGATCGTGGTGTTGACCGTGTAGTTGATCTTCAGGATCGTCTTCCAGCTATCCTGGTTGAGGATGATCGGGCCGGCATCACCACCTGCAAAAACGCACTCACGCGGGTTTTCTTTGCAGAACTCGTAGTGACCGATCGGCGGAGCGGCGTCGCCGGTGATCGTCATGTTGGCGGGCGCAGCCTGAGCAAGGCCGAAGAAGCCGAGAGTGGTGAGTGCCAATGCGGCGAAACCGCGAAGTACCAGTTGAAAGTTCATGTCCCTGTCCCTGCTTATTTTGTTGGGATCAGAATGACAGTGATGCTTTTATCTGGCGCAAAATTGCACAGTCAAATTAAGGGCTTAGTTGAATCAAATCAGCATCGAATTTTCATAAAACACGCAGAAAACTTGAATCAATTTTTCGGCGAATTCGATTAAAATTTGAATGTTTCCGGTATGGTTCCTCGGGTGAGCGAAAGCCGTCCAAACCTTGCTTTCAAATGGTTTATCACCGATGGAATTGTTAACGGCGAGGCGCGTCCTGCCGTTGAATATCGTGTCACAATGAAACAGCAAGGCCGTGCAAGCCTGGGAACGGATGGCCGAAACCAGCCGATATGGCTCTCGTTGTGCCACTTTGGGAAAAATCGGCAAAAAATATTTTTTGACTTTTATCGCGAGATTCGCGTGCGCATCGCATCCGCCGCACGGACGATAGCCGCCGACATTTCCGCCAGATCAGCGGAATGGGCGGCGTTGGGGACAATGATCAGTTCAGCCTCCGGCATTGCCTGCGACAATTCCCATGCCGTGACGAGTGGAGCCTCAAGATCGAACCGCCCCTGAACCATGGTGCAGGGGATGCCGACAATGCGACTGATGTCGCGAAGGATCTGGCTTTCGTCGAGCCACGCCAAATGATGAAAGTAATGCGTGATGATACGAGCGCGCGCCGTCACATAGCGCGGATCGGACCAGCGGGCCGACAGAGTGGCGCGAGGATCGACCAGGATCGAGGCAGCTTCCCATTCATGCCAATCGACAGCCGCTTTCACGTGAATGGTCGGATCGGGATTGCACAGAAGGTGGTAATAGGCGCCGACAAGATCATCCTCACGACCCCCTGGCGGAACAGCTGCGCGGTATCTTGCCCACTCCTGAGGAAAGAAGCGCCTGAGGCCGTAGTAGAGCCAGTCGATCTCCGTGCGCCTCGTCATGGTGATGCCGACGAGAAGCAGCGAGGAGACCCGATCCGGATGGGTTTCGGCATAGATGAGGGCAAGCGTGCATCCCCATGAATTGCCGAAAACGGTCCAGCGCTCGATACCGAGCATAATTCTTAGCTGCTCAATATCGGCGATGGAGTGCCATGTCGTGTTGGTCAACAGATCGACATCCGGCTCGGATGCATGTGGAAGGCTATTGCCGCAACCACGCTGGTCAAACTGAATGATGCGGTAATGCTGCGGATCGAAATATCGGCGCGTGCCGGCGGAGCTTCCAGATCCTGGCCCGCCGTGAAGGATAAGGACAGGTATGCCCGCGGGATTGCCGGATTGCATCCAGAATATCCGCTGGCCGTCGCCGGCCTCGAGCAGTCCTTCGGCAAAAGGAGTTATGTCGGGATAGAGCATCTCGCCGCCACGCATTGAAGAAAAGACAAGCGTCGCTATTTCGACGCGTTGCGTGACAGGACGATAACAGGATCAGAGAAATTCGCGCAACGTCTCGCGCGATTGCAGCGAAAGGAACTCGATCGCCACACCTTCCATGAAGTGACGCACGACGCGACCGCGCATGTTGCCGAGCCGCACCGGAGTACCGAGAGGCGGCCGCACTTCGACATCGACAGCGGCGCCGGAAAGCGAAAGGTCCATGATGCGGCAGCTATAGGCCGTACCGTCGTCCATGGTCAGGTCGCAACGGGTGTTGCGCGGCGTCAGACGATCGTGGCGACGATCCTCAGGCAGACCGAGCTCATGCTTGTTGGCAAGCCAGGTAAGCTGGGCGGCAAGTTTTTCGCGCTTCCTTTCGGTGGCATTGATCGACATGGTAAAACCGCGCCCATCGACGGCAACGACGTGACCTTCCACGCGGCCGAGATGATCGATATAGGCGATGACGCGCTCACCGGCCCGAGGACGTCCCACGCAAGTGACATGCATGTCGCCCGGCGACATTTCGGTTGCCAGGCACTCGAATTCCTCATAACTGGCAAGCATCAGTCGACCCTGCATATTGATCGGGACTCGCTGAAAAGTCCGCTGATCGTTGCGGAGGGTGTTGCCTGTCATTTGATTTGACCGCATGCCCTGGGCCGGCTGGAATGAATGCATGGATGAGCTTCTTTGATCAATTGCGTCCAATGCAATAACTAGCCGAAAGTTCTTAAGGTAATGTTGTCTTTCTAGCGGCGTTACTTACACGCGTCGGCCGATTTTGTCCCGCGGTGGCTCAGATTCGACGTCGCGACCACGCATTGCCAGATTGAGTTTCCTGCGCATCCACTCACCCAGCCGCATGCTTTCATGGGATGGCAGGATGTCGGTCGGATCGGGATGAGGCGGCGCATCAATGAGGCGGGTTGGGCGCTCGTAAAGCAGGCGCGTGCGATCAAGCGCCAGAAACTCCAGGCAATCATTGCCCAGCCATGCGGCGGGTGCTGCGGGCGAGAGGCAGCCTAACAATCTGTCGCAAGTGTCACTGGAACTGCGCAAGGGCATCAGCATCATTTCGAATGCGGCGCTGCGGCCGCTGATGCAGTAACCTGTTGCATGGATCATGGCGGGAACAACATGTGCCATGACGCCAGCCGCGATGTGCACCGGATCTTCCTGCTGGCTGCCGGCCCAGAGCGCCGCGAAGTGCTCGTTGCGCATCTCACGTCCCATCAGATTGCAGATTGTCGTACCCGCCAGGCGGAAGCGCGGGTTGTTGTCCGCTGTATTCTCGAGAATGAAGAGTTCTGGGAGAATATGGCTGATTGCGGAGGGTTGTATCAAACTGCGCAACGGCGCGTCTGCGTTGCCGCGGATCCGTTCCCAGTAGGTAAATATCTCTGTGCTTGTTTTCTGCCGCATGATGCGTCGGTGTCCCATTTCAGTTCAAACGCGGGGGCGATTTTCGCCGTCACATCATGCCTTGCCAGTTTCATGCCAGACCGGAGACGTTAGGGTTAACTATTGGTTTCGATTGCCAGTTGCGACTGCAGATGAAAGAAATAGGGCATCACTTCATCAAGTGACCTTCAGCACGAACTTTCAGGGCGCGGCGCAGGCTTTGCAGGCCAATCCAGCGGAAAGACGCCCGTTTTGCCGCCCGGCATCCGGGCGGCTTTTTTTTTGAGTTTTGCTGCGCTATGTGTCGATCACATCAAAGGAAAAGCAGAGCAAGACATGGACGATGAACAGCTGCCGCGCCACGAGCCGGAAGACCCCCGGCCGCAGCGAGTTCCGGCCTTCAATCTGCCACCGGTCATCCTGGCCAGCCTTGCACTGCTCGTTGCCGTCTTCGCGCTCATGAATGTACCGTCCTGGTCGGACGAGACGTTGAACTGGATCTATTTCACCTTCAGCTTCATTCCGGCCCGCTACGACTTTCCGCTGTCGCAGCAGGGCCTTGAATGGCTTTGGACGCCCGTTACATATTCCCTGCTGCATGGCGGCATCGAACATATCGTCTTCAACAGTCTTTGGCTGATGGTGTTCGCGGCGCCAGTCGCACGGCGTATCGGCACCGCGCGCTATGTGATTTTCTGGGTTCTCTCTTCCGCTGCATCCGCCTTCATGCATGCTGGGCTTTATTGGGGCGATCAGACTCTGCTGATTGGCGCATCCGGGGTCGTTTCGGCACTCATGGGCGCTGCGTGCCGCTTCGCCTTCCCGGCGATGGACGGGCGTCGCGTCTCCATGCGGCAGGCGCATCTTAATCCGCGGCTAAGTATCCTCGATTCACTGCGCAGTCGCACGGTCGTTGCCTATATCGTCATGTGGATCGCGGGCAATGCGCTGGTCGCCTTCGGCATCACGCTTGTCGGCGACAGCGCGCAGCCGGTCGCCTGGGATGCCCATATTGGCGGCTTTCTCTTCGGGTTTCTGCTCTTCGCGCTGTTTGATCGGCGGCTCAGCATGGAAGAGCAGGAAGCTGCATTACGCGATGAATGAAGCTGTTGCTTTCTTGCGGCGGCGGGCGCACCATTATTGTCCGTCGGTCGTGGGATAGAGGAGATCGACTCGACCGACGGGCAGGGCGCCGGTTTGAGCTCCGGGGGTAATTTCGGAACATATCGGATGCTTCAAGTGTTCACCATGCTTTCGAGATGGGAGGATCGAATGTCAGTTTCCGTGAAGGCCATATTGGATGCCAAAGGCCGCGATGTCGTTACTGCCGGAGGCAATACGACAGTTGCCGAGGCTGCC
>NZ_JAELTU010000936.1 GCF_016429015.1 Rhizobium sp. ASV20
CCCCCCCCCCCCCCCCCCCCCCCCCCCCCCCCCCCCCCCCCCCCCCCCCCCCCCCCCCCCCCCCCCCCCCCCCCCCCCCCCCCCCCCCCCCCCCCCCCCCCCCCCCCCCCCCCTTTTTCATGATCCGCCGACCACCGAGATCTACACTCCAAGAATTTCGTCGGCAGCGTCAGATGTGTATAAGAGACAGGGGTACGGTCGACGTCGTTGTCACGGAAGGTTTTTCTGGCAACATCGCGCTGAAAACGGCGGAAGGCACAGCCAAGCAGATCGGCTCCTATCTGCGCGCTGCCATGTCGCGCACGCTGCTGGCCCGT
>NZ_JAELTU010000937.1 GCF_016429015.1 Rhizobium sp. ASV20
GTCATCAATCGAGACAGCGCCGGCAGCCGCGTCGTCTACACGTAATGGCGCAAACTATGTGAATCTCAATACCCATGATGGCAAGCGAAGGACATCATACGGAATTGTTGACTGATCAGTGCATAACCTGTCTCTTATACACATCTGACGCTGCCGACGAAATTCTTGGAGTGTAGATCTCGGTGGTCGGCGTATGATTAAAAGGGGGGGGGGGGGGGGGGGGGGGGGGGGGGGGGGGGGGGGGGGGGGGGGGGGGGGGGGGGGGGGGGGGGGGGGGGGGGGGGGGGGGGGGGGGGGGGGGGGGGGGGGGGGGGGGG
>NZ_JAELTU010000938.1 GCF_016429015.1 Rhizobium sp. ASV20
ATTCACGTTCTTGTCGTTCGCCATGACATAGCAGTCGGCATCTTCGACCAGTGTGGCATAGAGCGCGTCCATCATCGCCGGGAAGGCGACTGTCGCCGCCACCAACTGTCCGTCATTGCTATAATTGCTGTCTCTTATACACATCTGACGCTGCCGACGAAATTCTTGGAGTGTAGATCTCGGTGGTCGGCGGATGATTAAAAGGGGGGGGGGGGGGGGGGGGGGGGGGGGGGGGGGGGGGGGGGGGGGGGGGGGGGGGGGGGGGGGGGGGGGGGGGGGGGGGGGGGGGGGGGGGGGGGGGGGGGGGGGGGGGGGGG
>NZ_JAELTU010000939.1 GCF_016429015.1 Rhizobium sp. ASV20
GATACTAGGCGGCATGTGCTTGGGCACCGTCCTCGGCGTTCCATTGGGATTGCTTGTTGCCGAGCACCTGGGCTGGCAATGGACATTCTGGGCGGTGGCTGCGCTCGGCACAGTTGCTGTTCTCGGCCTGTCTCTTATACACATCTGACGCTGCCGACGAAATTCTTGGAGTGTAGATCTCGGTGGTCGGCGGGTCATTAAAAAGGGGGGGGGGGGGGGGGGGGGGGGGGGGGGGGGGGGGGGGGGGGGGGGGGGGGGGGGGGGGGGGGGGGGGGGGGGGGGGGGGGGGGGGGGGGGGGGGGGGGGGGGGGGGGGGG
>NZ_JAELTU010000940.1 GCF_016429015.1 Rhizobium sp. ASV20
GGATCGGCATGCCAGACAACGCCGCCATCCCCGCCGTCGATGCGCGCCGCGGCGTTCTCGCCCACATGGCTGGCCGGCGTATCGTCGAACTGGTCGATCAGGATATCAAGGTCTCCGACATCCTCACCTGTCTCTTATACACATCTGACGCTGCCGACGAAATTCTTGGAGTGTAGATCTCGGTGGTCGGCGGATCATTAAGAGGGGGGGGGGGGGGGGGGGGGGGGGGGGGGGGGGGGGGGGGGGGGGGGGGGGGGGGGGGGGGGGGGGGGGGGGGGGGGGGGGGGGGGGGGGGGGGGGGGGGGGGGGGGGGGGGG
>NZ_JAELTU010000941.1 GCF_016429015.1 Rhizobium sp. ASV20
TTCGTATTCGTCGGGAACGGTATAACACCGTAGTCGTCGAGGTTGACCTTGCTGCCGCTCAGCTGGCTGACCAGCCAGTCGCCTTCAAGCATCATCGCCGCACGGCCGGCGACGAACAGCGTATAGGCTGTCTCTTATACACATCTGACGCTGCCGACGAAATTCTTGGAGTGTAGATCTCGGTGGTCGGGGTATCATTAAAAAGGGGGGGGGGGGGGGGGGGGGGGGGGGGGGGGGGGGGGGGGGGGGGGGGGGGGGGGGGGGGGGGGGGGGGGGGGGGGGGGGGGGGGGGGGGGGGGGGGGGGGGGGGGGGGGGG
>NZ_JAELTU010000942.1 GCF_016429015.1 Rhizobium sp. ASV20
AGCCCATGGCCAAAGGCCAAACGCGTAGCAACCGCGAAATCCGTAAACCGAAAAAAGACAAATCCGCAGCAGCGGCACCCGCGCCAACTGGCTCGCAGGTCAAGCTCACGGGCGGCCACACGGCGACCTGTCTCTTATACACATCTGACGCTGCCGACGAAATTCTTGGAGTGTAGATCTCGGTGGTCGGCGGATCAGTAAAAAGGGGGGGGGGGGGGGGGGGGGGGGGGGGGGGGGGGGGGGGGGGGGGGGGGGGGGGGGGGGGGGGGGGGGGGGGGGGGGGGGGGGGGGGGGGGGGGGGGGGGGGGGGGGGGGGG
>NZ_JAELTU010000127.1 GCF_016429015.1 Rhizobium sp. ASV20
GGTCAGGACGATGAAGACCCGCATTCGCACCGGCGCGTCTCCGCGCCATGTACCCGCCAAGATTATCGCGGTCGCCGACATACCGCGCACGAAGTCCGGCAAGATCGTCGAGCTTGCGGTGCGTGACGTCGTCCATGGGCGCCCCGTCAAGAACAAGGAAGCGCTCGCCAATCCGGAGGCGCTCGATCTCTTCGCAGGGCTGGACGAGCTCAAAAGTTAAGACGGACCTTAAAACTGAGGGGCAAACGCTGACCATCGTTTGGTAACCCCGCGTTAAGAAAGCTTGGTCAAAGGTAAAGGCCAACTTGAGACCGTTCGCATACGTCAGCAGCGGATTGGAGCTTATTCCGGCTCCCGAAACATGAAGTTCACCGACTCGAGCTTTCTTTAGACAGCAACATTCTTGAAGGCAGCGCGTTTCGCTGCCTTTTTTTCGTTAGTTTGCACGCAAATACACGGCTGCTCTGTACATTGGCCTGCCGACCAAGTATGTGCAGGCTTGAAGAAGAGGCCTGCGACGTGCGGGCCACGATGATCGCTGCCATTTGGCGAGCGAAGAATTCCGAAAGACAGATTATGACTGAATTCGAAGGCATCGTTCCTGCGATTGCCCAGGCTTTGGCGAAGCGCGGTTATGAAACGCTGACGCCGGTACAGAAAGCCATGCTCGATCCCGGCCTCGCCGGCAAGGATGCCCTCGTCTCTGCGCAGACCGGCTCTGGCAAGACGGTGGCCTTCGGCCTGGCGCTGGCGCCCGGCCTGCTCGATGGTTCGGAACGCTTCGGTTCGGCCGGTGCACCTCTGGCCTTGGCGATCGCGCCCACCCGCGAACTGGCGCTTCAGGTGCAGCGCGAGCTGGAATGGCTCTACGGCCTGACCGGTGCGACGATCGCCTCCTGCGTCGGCGGCATGGACATGCGCACCGAGCGTCGCACGCTGGAGCGCGGCGCCCATATCGTCGTCGGCACGCCCGGCCGCCTTTGCGATCACATCCGCCGCAACTCGCTCGATATCTCGCAACTGCGTGCCGTCGTGCTCGATGAAGCCGACGAGATGCTCGACCTCGGCTTCCGCGAGGATCTGGAATTCATTCTGGAAGCCTCACCCTCCGAGCGCCGCACCCTGATGTTCTCCGCGACCGTGCCGCGTTCCATCGCCAAGCTCGCCGAAAACTACCAGCGCGATGCCGTTCGCATCGCTACCGCCTCCGAGGCCAAGCAGCATGTCGATATCGAATATCGCGCTCTGACCGTCGTCCCAAGCGACCGGGAAAACGCGATCATCAACGTGCTGCGCTATTACGAGGCGCGCAACGCCATCGTCTTCTGCTCGACGCGCGCTGCCGTCAATCATCTGACGGCGCGGTTCAACAATCGCGGCTTTTCGGTCGTGGCTCTGTCGGGTGAGCTTAGCCAGAACGAGCGCACGCACGCCCTTCAGGCCATGCGCGACGGCCGTGCGCGCGTCTGCATCGCAACCGACGTTGCTGCCCGCGGCATCGATCTGCCGGGCCTGGAGCTGGTCGTCCACGCAGACCTGCCGACCAATCCCGACACGCTGCTGCATCGAAGCGGCCGCACCGGTCGCGCCGGCAACAAGGGTGTCAGCGCCCTCATCGTACCGCTCAGCGCACGGCGCCGCACCGAACGCCTGCTGGAAGCCGCCCGCATTCGCGCCACCTGGGCAAAGCCGCCGTCTGCCGACGAAGTCAGCCAGCGTGACGATGAGCGTCTTCTTGCCGATCCGGTTTTCACAGCTGCGCTCGCCGAAGACGAAAAGTCCATCGTTCAGCAGTTGCTGGAGCGCCACGGCGCCGAGCAGGTTGCCGCTGCATTCCTGCGGCAATACCGGGCGGGCCACTCCGCGCCCGAAGATTTGCAGGATGTACCGGCAGAAGGCGAGCGCAGAAAGCCCCGCCGCGACGATTTCCCCGTCACCCCGCGCGATGAGGGTTCTTCCGGCGGACGAAATGACTTCACCGACGGCGTCTGGGTTTCGCTCTCTGTCGGCCGCAAGCAGAATGCCGAGCCGCGTTGGCTGATCCCCATGCTTTGCCGCAACGGCAACCTGACCAAGCGCGATATCGGCGCGATCAAGATGCAGCCGGAGGAAACCTTCGTCGAGCTTGCGCCTGAGGGAGCCGAGCGCTTCCTCTCGGCCATCGGCCCGGACAAGACCCTTGAGCGCGGCATCCGTGTCAAGCAACTCGCCGGCATGCCGGATTTCCAGGCCAAGCGGGAAGGCGGCTTCGCCAAGAAGAAGCCTTTCGCCGACAAGGGGTCCCGTTCGAACGATGCCCCCAAGCCGAAGTGGAAGTCCGATCGCAAGCCGGAGCGAGCACATGCCGGCGATGGCAGCGTTTCGGAACGCTCAGACAAGAAGCCCTGGGCGAAAAAGCCCGGCAAGCCGCCTTTTGCCAAGGACGATGGCCCGCCGAAGGGCGGCAAGCCGAATTCCAGGGCCGCACGCAAGGCTGCGAAGGTGCGCGGCGAATAAACTCGAGTTAGTTCGAGGAACGGTCAGCGGTGGCCTCTGCGCCGCCGTTGATCCAATAGTGCTGGGATATGTTTCGACCGTTTTCGAGGATGTGAGCGGCAATTTCCGGATTGCCGCCCATGAATGTTTCCGGATCGGCGCCGCATAGTAGAAGAAAAAGCTTCTGGTGCGCGACGGCGGCGAAGTATTCATATGCAGGCGAGGTCTCCTGCGACCCAAGGGATCGCAGGTCGTCGGCCGCTTGTTTGCTGGCGTCCTCGATCGCCTTGTAGATCGTCGTCAACATGGCCCGTTCGGCTCGGTCCTGAATGTCCAGATATTGTTTCTCGGCTGGTGTCGGAACGGGGCAGCTGTTGCTCACGATATGCATCTCCTGCGTGAATTTTGCGGTAGACCAATGCCTTTTAATTGTGTCCGCTTTACGCTGTGAGCAAGAGATTTCACTCGGACAGCTCGTGCTGAGGCCGGACAGATTGTAGTGGTAGTTAGGTGCCCTATTTGATGTTGTGGGCCGTGTTGTCTATGGCGATTTTGCTGGATTTCAAATGTGAATGCACTGCGCCGCGCGGGCTGGAGGGGCAATGTACCGATTATTTGTGCGCGTGATTGGAGCGCTTGGACTTTCACTCAGTTCGGCAGCAGCGATGGACGCTAATCTGATCGAGAAATTCCATCGTGCCGTGCATATCGGAGATACAGCGACAGTCAGAACGATGCTCGCGAGCGATCCGGCTCTAGCGACTTCAACCGATCAGTACAAATTCCAACCCATCCATCTTCTCGATATGTATTTTGAGCCGGAAATACTCGATCTTCTGCTCGCGAACGGAGCTGACATCAATGCAAAGAACGATGAAGGCGTCACCATTCTCCACATCATCACCGATCCGGATGCGGTGGATGTCCTGATCAGAAAGGGCGCTCAGATCGAGACGCGCGACAAGGATGGTCGGACGCCTTTAGTCATGCAAGCGGGTGAGCAGCAAAATGGTCCCGACGTCGTCGGAGCTCTGCTTGCGCACGGGGCGGATCCGAACGCCAAGGACAATGAAGGCGAGACGGCCCTTTCCTTGGCCCGGCAAACCGGCGATCAGGACCTTATCGACCTGTTGACTAAGAGCGGCGCCAAAGACTGAGCCAGCTTATTGCAACCAACGGCGTCGCCTCATCGGCGAGATGTCAGCCATACCCCCACCAGCGTCACCGCCAGCCCCACGAACATTGCCGTTGTCAGCGGTTCGGAGAATAGCGCCCAGGCCCAGAGCATGGTCACCGGCGGGCTGAGATAGATGGCCGCGCTGACCTGCGCCACCGGAAAAAGGCGCAGGCTGGTATAATAGACCGAATAGGCGACGAAGGTTGCAAACAGTATCAGCCATATGACGCCGATCGCGAAGCCTCGGGTCATCGGCGGGGCGATATCACCCTGCATCATCGCGCAGATGCCGAACAGGACCGAAGCGGTTAGGGTATGGATGCAGAGGCTTTGATGAACGGGCATATGCCCTGTTCGCTGCCGCTTGTGCAGCACCGATGCGAAGGCAAAGATCAGCATGGAGCCGACGGTCAATCCATAGGCCCAGATCGGAGCCGTACCGAAGCTGAGGCTATCAAGCGATACGATCAGGACGCCTGCGACGGCGATCGCCGTTCCCAGCCATTGGCGCCGGCTCAGCCGCTCTCCCAGGACCGGTTGGGAGAGAGCCGCAATCGCGAGCGGCAAGAGATCCGAAATCAGCGCCACCAGTCCTGTCGGCACCCGCTGCTCTATCGCCAGCGCAAATCCGCCGAGATAAAGGAAGACCGACATGACGCCGAACAGCATCTGCCCGCCGATAGCGCGCATCCGCATCCGTGGCCCGATCGCCAGAGCAAAAGGCAGCAGGATCAGGCCCGACAGAAGCGTCCGCCAGAACAGGACCAGCATGACGCTCGCCTCCTGGCTGGCATAACGGATGCCGATGAAGCCTGAACTCCAGCTGAGGATCAGGATTACGGCCATCACGGGCCAAAGGAATCGGCGTTCGTTTGGCGCAGGCTGCGATAGGCTTTGGTCCGTCATCGTGGTCTCGATCGAATGGTTTTCATGGCAGCCATAAGCGAGGGGCAGACGGATCGCACATGACAAATATCGATCACCTCATGACATCGCAGCCAAAAATGTCATGTTTATTTGCCATATGAGGGAGAAACGGGCATTCTCCTTGCGGGACTATGACTGGAGCCGAGTTTGCCATGACCGAATTCACCAGCCTGCGCCTGGAAATCGATGCGCTGCGTGCGCTGTGGGCTATCCGGCATCATGGCGGCATCACGCGCGCGGCGGAAGCTCTGGGCTTGTCGCAATCCGCCGTCAGCCACAAGATCAAGCGGCTTGAGACGAGCCTCGATTGCGATCTCCTCAGCCGCAAGTCCGGCGCCTCGATGTTCACCGCGGCAGGTGAGGACCTGCTCGACTACGCCGGACGCATCCTCGGCCTGCATGACGAGGCTTTGTTGAGCCTGTCGAAGACATCGCTTGCCGGTCGCGTTGCGCTCGGCCTGACCGAAGATACGACCTGCACCGACCTTGCCCGCATATTGGGGCGCTTCCGCCGCCTGCATCCGAATGTCTCGGTGCGCACCAAGGTCCGAATGAGCCTCATCCTTCGCGGCATGCTGGAGCGGGGCGAGCTTGACGCCGCCATCATCCAGATTTTCGCCCATGAGGTCCGCCCGACCGATGTCGTGCTCTTTCGCGAGCAGCTGCATTGGGTCAAGCATTCAGACCTCTCCTTGCCGGAAGGCGGACCGGTTCCCTTTCTGTCCTTCGACGACGAATGTTTCTATCGCCGATGGGCGCTCGATATCGGGCAGGATGGCGGCGTCGTCCTCGAAACCGTGTTCGAGTGTGCGAGTGCCGCAGGGATTATCGCGGCGGTCAGCGCGGGCTTGGGCGTCGCGCTTCTGAACGGCCGCCACCTGCTGCCGGATATGGAGATCATCACTCATAGCCTGCCGGCGCCGCCTGCCTTGGCCTATGTGGTGCGTCGTGGCCGCAAGGTGAGAAACCCTGCGCTCGATACGCTCGTCGCCGAGATCGAGAGCGAGATCAGCCGATATGGCGGGCTGGCTCTCGCAAGCTGACGGGGCCATCGATCGACGCTCTGGTTTCGAAAGCATCGCTCGAGGCAGACGAGATTCACGGAGATTTGCACGTATCGCGTGGCCAAGGCACAATGCGCGCTTCCGAGGGGCGGTAGAAAGGGTGTGTGTAGCCATGTTGATCGGCTCATGTCATTGCGGCAAGTCAGGCTGGACACTGGAAGGCGATCCGGGCTCGATCACGGCATGCAACTGCACGCTCTGCCGGCGTTACGGCACCCTGTGGGCCTATGACTATGAAGGGGAGCGGATTGCGCTGAGTGGGCCGACGGCGTCCTACACGCGCGCCGAAGCGAATGATCCCTCTCTCGAAATCGTATTCTGCCCAACCTGCGCCTGCGTCCTGAGCTGGCGCGGTTTGCGGCTGCAAAAGGATGGCAGGCGTCGGATGGCGGTCAATCTGCGGCTTGCGTCGCCCGATCTCGTCTATGACCTGCCCATCGACCGCTTCGATGGCCTGGACACATTCGAAGACCTTCCTTCCGACGGAAAATGCGTGCGCGATCTCTGGTTCTGACAGTTGCTGCGTCGAGGCGAGCGCACGGCAGCATCCGTTGCCATGCGGGCTGCTCTCAATTCGCCAGCACTCGCGGCGAGGGGAAGGTGACTTCCACCAGCGTGCCCTCGTTCGGCGAGGAGTTGATCGCAAAGGTCGCGCGGTTCGCATCGACCATCGCCTTGGTCAGTGGCAGACCGAGACCAGTGCCGTCGCCGCGGTTGCGGGAATTTGTCGAGACCTGCCGGAACGGCTTCATCGCCTGTTCGAGCTCAGAGCGCGTCATGCCCACTCCGGTATCCCGGATACGCAGCACGACACTGCCATTATTTTCATAGGATGTGGAAACGACGATCTGGCCGCCTGACGGTGTGAAACGGATGGCGTTCGACAGGATGTTGAGCGCGATCTGCTTGATCGAGCGCAGGTCGGCAACGACGTTCGGCACGGCCTGCGACAGCGCGGTACGGATGATGACGCGCTGGCTGTTGGCCTGCGGCTGCACCAGCGACACGGCCTCCGTGATCGCCTCGTTGAGGCCAACCGATGCAAAATCCAGATCCATCTCGCCGGCTTCGATCTTCGAGATATCGAGCAGATCGTTGACGATGTCGAGCACATGCCGGCCGGAGCGGCCGATATCGGTCGCATACTCGACGTAGCGCGAGTGACCGATCGGTCCGAAGCGCTCGCCGGCCATCATGTCGGAAAACCCGATAATGGCGTTGAGCGGCGTGCGGATCTCATGGCTGACGCGAGCAAGAAAGTCCGTCTTGTGGGCATTGGCGGTTTCGGCGGCGCGCTTGGCGTTGCGCAGCTCTTCTTCGGTCCGCTTCCATTGCGTGATGTCGCGGATGACGGCGCAATAGCCGTTCGAGGAGTTGAGCTGGCCCATGGTCATGAACAATGGCAGGAAGCCGCCAGAGGCCTCACGACCGATCACTTCGCGACCATCGTTGAGCACACTGGCAACGCCATGGCCGGCGAGGCCGCCGAGATAATCCAGCACAGCCTTCTGGCTTTCATGCGCAAACAGCATGACGAAGGGCTTGCCGCGGATTTCCTGGTCATCATAGTTGAAAAGCGCGCTGGCCGAGCGGTTCATCGAACGGATCTCGCCGTCCTGTCCGACGATGATTACCCCGTCAGTCGCGGTCTCCAGCGTCGAGCGCAGTTCTTCGATCTCCACCTGCAGCTTGCCGACTTTTTCGAGGATGCGCTCGGGCCGGGCTTCCTCGGAAACGGGCTGCGGTGGCGGAGCAGGCTGCTCGCTCTTTTCCACGGGCATCAGCGCCAGCATCAGGGCTGTGCTCTCTTCCCAGCGGATCGATTGCAGCCGGGCGGTGACCGGCACCAACGCATCATCAGCGCGCACAACCATCATCGTGCCCGGTTGCTCGGTCTTGCCCTCGAGATCGTTGCGCTGCAGCAGCGCATCCAGCCCGCCCACCTGCTCGAGGTCCGTCAGGTTCTCATAGCCCGTCAGTCGCAGGAATTCCGGGTTGCCGTGGATCAGCCGGTCGCCGGCGTGAATGAGGATAGCGAGCGGCAGCTGATCGACGATATCCGACGACAGCCCCGAGCTCATCTTCACGCGCGGCGGAATGGCGGTATTCAGTACGTCGATAGGATCGAAGTCCTCTTCCGGCTCTGCGGAGGCATCAGCCGTTTCGGCATGGGAATCGGCATCCGCTGTTTCCTCGCCGCCTGTAGCGTGTACCTCGGAAGGTTCTGCAGCAGGCGCTAAGGGGGCGGTCTCGTTTGTCGGGTCCACTTTGCCCTGCTGGGCGTCGGCCTCATCGTTTTCGATTGCCGTTTCGGTCGTGCCGGAGAGAATTTCATCGGCTGCGTTCGCTACCGGTGCGATATCGGCATCTTTTTCGACCGGTTCGGCCGATGGCTGCTCGACAGGCGTTTCGGTACGCTTGCCGAAGGGCTCGAGCTGTCGGGCAATCTCGCGGAACGCCGCCTGCTCGCTGAGCGAAAGGCTTGCCTGGGCCTGCGTCCGGTGCTCGTGCAAGCGTATGATCTTGTCCGTCTGCCGACGGTTCGGCGTCTCGACAATTCGCAAGGCAGGCGGCTCCGCATTCACCACAGGAGCCTTTTCCGGGATAGCCTGCTCGTCGCTTGTGCTCGCGGCGTCTTCCTGTTCGGGGGCTGGTTGCTCTTGCGCGGTTGCTTCGGTTTCAGCGGCCTGCATTGCTGGCTCGATGCCTTGGCCTTCCTCGGCATCCAGCCTTAGCCCGCGCTTCGTCGGGTCTTCGATAGCGTCAGCGAGGCGGACGACGCCGAAACCCCTGAAACCATCGAATTCGCGGCTGCGAGTGTAGGTCGGCAGGGCTGCCAGGTCGACGGGAACCGTCAGGCCCGTACCTTCGACCGGCCAGTAAATGGTTCGGCCCGACCATGTGTCGCGTCGTGCCAGAAGTTCGGCGATCTTGCCATCCGGATCGAGGTTCAACCGCGCGGCAACATCGGAGAAAGCGCTGCCTGCAATTTTCGCCGCATGCGGTCCTACAGCATCTGCAAACTCGTGGGATACCTCGCTGAAGCGTCCCGTGGCATCGATCTTCCATACGAAGCGGGTGGCGCGGCCGTTGCGCTTGAAGACAAAACCCTCCGCGGAATTGCCGTCGGCAGGTGCCGCCTCAGGCGCGACTGGCTCGTGGGTGGTTTCGGTGCCGGCGTCCGCGTCAGGCCCTTCATCCACCACCGGGACTTCCCCCTGCGGCTCCTCGACAGGTGCGACTGGCTCTGCGGCCGCTTCGCTATGATCGTCCATAAGAGCCGGCACGGACGTTGGTTCGCCCGCGTCGCCGGTTACCGGCGCGACATCCCGCTCTTCGTCGACACGATATTCCGGCGTCTCTTCAAGTTCCTCGATATGGGCGACGGCATCGATAACGTCGCCGAAGGGAGCTGCAATGTCTGGCTTTGCCGGTTCGTCGGCCGCAGCCGCCTCGAGTTCCACTCGGGTTTCTTCCGCCTGCGGTTCGGCTGCGGCAGGCGCTGCCTCGCTCACAGGACCTTCCGTCGGATCGAGATGGCCGAGCACGGTCTCGACGACGAACAGCAGATGCAATGCCGGGATTTCCGAGAGCTTGCCGATGGCGGCGGGCAGATAGCCGCGGCCGGTAGGGATCGGCCGCTTGATCAGCCGGTCCGACTGGGCGCCGGCCATGGTCGTCAGCATGCGTGCCGTCTGTGGTGTGATGTCGAGCATGCGGAAGCGCTCGGAGGCGGCGACGATTTCACCATCGCGGCCGATGACGGCCATATGGGTATCCGGATCGTCGAAACCGTCGATCATGCGCCTGGCGCATTCCGAGAGAGCCATGGGCTTGGATGAGACCGGCGAGGAGAACAGGATAGCCTCTTCGCCTTGCTGGATGCGGATGCGCTCGACCGCTGCGTTCACGACTGAACGCTGGAAGCCGGTGGCCATGCGGATGAGGAATGTGCGCTGCTCGCCGACTGCGCCCAGACCACGCGCCGTCGACTCGATCTGGCGGAAGGAAACGTCGCCTGCCTTCGGCCCTTGATCGAGAAAATCGTAGATGACGTCATAACCGAACAGGTTGGCGCCGGCACCGTTCGCCCACAACACGCGATCCATCCCGGCCGAAAACATGACCATGGCCTCGCCACGGGCAAAGCGTTCCCGAACGCGCGGATGCACGGCAATGTCAATGAACGGATATTGAATTGCGGGCATATTTCAACCTGTTTTGCGGGCGTAGCCGCCCCTCGTGTTTTAACGGTTTATTAATAACCGCGACCCGCATTCGGGTCCAGCGAAGGCCCCATCTTTCGGCCGGAAAGGTTAACGCGTTGTGCGATGCAAAAATATGTTGCACTGCACAAAACTTTATATTATATAAGCCTCACACAGGTTCACGAAGGGTGCCTCCACGAGGGCCCGCATAGGAGCGTAATCATGGCTACTGTAAAGAAAGACGACGTTTTTTCAACGGCTGCATTCGATCCGTCCAAGTTCTCCGAATCCTTCCGCGATTTCGCCGAAAAGGGCGCAACGCAGTCCAAGGAAGCCTTCGCCAAGCTGAAGACCGCCACCGAGGAAGCCGGCAAGACGGTTGAAGCAACCGTCCAGACCGCACAGGCTGGCTCCGTCGAGATCGGCCTCAAGGCTATCGACGTTCTGCGCACCAATGCCGAAAGCTCGCTGGCGCACATGGAAGCCCTGCTTCGCGTCAAGTCGGTTGCCGAACTCTTCGAACTTCAGACCGCTTTCATCCGCAAGCAGGCCGAAGTCACCGTAGAGCAGGCCAAGTCCATTCAGGAAACCACCAAGAAGGTTGCTGAAAAGCTGGCAAAGCCCGCCAAGGACGCCGCTGAAAAGGCAATGTCCTCCTTCAAGGCCTAATCATCTCTGATAAGCCTCCCAAGGCATGAACGTCCCGCCGCAGGCTAACGACCCTGAGGCGGGACTTTTCGTTGGAGGCGGCGGATATCTGCGCCATGATCGGAATTCGGCGGCGCATCTTCATTTGGATATCTGCAAAGCTTTTTTAGATTGCGGGGAGATAGGACTTGAAATAATTTCAAAGTCCTCGTATGTCACCCCCGTTCGCGGCGACGCGAGCAAGTGCGGTTGTAGCTCAGTTGGTTAGAGCGCAGGTTTGTGGCACCTGAGGTCGGAGGTTCGAGACCCCCCAACCGTACCATTCTTTCCTAGATCTTTTCGTAGAAGATGCCGTCGCCTTTGGCCTCGCGGGCTCATTTCTTGTCTTCAGGCTTCTTCGATACGTGGCCGGGCGATATTGGATCGCTTGCCGGAAACGTCTCTTCCAGCGCTTCTTCCAGATAATCGTCCTGTTCCTTGTGTTCCTTTTCGCTGGGTTTCTGCTTCTTCTTGTCACTCATTATCCCGGCTCCCTGATCTCTGTCTGAAATACTAGGCTTCGTCCGGTCTTTGTCCAGCAGTGAGGGTGGAGGGTCTGATGTTGGGGCGGATACGGGCGTGCGGCAATAGCCTTCCGAAATCTATCTCGGAACTGTCCGTATCGCTCATCGTTCTCTTCGTATCAGCAACGAGACGAAAGGAGCGGGCATGTCCGTACCAAACGAGCCGATCCCCGAGTCACCTCCCGTGCCGCAGCCAGGCTGGACACCGAAGCCGCCGATCGAAGAGCCGGATCCGGACCGGTTGCCGGACGAGGTTCCGGTTCCCAACCCGGATGAAAACGACCAGCCGCCCAAGCGAGGCCTATCGTCGCCGCTTCTACAAAAATATCCGGCGTTCTTCGCTGACGAGCTCCTGCAGGAAGTCGGCAACGGTGCGGACGCGCACCAGGTCGCGGGCGCTCTCGTGATAGGTGGTCCAATAGGCGCGTTTGATCGAGACATCAGGCAGGATGCGCGTCAACTCCGGAAACTGGCGGGCGATGTAATCGTGCAGGATGCCGATGCCGGCGCCGGAGCGTACCGCTTCCGTCTGGCCGATGGACGTGGATATCTCGAAGGAGGCATCCCAGCTGCGCATGATCTCGCCGGAGAAATTCAGGGAGGCGGTGAAGATCAGATCTTCGACATAGCCGATGCGAGGATGCAGCTTCAGCGCCTCGACGCTGTCGGGCAGACCCGCCTGTTCCAGATAGGCTTTCGAGGCATAGAGCCCGAGCGTGTAATCGGTCAGCTTGGAGGAGACCAGCCGTCCCTGCTCGGGACGCTCCAGCGTAATGGCGATATCGGCCTCGCGCTGCGATAACGAAAAGGAGCGGGGAACGGGCACGAGCTGGATGCGCAGTTCCGGATAGCGGGCGATCAACCGCCCGAGCCGTGGCGCAAGGAAGGAAACGCCGAACCCGTCAGGCGCCCCGATGCGCACAGTGCCGGTAATGACGCTATCGAGATGGCCGATGCTCGCCTGAGCGCGCAGCATCTCGGTTTCCATGCGCTCGGCCGCGTGCAGGAAAATCTCGCCTTCGGCGGTCAGGTCGCAGCCATTGGTGCGCCGTACCAGCAGCCGCGTCTTCAGGCGTTCCTCAAGCGTCGTCACCCGACGGGAAAGGGTGGCGTGGTTGACGCCGAGCCGCTTGGAGGCGGCAAGGATCTGCCCGGTGCGCGCCACGGCGAGAAACATGCGGACGTCATCCCAATCCATTTATCCATCCGTTTGCACATTAGGACTTTAATTTCTGCACAACGGTTGCTTATAACAGCTCATTGATTTGTGCAAATTGAAGTGCCATCCTGTATCCATCGAAGAAAACGAGGAGGCACATCCATGCGTGAGATTGGTCATTTCATCGGCGGCAAGCGCGTCGCCGGCACGAGCGGACGCACGAGCAACGTCTACAATCCGGCAACCGGCGAAGTGCAGGCGACAGTCGCGCTCGCAAGCGTCGAGGAACTTCGCGCCGCCGTCGAAAACGCCAAGGCTGCGCAGCCGAAATGGGCTGCCACCAACCCGCAGCGCCGCGCCCGCGTCTTCTTCAAGTTCGTCGAACTGCTGAACCAGAACATGGACGAGCTGGCGACGCTGCTCTCCTCGGAGCATGGCAAGACCGTCGAAGACTCCAAGGGCGATATCATCCGCGGCCTCGAAGTCTGCGAATTCGTCTGCGGCATTCCGCACCTGCAGAAGGGCGAGTTCACCGAAGGCGCCGGCCCGGCGATCGACATGTACTCCATCCGCCAGGCAGTTGGCGTCGGCGCCGGCATCACGCCGTTCAACTTCCCGGCCATGATCCCGATGTGGATGTTCGCCCCGGCGATCGCCTGCGGCAACGCCTTCATCCTGAAGCCATCCGAGCGTGATCCGTCCCTGCCGATCCGCCTTGCCGAACTCCTGATCGAAGCCGGCCTGCCTGCCGGTATCCTGAACGTCGTCAACGGCGACAAGACCGCTGTCGACGCTATCCTGACTGATCCGGATATCGCTGCCGTTTCCTTCGTCGGCTCTACGCCGATCGCCCGCTACGTCTATGGCACGGCTGCCATGAACGGTAAGCGCGCCCAGTGCTTCGGCGGCGCCAAGAACCACATGATCATCATGCCGGACGCCGATATGGACCAGGCCGTCAACGCCCTGATGGGTGCAGGCTACGGTTCGGCCGGCGAGCGTTGCATGGCGGTATCGGTCGCGGTTCCGGTTGGCGAAGACACGGCGAACCGCCTCGTTGAGAAGCTGGTGCCGAAGATCGAATCCCTGCGCATCGGCCCCTACACCGACGACAAGGCCGACATGGGCCCGCTCGTCACCAAGGACGCCTACAACCGCGTTAACGGCCTGATCGACCGCGGTGTCGAAGAAGGCGCCAAGCTGGTCGTCGATGGCCGCGGCTTCAAGCTGCAGGGTTATGAAGACGGCTATTTCGTCGGTGGCACGCTGTTCGATCACGTCACCCCTGACATGGACATCTACAAGACCGAGATCTTCGGACCGGTTCTCTCGGTCGTTCGCGCCAAGAACTATGAAGAAGCCCTCGAGCTGCCGATGAAGCACGAATACGGCAACGGCGTCGCCATCTACACCCGTGACGGCGATGCAGCCCGCGATTTCGCCTCGCGCATCAACATCGGCATGATCGGCATCAACGTTCCGATCCCGGTTCCGCTCGCCTACCACTCCTTCGGTGGCTGGAAGGCCTCCAGCTTCGGCGATCTCAACCAGCACGGCACGGACTCGATCAAGTTCTGGACGCGCACCAAGACGATCACGGCCCGCTGGCCGTCCGGCATCAAGGATGGTGCCGAGTTCGTCATGCCGACGATGAAATAAGCATCGGCGTTGCCGCCAATATAGACCGCCGTCCGAGAAGTTTCGGGCGGCGGTTTTTTGTTGCGTCTGTTTTCGATAGAGTGATCTTGCCTAAGCCGTCGTTTTCGACTAGAACAAATCGAGAACATTGGGAGGACCAAGATGTCCGCGACCTATCAGATCGACTATCTCGAATTTCCGTCGAAAGACGGCCTTAAGACGCGCCGCTTCTTTGAGGAGGCTTTCGACTGGAGCTTTATCAGCTATGGGCCGACTTATCATGTGATCGAAGCTGCCGGCATCGATGCCGGCATTGATGGCGATGCCGGCGATGCTGCCGGAGCGCCTTTGCCCGTCGTGCGAACCTCGGATCTCGAAGCTGCCCAGCGCGCGGTCGAATTCGCCGGCGGCGTCATAACACGGCCCGCCTTCGATTTTCCCGGCGGTCGACGCTTTCATTTTCGCGAGCCGGGCGGCTGCGAAATGGCGGTTTGGGTCGCGGTCCCCTAGGCGCGAATACCGGCTCGACATTGCGGCTGCCTTGCGGCGTCTTGTTTCTATGGATCGGCTTCTCGAACTCGTCGAAAGCGACGATAGGTCGATAGTGCCGTGCTGGGGCATGATCTTGGTCAGGGTATGTCAAGCGCGGGGTTCATCAACTCTATACCTTGGCCGGCAGAATCCGACGGCGTAGCCTTGCTCTTCGATTTTTCGAGATGAAGCTTGATGATCGTGGCGGGGAATTTTAGTCTCACGCGATAAGCTGAATATTAATTTCATATTTTGGAATTGTTCAAAACTAAGAAAGCCACTATATACGGTCTACCCCCTAGGCGGCCTTGATTCCAGGAGATCGGCATGCGTTTGACGAAACAGACAAATTACGCAGTGCGCATGTTGATGTATTGCGCCGCTAATGACGGCCATCTGAGCCGTATCCCGGAAATTGCCCGGGCATACAGCGTATCTGAGCTGTTCCTGTTCAAGATCCTGCAGCCTCTGACCAAGGCAGGCCTTGTCGAAACCGTTCGCGGCCGCAATGGAGGCGTGCGCCTCGGAAGAGCTGCGACCGCCATCAGCCTTTTTGACGTTGTCCGCGTCACCGAGGATAGTTTCGCCATGGCGGAATGTTTTGAAGACGGCGTCGTTGAATGCCCGCTGGTGGATAGCTGCGGTCTTAACTCGGCGCTGCGCAAAGCGCTGAACGCCTTCTTCGACGTTTTGACAGAGTATTCAATTGACGATCTCGTCAAGGCGCGCCCGCAGATCAATTTCCTGCTTGGTCTTACTGACGAAGATCATCGGGCGATCGCCAAGAAGCCGTCGGTCACCGCTCCCGCAGCCTGATTCTGCTTCGAGTTGCATCGTGCTTTCCATCCGTGGTTGCCATCGGCAGCCGCGGATTTTTGTTTTTATGGCCTCGTATTAGCGCTTTGGATGATCAGCGGATCAAAGGGAGAAAGCGTTAAATCGTCCTGAATCTGACAAAATCACGCAAAAATCCGGCAGAAAATTACCAATTCAGAGGTTTTTTCGTCCGAAAATTTCCAAACTCGACAAATTGGAAAAAATTTAGGCGGGGCTTGTTGCTTTCAAACTTAAAATAAAGTTCCATCGGCGCGATCCGAATGGGAACCTCTAGGGTGTCCACGGTTTCAAAAGAATAACAAATCTGGGAAACGATATCATGAAAAAGATTTCTGCCCTGCTGGCAGTGACAGCCCTGGCTTCGGTCATGGCAACGTCCGCCTGGTCGAAAACACTTGTCTATTGCTCGGAAAGCTCGCCGGAAGGCTTCGATCCGGGACTATACACCGGGGGCAATACTTTCGACGCCTCCTCGCGTACCGTTTACAGCCGTCTCGTCGAATTCAAGCACGGCAGCACCGAGGTCGAGCCGGGCCTCGCGGAGAGCTGGACCGTTTCCCCCGACGGCAAGGAATACACCTTCAAGCTCCGCAAGGGCGTGAAGTTCCAGTCGAGCGATTATTTCACGCCGACGCGCGATCTCAATGCCGATGACGTCATCTTCTCGATCGGCCGTCAGCTCAACTCGGACAATCCGTGGGCAAAGTATGTTGCCGGCGGCTCCTACGAATATGCTGAAGGCATGGGCTTCCCGAAGCTCATCAAGTCGATCGACAAGGTTGACGACCTCACGGTCAAGTTCGTTCTGAACCGTCCGGAAGCCCCGTTCATCGCCGACCTGGCAATGGACTTCGCTTCGATCCTGTCGAAGGAATATGCAGACAAGCTGCAGGCCGACAAGAAGATGGAACAGATGAACCAGCAGCCGCTCGGCACTGGCGCATTCTCCTTCGTTGCCTACCAGCCGGATGCAGTCATCCGCTACAAGGCCAACGAAACCTACTTCAAGGGCAAGGAAAAGATCGACGATCTCGTCTTTGCAATCACGCCGGACGCATCCGTTCGCGCGCAGAAGCTGAAGTCCGGCGAATGCAACATCATGCCGTACCCGAACGCAGCTGACATCAAGGACCTCAAGGCCGACAAGAACCTCAAGGTTCTCGAGCAGGCTGGTCTGAACGTCTCCTACCTCGCCTACAACACGCTGGTTGCTCCGTTCGACAAGGTCGAAGTGCGCAAGGCGATCAACATGGCCGTCAACAAGCAGGCCATCGTCGACGCCGTCTTCCAGGGCTCGGCCAAGGTTGCGACGAACCCGATCCCGCCGACCATGTGGTCCTACAACAAGGAAGTGAAGGACGACGCCTTCAATCCGGAAGAAGCCAAGAAGCTGCTTGAAAAGGCTGGTGTCAAGGATCTCAGCATGAAGATCTGGGCGATGCCGGTTTCGCGTCCGTACATGCTGAACGCGCGCCGCGCTGCCGAGCTGATGCAGGCAGATCTGGCCAAGATCGGCGTCAAGGTCGAGATCGTCACCTATGACTGGGCTCAGTACCTGAAGCTCTCCTCCGCCAAGGACCGCGACGGTGCGGCCATCCTCGGCTGGACCGGCGACAACGGCGACCCGGACAACTTCCTTGACACACTGCTCGGTTGCGACGCTGTTGGCGGCAACAACCGCGCTCAGTGGTGCAACAAGGAATTCGATGCTGTTGTGAAGAAGGCCAAACAGACGGCTGACGTCAAGGAGCGTACCAAGCTCTACGAAGAAGCCCAGGTTATCTTCAAGCGCGAAGCACCGTGGATGACCATCGACCATTCGGAAGAGTTCATTCCGATGACGAAGAATGTCACCGGCTACCATCAGGATCCGGTTGGCGTTCACCGCTTCGACGGCGTCGATATCGCCGAATAACGAAAAATCTGTGAGAATGCCCGGCTAGGACCGGGCGACCCGGCGGTCAGACACTCTGTCTGACCGCCGGAAAAATTTGGACAACTGTCATGTTGCGATTTCTTCTCAGCCGCCTTGCGGTGCTGATCCCGACATTCCTTGGCGTGTCGATTGTTGCCTTTTCTTTCATTCGCCTGCTTCCGGGCGATCCAGTCATGCTGCTGTCGGGCGAGCGCGTCATGTCGCCGGAACGCCACGCGCAGATCTCGCATGATCTCGGCTACGACCAGCCGATGGTCGTTCAGTACGGGAAATATATCTGGAACGCCCTGCATGGCGACCTCGGCACGTCGATCACCACCAAGCGTGATGTGCTGACCGACTTCTTCACCTTCTTCCCGGCGACGCTCGAGCTGTCGATCTGCGCTATGATCCTGGCGATCTGTCTTGGCATTCCGGCCGGCGTTTTCGCCGCCGTCAAGCGAGGGACGTGGTTCGACCAGAGCGTCATGGGTGTGGCTCTCGTCGGCTATTCCATGCCGATCTTCTGGTGGGGCCTGCTGTTGATCATCGTCTTCAACGGCTATCTGCACTGGACGCCAGTCTCGGGCCGCATCGGCCTCATCTATTTCTTCAAGCCGATCACCGGCTTTATGCTGATCGACAGTCTTCTGTCCGGTCAGAAGGGCGCCTTCTGGTCCGCCTTCAATTCGCTGATCCTGCCGACGATCGTGCTCGGCACCATCCCGCTCGCCGTCATCGCGCGCCAGACGCGCTCTGCCATGCTCGAAGTGCTCGGCGAAGATTATGTGCGCACGGCGCGCTCGAAGGGTCTGTCGCCGCTGCGCGTCGTATCCGTGCATGCACTGCGCAACGCCATGATCCCGGTCGTCACCACCATCGGCCTGCAGGTCGGCGTGCTGCTCGGGGGCGCCATCCTGACGGAGAGTATTTTCTCATGGCCGGGCATCGGCAAATGGATGATCGACGCGGTCTTCAAGCGTGACTATCCCGTCGTGCAGGGCGGCCTGCTTCTGATCGCCGGCATCGTGATGCTCGTCAATCTCGCTGTCGACTTGCTCTACGGCTTCGTCAATCCACGCATTCGTCACTAGGAGCGGTCCATGAGCACGGTAAGCGTCAAATCCGACCGTCCTTCCGCTCTTGCGGAGTTCTGGTACTACTTCTCTCGCAACAAAGGGGCCGTCATCGGCCTTGCGATCTTTCTTTTCGTCCTGTTCCTGGCGATTTTTGCCAGCTTCGTGGCGCCCCATAATCCCGATGTCGCCTATGGCAGTGACATGCAGCGCCTTCCGCCGGTCTGGTCAGAGGGTGGCAACAGCAGCTTCCTGCTCGGCACGGATGCCAATGGCCGTGATCTGCTCTCGCGCCTGATCTACGGCACGCGCTTCTCGCTGTTCATCGGTCTTGTGGTCGCTTCGCTTTCGGCAATCGCCGGTATTCTGATCGGTCTCGTCGCCGGTTATGTTCGCGGCCGCACCGATACGATCATCATGCGTATCATGGACATCATCCTCGCCGTCCCGTCGCTGCTGCTCGCCCTGGTGCTGGTGGCAATCCTCGGGCCGGGTCTGACCAATGCCATGATTGCGATTTCGATCGTCAACCAGCCGCATTTCGTACGTCTGACGCGTGCTGCGGTCATGACGGAGCGTGACAAGGAATATGTCATCGCTTCGCGCGTCGCCGGTGCGGGGCCGTTGCGGCTGATGTTCAAGACGATCCTTCCGAACTGCCTTGGGCCGCTGATCGTGCAGGGCACGCTTGCCTTCTCGTCGGCCATTCTGGACGCCGCGGCACTCGGCTTCCTCGGCCAGGGCGCACAGCCGCCGACGCCGGAATGGGGCACCATGCTCGCGGACTCGCGTGAATTCTTCCAGAGCAACCCTTGGCTCGTTACTTTCCCCGGTCTCTGCATCCTGATCACGGTTCTCGCCATCAATCTGATGGGCGACGGCCTGCGCGATGCCTTCGACCCGAAGCTGAAGAGGTCGTAATGGCACTCCTCGATATTGAAAACCTATCCGTAGAATTCCAGACCTCGTCCGGCCTGTTCCGGGCGGTCGATGGCGTGTCGCTGACATGCGACAAGGGAGAAATCCTGTCGATCGTCGGTGAATCCGGCTCCGGCAAATCGGTTTCCATGCTTGCCATGATGGGGCTGTTGCCGTGGACGGCGAAGATCACCGCCGACCGCATGATGTTCGACGGCAAGGACCTGCGCGGCATCTCCGCCCGTCAGCGCCGAAAGATCATCGGCAAGGACATGGCGATGATCTTCCAGGAGCCTATGTCGAGCCTCAATCCGTGCTTCACGGTCGGCTTCCAGCTCGGTGAGACCCTGCGCATCCATATGGGTCTCGACCGCAAGGCGCGTCGCGAGCGCTCGATCGAGCTCTTGAATCTCGTCGGCATTCCGGCACCCGCTGATCGCCTGTCGAACTTCCCGCACCAGATGTCCGGTGGCATGAGCCAGCGCGTCATGATCGCCATGGCACTCGCCTGCAATCCGAAGCTCCTGATCGCCGACGAGCCGACCACCGCGCTCGACGTGACCATCCAGGCACAGATCCTCGACCTGCTCGTGCGCCTGCAGCAGGAGCAGGGCATGGCCCTCGTGCTCATCACCCATGACATGGGCGTTGTCGCAGAGACGGCTGAGCGCGTACAGGTTCAGTATGCCGGCCAGAAGGTCGAGGAGCAGCCGGTCAAGGAGCTGTTCCGCGATCCGCATCACCCCTATACGGCGGCACTTCTCTCGGCTTTGCCCGAGCGCGCCGAAGTCGGTGAGCGTCTGCCGTCGATCGCGGGCGTCGTTCCCGGTCAGCACGATCGGCCGACGGGCTGTCTCTTCGCGCCGCGTTGTTCCTTCGCAACGCCGGAATGCGACAAGGGCGTCAAGCGGCAGGGCGCTCAGCTCGGCCTGACCCTTTGCAACTATCCGCTGGAACATGGCAAGCCGCTCGGCCATCCCGGCATTGCCGCCACGCAAGCAGCAGGAGGTGCCGCATGACCGGCGCTGTTCTCGAAGGGCGCGATCTCGCCCGTTTTTACACCATCAAGCGCGGCAGCTTCAAACCGGAGGCGACCGTCAAGGCGCTGAACGGTGTCAGCTTCAGTCTGCAGTCGGGCCGCACGCTCGCCGTCGTCGGCGAATCCGGCTGCGGCAAGTCTACCCTTGCCCGTCTGGTCACGATGATCGAAAATCCGACATCGGGCGAACTGCTGATCGACGGCAAGCCCGCCAAGCTTGGCGACCGCAGCCTGCGCAGTGCCGTGCAGATCGTGTTCCAGAATCCATATGGCTCGCTCAACCCGCGCCAGAAGGTCGGTTCCATTCTGGAAGAGCCGCTGAAGATCAACACCGATGACGATGCCGCCACCCGCCGCCGCAAGGCCGAGGAGATGATGGCCCGCGTCGGCTTGCGGCCGGAACATTACGATCGCTATCCGCACATGTTCTCCGGCGGCCAGCGCCAGCGCATCGCCATTGCGCGCGCCCTGATGCTGCGGCCGAAGGTGCTGGTGCTCGACGAGCCGGTGTCCGCGCTCGATCTGTCGATCCAGGCGCAGGTGCTGAACTTGCTGATGGATCTGCAGAAGGAGATGGGGCTTGCCTATCTCTTCATCTCGCACGGCCTTTCCGTCGTCCGTCACATCGCAGACGACGTTATGGTGATGTATCTCGGTCGACCGGTTGAAACCGGCACGGCCGAAGAGGTGTTCAGCCGTCCGCGCCATCCCTATACGGCAGCACTTCTGTCGGCGACGCCGATCGCCGATCCGGACCGCGAGAAGAACCGCATCCGCTTGCAGGGCGAGCTGCCATCGCCGCTCAACCCGCCGACCGGCTGTCACTTCAATCCGCGTTGCTGGCGCGCTCAGGACAAGTGCCGGCAAACGGCGCCGGAACTCGCGGGAGAAGACGCACACAAATTTTCCTGTTTCTTTCCGCTGGATTGATCCAAGTTGCGAATCGGGCACGGCTGGCAAAGCGGCCATGCCCGATTCAATTCAATCACTCCGGACAGGCTCGATGCAGGACAATCAGGATACTCCCCTTGCCATCATCGTGATGGGCGTGAGCGGCAGCGGCAAATCCTCGATCGGCGAGGGCGTCGCAGCCAGGCTCGGCATTCACTTCATCGAGGGCGATGCGCTGCATCCGGCGGCCAATGTCGAGAAGATGAGCAAAGGCATTCCGCTCACTGACGAGGACCGCTGGCCCTGGCTCGAAAAGATCGGTCAGGAGATCACCGCAAGCCTGGCCAAGGGTGAAGGCATCGCCGTTTCCTGCTCGGCGCTGAAGCGCACCTACCGCGAGCGGTTACGAGCGTCGGCCGGTGGCCATCTCTATTTCATTTATCTCCACGGCTCAAAAGAGCTGCTGACGAAGCGCATGGGCGAGCGCAAGGGACATTTCATGCCCGCCTCGTTGCTCGAAAGCCAGCTGGAGACGCTGGAAGTGCCGACAGGCGAACCCGGCGTCGTAACCGTCGATATTGACGACACGATCGAGGCGATCGTCGATGTCTCCGTCAGCAATCTCCAGGCTGTTGTCTCGAACTGACGCTTAGGGCGCAAACCGGTTCGGGCTGTAGGCCGAGATGTCGATCAACGGCTTCTCGCCGGTGATGAGTTCGGCAAGCACGCGGCCGGTTACCGGGCCGAGCGTAAGGCCATGATGGGCGTGGCCGAAAGCGAACCATAGGCCGTTATGCCGCGGTGCCTTGCCG
>NZ_JAELTU010000943.1 GCF_016429015.1 Rhizobium sp. ASV20
AACCAGGAAGGTCATGGGTGATTGGGCCAAGAAGGGCGTTGTTGCGACACTGCACGCCTGCGATGTGACCAATGAAGCTGCTGTCGATGCACTGCTTGCTTCGCTTCGCGCCGAAGCCGGACTGAAGCTGTCTCTTATACACATCTGACGCTGCCGACGAAATTCTTGGAGTGTAGATCTCGGTGGTCGGCGGGTCATTAAAGAGGGGGGGGGGGGGGGGGGGGGGGGGGGGGGGGGGGGGGGGGGGGGGGGGGGGGGGGGGGGGGGGGGGGGGGGGGGGGGGGGGGGGGGGGGGGGGGGGGGGGGGGGGGGGGGGG
>NZ_JAELTU010000944.1 GCF_016429015.1 Rhizobium sp. ASV20
TACCTCGTCAGGTTTGGTCTTGGAGAGAATCGCAACGCCGTTGAAGCCCTTTTGCCCATGCGTCTCGACGTGATAGCCGAGCGCTTCGATCTCCAGCCGCGGAAAGCCTTCGTCGACCGTCTTGATCCTGTCTCTTATACACATCTGACGCTGCCGACGAAATTCTTGGAGTGTAGATCTCGGTGGTCGGCGTGTCATTAAAGAGGGGGGGGGGGGGGGGGGGGGGGGGGGGGGGGGGGGGGGGGGGGGGGGGGGGGGGGGGGGGGGGGGGGGGGGGGGGGGGGGGGGGGGGGGGGGGGGGGGGGGGGGGGGGGGGG
>NZ_JAELTU010000945.1 GCF_016429015.1 Rhizobium sp. ASV20
CTTCGAGCGTCTTCGGAATGTCGAGGATAGCCTTGGCGCCGGCGCAGACGACGATCACGCCGGTGCGGGCAAGTTCTTCAAGATCGGCCGAGATGTCGAAGCTCTCTTCAGCGCCACGGTGCACGCCCTGTCTCTTATACACATCTGACGCTGCCGACGAAATTCTTGGAGTGTAGATCTCGGTGGTCGGCGGATCATTAGAAAGGGGGGGGGGGGGGGGGGGGGGGGGGGGGGGGGGGGGGGGGGGGGGGGGGGGGGGGGGGGGGGGGGGGGGGGGGGGGGGGGGGGGGGGGGGGGGGGGGGGGGGGGGGGGGGGG
>NZ_JAELTU010000128.1 GCF_016429015.1 Rhizobium sp. ASV20
CGCTAGCACCCTGGTCTGCCGGGCCCGCGGCACGGCGGAATGGCGCAAAGAGCTCGCGGCCCATGCCGAATTCGTTTTCCGAAAGATCGGCCACGACGGGTTCGCGTTCGACCATCTCGGCAGCGTCGACAAGCACTTCCAGCGTGCCGGCGATCGCGTCGATGCGGATGATGTCACCTTCACGAATACGGGCGATCGGGCCGCCATCGACGGCTTCCGGCGTTACGTGGATCGCGGCGGGAACCTTGCCCGATGCGCCGGACATGCGGCCGTCGGTCAGGAGCGCTACCCGGAAGCCGCGATCCTGCAGCACGCCGAGCGCGGGCGTCAGCTTGTGCAGTTCCGGCATGCCGTTAGCCTTCGGTCCCTGGAAACGGACGACGGCGACGAAGTCGCGGTTAAGCTTGCCGTCCTTGAAGGCCTGCTGCATCTCCAGCTGGTCGTGGAAGATCACAGCCGGTGCCTCGACGATATGGCGTTCCGGCTTGACGGCGGAAATCTTGATGACCGCCTTGCCGATGTTGCCGCGCAGCATCTTGAGGCCGCCATTGCTCTGGAACGGTGAGTCGATGCTTGCCAGCACCTTCGGGTCGTGGCTCTTGTCAGGCGCGGGCTCGCGGGCAACATTGCCGTCGGCGCCGAGTTTGACGTCGATGGAGTAGTTGCCAAGGCCGTGGCCGTAGACGGTGCGCACGTCCTCGTGCAGCAGCCCCTTCTTCAGGAGTTCCTTGATCAGGAAACCCATGCCGCCAGCGGCATGGAAATGGTTCACGTCGGCAAGTCCGTTCGGATAGACGCGGGCCAGCAGCGGGATGATATCCGACAGCTCGGAAATGTCCTGCCAGGTAAGCACGATGCCGGCAGCGCGCGCCATGGCGACAATATGCATCGTGTGGTTCGTCGAGCCGCCGGTAGCATGCAGGCCGACGACACCGTTGACGATCGAGCGCTCGTCGATCATCTCGCCGGCTGGCGTGAATTCATTGCCCATGGCAGTGATGGCGAGCGCGCGCTTGGTTGCCTCGCGCGTCAGGGCTTCGCGCAGCGGCGTGCCGGGATTGACGAAGGAGGCGCCCGGCATGTGGAAGCCCATGATTTCCATCAGCATCTGATTGGAATTGGCCGTGCCGTAGAAGGTGCAGGTGCCTGGGCCGTGATAGGACTTCGATTCCGCCTCGAGCAGTTCGGCACGCCCGACCTTACCCTCGGCATAGAGTTGGCGCACGCGCGACTTCTCGTCGTTCGGCAGGCCCGAGGTCATCGGTCCGGCCGGAATGAAGACGGCGGGCAGATGACCGAAGGAGAGGGCGGCGATGACGAGGCCGGGAACGATCTTGTCGCAGACGCCGAGGAAGACGGCCGCATCGAACATGTTGTGCGACAGGCCGACACCGGCGGACATGGCGATCAGATCGCGCGAGAAGAGCGAGAGTTCCATGCCGGGCTGGCCCTGCGTGACGCCGTCGCACATGGCCGGCACGCCGCCAGCTACCTGCGCGATGCCGCCGGCTTCGGCTGCCGCCTGGCGGATGATGGCCGGGTAGGTCTCGAAGGGCTGATGCGCCGAGAGCATGTCGTTATAGGATGTGATGATCCCGAGATTGGGCACCTGGTCGCCTGCCAGTGCGTCCTTCTCGGAGGGGGAACAGATGGCGAAGCCATGTGCGAGGTTGGCGCAGCCGAGCACGGAGCGTTGAGCCCCCCTGGTTGCGGCATTGCGCAGGCGGTCCAGATAGCGTTCGCGCGTCGGCTTCGAGCGCTCGACGATGCGTGCGGTAATCTTGGAAATGCGGGCGTCAGCGGCCATGGTCGATCTGCCTCCGTCTGTTCTGCGCAATGCCCGCAAGATCTGCTTGGGTAGAGGGCGCGGCGCGGGGTCCAAAAGTCAATGCTTTGCCGGTGCGCCCGCAAGGGCACATGGCGCAGCACATGTTGCTGTGTCATTCAGGGTTCGCTGACGAGGCCTGCCGGCTGTATCAGGGAGCCCAATAAATCTCGACCGGGGAGGCGGCCCGACGCAGCATGGCGCGGATCGGCATCTCGGTTTCTTCGCCTGACGCTTCGGCCTTGGCCAAAACATCCTTTTTGCCTTCTCCCTCGATATGGAGCACCAGCAATCTGGCATCCTGAAGGCTGGAGAAAGTGAACGTCAGACGCGGCTCGCCGGCACCTTCCGCTTCCATCGTGATGATGCCGCGCGGGGTGTCCGGATCGAGTGCGGTCTTGAGATTGCTGCCACCCGGAAAGAAGGAGGCCGTATGGCCATCATTGCCCATGCCGAGAATGGCGACATCGAAGGGACGGCCGACTGCCTTGGTCTCTTCCGTGGCGATGACGGCGGCCGCCTCGACGGTGGCCGCAGCCTGATAGAGCGGAAGGAATGTGGCGGCAGCCGCCTTGTCCTTCAGCAGGTTTTCCTGAACGAGCAGGTGGTTCGAGCGCGGGTTGTCCGCCGGCACGAACCGTTCGTCGACGAGGGTGATCGTCACCTTGCCCCAGTCGATCGAGCGCGATGACAGCGCCTGGAAGAAGGCCTTCGGCGTCGAGCCGCCGGAGACCGCGATGCTTGCGGAACCGCGCGCGGCAACAGCAGCCGAGAGGGTCTCGGCCACCTTGTCTGCGAGCTTGCTGGCGAGTTCGGCACCATTGGCGAAAGCATGCATGTTCGCTGTCATCATTATCGTCCCGGATTAGATATCGTCGTGCCAGGTGCGGCCGTCACGCTCGATGAGCGCGATAGCCTGGCTCGGACCCCATGTGCCGGCGGTGTAACCCTGCACCTGCTGTCCGGTTGCTTCCCAACCTTTGAGGATCGGGTCGACCCATTCCCATGCCGCTTCCACTTCGTCGCGGCGCATGAACAGCGTCTGGTTGGACCGGATAACGTCCATCAGCAGGCGTTCATAGGCGTCCGGATTGCGGACGTTGAAGGCAGACGCGAAGCTCATGTCGAGGGAAACGTTGCGCAGGCGCATGCCACCCGGACCCGGGTCCTTGATCATCAGCGACTGCTTGACGCCTTCGTCCGGCTGCAGGCGGATGATGAGCTGGTTGGCGACGATGCGACCGGCAGCCTGATCGAAGATGTTGTGCGGGATCGGCTTGAAGGTGATGACGATCTCCGACACGCGGCCGGCAAGACGCTTGCCGGTGCGGATGTAGAAGGGAACGCCGGCCCAGCGCCAGTTGCCGATCTCGGCCTTGATGGCGACGAAGGTCTCGGTGTTGGAAACGCCGCCTTCTAGCTCGTCGAGGTAGCCCTTGACCGGACCGCCTGCCGAAGCGCCGGCGCGGTACTGGCCGCGAACGGTCGCCTGCTCGACGTTGGAAGCATCGATCGGCTTCAGCGCGCGCAGAACCTTGAGCTTCTCGTCGCGAACGGCTTCCGAATCCATGGAGGAGGGGATTTCCATCGCGGTCAGGCAAAGCAGCTGAAGGATGTGGTTCTGCACCATGTCGCGCAGGGCACCGGCGGTGTCGTAGTAACCGGCACGGCCCTCGAGGCCGACCGATTCAGCCACCGTGATCTGCACGTGGTCGATGTGGTTGGCGTTCCACAGCGGCTCGTAGAGAGCGTTGGCAAAGCGCAGCGCCATCAGGTTCTGCACGGTTTCCTTGCCGAGGTAATGGTCGATGCGGAAGATCTGCTCTTCCTTGAAGACCTTGCCGATGGTGTCGTTGAGCTGCAGAGCGGAGGCAAGGTCGCGGCCGATCGGCTTTTCGACGACGATGCGGGTCGACTTGGTGATCAGCTTGTGGTCGTGGATCTTCTGCGAGATGTCGCCGAAAATGCCCGGAGCGACGGCGAGATAGAAGGCACGAACGCGATCCTTGCCTTCGTCGAGCAGCTTCTTCAGCTGATCCCAACCGGCATCGCTGCGCGCATCGACCGGCACGTAGAACAGACGGGCGAGGAATTTCTTGACCTCGGCCTCGTCATATTCGCCCTTCTTCAGGTGCTCCTTGAGGGCGGCATCGGCGAACTTGCGGTATTCTTCATTGGAAAGAGCGCTGCGCGAAGCACCGATGACGCGCGTCGGCTCGGAAAACTGACCTTCGACCTGACGATGGTAAAGAGCGGGCAGGAGCTTGCGTTCGGCAAGGTCGCCGCTGCCGCCGAAAACGACATAATCAAATGGTTCAACGGGAATGATCTGGCTGCTCATGAGGTATCTCTCAATCGGTCTTGGTTGAGGCCCCTTTTAATCTAATCGATTTAAAAAGGCCAGTGTGCATTGCAAAATTCGGACTCGGCTTTTTGGTGCGGATCGCCGACGGAAGAATTCATCTTCCGGTTTCTAAAACCTGTCGCGCAGTGCAAACCACGAGAGCGCCAGGAACAGCAGAGGTGCCCGCATGCGCGCTCCGCCGGGGAAGGCGGGGATGTTCAGCTCCTTGAAGAGATGAAGTTCGTCCGCATTTCCGAGAACCGTTTTCGCATAGAGTTTACCGCAATAGTTTGACAGCATGACCCCGTGGCCGGAATAGCCGCCGATGGAGGTGACGCCAGGCATGACCTCGCGCACGAAGGGTTCTCGCGGCATGGTGATGCCGACTGAGCCGCCCCATGCATAGTCGATCTTGATATCGCCAAGAGCCGGATAGATCTCGGCGATCTGCCGGCGAATATGCTGCGTTATGTCGCGCGGATTGTCCGACGTGTAGGCTTCGCGCCCGCCAAACAGCAGCCGCCCGTCCCTCGATTTGCGGAAATAACGAACCACGAAGCGCGAATCGGCCACGGCTTCATTGCCGGGAAGAACCTGCGGAAATCGGTCGAGCGGTTCGGTGGCACCTATAAAGGAGCGGATCGGCATGACATGGCTCGCCGTCACCGGCTCAAGGTTGCCGATATAGCCGTTGCAGGCGATCAGCACCCGGTCGGCGGTGATCTCGCCGCCATCCGTCTCGATGATTGTCTTGCCGCCCGATTGGCGGAAGCCCTTCGCCTTGGTCATCTCGAAAAGGGACGCACCCGCCTCGGCGGCGACGCGCGCAAGGCCGATCAGCAGCTTCAACGGATGGATGTGGCCGGTGCCCGTATCCCTGACGCCATAGAGATAGAAGCTGGAACCCAGTCGCTCCTGGGTTTCGGCTTCGTCCATGAACTTCATGTGCGGATAGCCGTAACGGGTGGCGGCGATCTCGGCATTGTCCATGTAGTCACGCTTGTAGCTGCGCTTGTGCGTGACATTCATCTGGCCGGGCAGGAAGTCGATGTCGATGCCATGCTCGGCGGAGAAGTCGAGAAGGTGTCGCTTGGCATTCTCGGCAAGATCGAAAAGCGCCTTCGAGCGCTCGTAGCCGATCTTCTCTTCCATCTCCTCCGGCCACCAGCGCTGGCCGGTGCCGAGCTGCCCGCCATTGCGGCCCGATGCGCCGTCGCCAAAGCGGTTGCCATCGATCAGCACGACATTGGCGCCACCCTTGGCCAGATTATAGGCGGCCTGGAGGCCGGTATAGCCGCCGCCGATGATGGCGACGTCGGCTCGGCGCGATCCATCGAGTTTCGGATAGCTCGCCCGCGGACCAACGGTCGCCTGATAGAAGGAAAGGCCCGGCGCTATCGGGCTCTGCCATGTTTCCTGCAGCGTCATGGGCAATCTCCTTCACACGTTGAGCAGAAGGAATTCCCGCTCCCACGGGCTGATCACCTGCATGAAGGTTTCGAATTCGCCGCGTTTGACGCCGACATAGATATCGATGAATTCCTTGCCGAGGACCTCTTCGAAGGCAGGCTCGTCCTCGAGCATTGCAATGGCTTCCAGCAGGCCGCGCGGCAGGTCGATCGAGCCTTCGTTGGCCGAATCTTCCGTCGGTGCCGTCGGTTCCACCTCTTTCATGATGCCGAGCAGGCCGGAGGCGAGCGATGCTGCCAAAGCCAGATAAGGGTTTGCGTCCGAACTCGGCAGCCGGTTTTCGACACGGCGTGCCTGCGGATCGGAAACCGGTACGCGAAAGGCCGTGGTGCGGTTGTCGTAGCCCCAGGCATTGTTGACCGGGCAGGACATGTTCGGAGCCAGCCGGCGGTAGGAATTCACATAGGGCGCCAGCATGGCGAGCGCATTCGGCACGTAGCGCTGCATGCCGCCGATGAAATGGAAGAACTCACGCGAGGGGCTGCCGTCCGGATTGGTGAAGACGTTCTTGCCCGTCTCGATGTTCACGACCGACTGGTGGATGTGCATCGCCGAGCCTGCCTGGCTCTGCATCGGCTTGGCCATGAAGGTCGCGTAGATCCCGTGCTTCAGCGCCGCCTCGCGGATGGTGCGCTTGAACATGAACACCTGATCGGCAAGCTCGATCGGATCGCCGTGACGCAGGTTGATTTCAAGCTGTGCCGGACCTTCTTCATGAATCAGCGTGTCGATCTCCAGACCCTGCTTCTCCGAGAAGTGATAGATATCGTCGATCAGTTCATCGAACTCATTGATGCCGGCGATCGAGTAACCTTGGCCGCCGAGGATCGAGCGGCCGGAGCGACCTTTCGGCGGATGCAACGGATAGTCGGGGTCGTCGTTCTTGGCGACCAGATAGAATTCGATCTCGGGGGCGACCACCGGCTTCCAGCCGCGATCGCGATAAAGTCCCATGATCTTCTTCAACAGGTTGCGCGGCGTATAAGACACCGCATGTCCTTCGGAATTGACGATGTCGCAGATCACCTGCGCCGTGGGGTCGGTTTCCCAGGGCACGACGGAAAGCGTCGAAAGATCCGGCACAAGCTTCAGGTCGCTGTCGCGCGGCTCGTAGCGGAAGCTCTCGGTCTCCTCCGGATACTCTCCCGAGATCGTGTGACGATAGATCGCCGAAGGCAGCGCCAGCGATGTGTTGGACGTGAATTTCGAGGTCGGCATCATCTTGCCGCGTGGCACGCCGGCAAGATCAGGCGTGATGCATTCGATGTCTTCGATCCCGCGCGCCCGCAGCCATTGGGCTGCTTCCTTCCAGTTTGCCACGCCGCGTGCCGATCGCAGGCTGGGAGGCACCGTAGGAATTTTCGAGGCAGGCACTGAAGCTTTCAGCGGGGTCTTTCTCGCAGGCATAAAACACCGTATTTGGGTTGATCGGTGATTGCATCATAACCGCAGTTTGCCAATTGGCGAGGGGGAAAACCGCTCGGACTTTCGCCATATGATGGAAAAACGACGAGATAGAGCGGCGCAGAATGAAGGACTGAAATGTGACTGGCAGATATGATGTGATCGTCCTCGGTGCAGGCGCGGCAGGCATGATGTGCGCCATTCGCGCCGGCCGGCGCGGACGGTCTGTCGCCGTGCTGGATCACGCCTCGGCGCCTGGAGACAAGATCCGCATTTCCGGTGGTGGCCGCTGCAACTTCACCAATATTCATGCCGGCCCAAAGAATTTTCTGTCCGCCAATCCGCATTTCGCCAAATCGGCACTCGCCCGCTTCACGCCTCAGGACTTTCTCGCCATGGTAGAGCGCCATGGCATCGCCTGGCATGAGAAGACGCTCGGTCAGCTCTTCTGCGACAACAGCGCCAAGGACATCATCCGTATGCTGACCGACGAGATGCGCGCGGCGGGCGCGGAGCTGTGGTTGCGCATCGAAATCGGCGAGATCGAGCAATCGGCTGGCGGCTTTCGCATCCAGACGTCCGAAGGTGCCTTCGAAGCCACTTCGCTGGTTGTGGCGACCGGTGGCAAGTCGATTCCAAAGATGGGTGCAACAGGCTTTGCCTATCGCGTTGCCGAGCAGTTCGGATTGCCCGTCATCGAAACCCGGCCCGGGCTTGTCCCACTGACCCTCGATCCTCAGCTGCTCCAGCGCCTGTCGCCGTTGTCGGGCATTGCCGCCCCCGCCGAGCTTCGCCACGGCAAGACGGCGTTCCGCGAAGCGCTGCTCTTTACCCATCGCGGCCTTAGCGGCCCGGCGATCCTGCAGATCTCTTCCTATTGGCGCGAGGGTGAGGATATCACCGTCGTCATTGAACCCGACATCGATATCTTCGAACTGCTCAAGAAAGCCAAGCAGGCCAATGGCCGCCAATCGGCGCAAACGGCCCTTGCCGAGATTTTGCCGAAACGGCTGGCGCAGCACTTCGTCGAGAGCGAAGGCGTGGCCGGCAATATGGCCGATCAATCCGACAAACGCCTGCAGGCGCTTGCATCAGCCATCCAGTCCTGGCCCGTCAAGCCATCGGGTTCGGAAGGTTATCGGACGGCCGAAGTGACCCTTGGCGGCATCGACACAGGCTCTCTCGATTCCCGCACAATGCAAGCGAAAGCCGTTCCGGGCCTCTTCTTCATCGGCGAATGCGTCGACGTGACGGGTTGGCTTGGCGGCTACAACTTTCAATGGGCCTGGGCGTCGGGGCATGTTGCCGGCGAGGCGGTTTGAGCTTCCATTTCAAGGCGTTGTCGCAACTGTGACAAAATGGAACATACCTCTGGTACTCGCGTTTTCCTTTCCTACATCTTTCGTGAATACATTGGCAGTTGCCGAAAGCACCTTTTGCCGGTTATCGTGTCAGTGCGAAAATGGGAATATGCTCATGAACAGAACAAAGCGTCGTGCTCGCGCCATTGCAATCGCTCAGACCCGTGACAATGCCAAACTCGTGGCAGCGAGACTTTTGATGTTGGCGACCGGCGTTACCGCTGCCTTTGTCGCTCTGCTGGTAGCGCGCGGCTTCTGATAGAAACCGCCGAAGACGCCGTGCAGCTGTCGCCCGCGGCAGCTCCGCTCGGTGCGAAATGCCGATGGCTCAAACCACTCGCGGCTGTTTTTCTGCTGAGATACAACCTGCGTCGGGTCCCTTATCTGAAAATTAATTAATCGCACCCACAATTCGCGGCGATTTCATGGGGCGCGCTCTACTGCAAGTTAGAGCCGAAGCAATGATTGCATCCCGATATTACCCGGGAACCCCGCCTGCGAATATTTCAAGAACGATGGTTATACATCCGGTCAGCGCCGAGGCGGCGCCGATGGGGAGCGGTGTGTGAGAGGTTAGGGCCAATATGTTCATTGATAAGATACTATCGCGCTTCAAGATCAAGACGAAGGTTCTCATATTCGTCCTGCCATTCGTCATCAGTATTTCCGCCGTCGGCCTTACCGGGCTCTACGCTTCCGGGCTTCTGCAGGGGCGGATGGAGATTTCCAACAGCGTGTTGCAATCGCTGACCGGCTTCAAGAACCTCTATGGCTCGATGGACGACTTCCTGCGCATCACCAATACGCAGCAGCGCGACAAGCTCTATGAGGATATCAAGTCCCAGCAGGGCGTGCTCAATTCGACGCTCGGCCAACTCGGCCAGGAAGCGGATGGCCGCGACAACCTGAACCAAGCGATCACCAAGACCGCCGACATGGCCAACCTCGTCGGCAGATTGTGGACGCTCCACGAGCAGGAACTCGCGCTTCGCAAGACGATCGACGACGCGCAGAAATCGCTGATCAGCGCCCGCTTCAATGTCAATTTCAATAGCCAGCAGCTTGAGGATCAGGTGCGACAGGATCAGGCCGACGCGACCTCGACGCTGCGCTCCGCCGACCGCCTGTTGAAGGGCGGCGATCTGCTTGTCTCCGTAGCGGAAGATTTCAACAAGGCCGCGACACCGGCTGACAAGATGAAGCTTCTCAAGGACCGGCTGACGGATCTGAACAAGGCTCAGCGCGCCATCGATCTCGCCCTGCCGCAGAACCAGAAAGCTGTCGTACAGTCGCTGGTCAGCACGATCAAGGACCTGACGGCTGCCGCCGAAAGCGCCGATGCACCGACCGACGACAGTGTCGCCAACGTCGGACGCCTCCTGTCGCGCTTCCGTCAGACCTCGACCTATACGCAGCTGACGGCAACGCAGATGATGCGTCAGGCGACCACGACCTTCGTATCGCTCGATGCGCGCGTTGCGCAAACGAACTCGATCCTTCAGGACACCCGCCGCCTGCAGGATTCGATTTATTCGCTGCAGCTGGTCCTTGCCGAATTCAACGCCAATACGAACAAGGATAATCTCATCCGCCTGCGGCAGGAGATCTCCAAGCTCAACGGCGATATCGATACCCTCAACCAGAGCGCCCAGAGCATGGACTTCGCCGGCGATATCGATGCAGCCATCCGCCCGGCGATCCAGTCGATGGACGGCGCTGCGGTGAAGCTCGTCGACATCATCACGCAGCGGATCGGCGAATATGCCGGCGCCCGCCAGCAGCTCGATCAGGTCTGGGGCCAGCTCACCGCATTTGCCGAGACGCAAAAGCAGAGCGCCGGCACCGAACGCGACCAGGCGAACTACATCTCCATCCTGGCAACCGCTCTCGGTATCATTCTCTCGGTCGCCGGCGGTATTGCGCTGGTGCTGACCTTGCAGCGTCCGATCGGCCAGATCACCGCCGCCATGCGCCGCATCGCCGACGGGATGCTGGAGACCTCGATCTCCGGCGAGCAGCGCCATGACGAAATCGGCGACATGGCTCGTGCGCTTGGCATCTTCAAGGAAAATGCCATCTCCAAGATCCGCATCGAGGAGCAGAGCGACGAAGAGCGGGCGGCGGCCGAACACGAACGTCAGCGCAACGACACGGAAAAGCGCGAGCTCGATCGGCAGATCGATTTTGCGGTCAGCGAGCTCGCCGCCGGTCTCGAACGTCTTGCCCAGGGTGATATCTCGGCCACGATCGAAACGCCGTTCATCGGCCGTCTCGAGCAGCTCCGCCAGGATTTCAACAGCTCGCTCGCTCGTCTGCAGGAAACGCTCAGCCAGGTGCGCAGCAACGTCGAGAGGATCCAGAGCAACGGCAACCAGATGGCTGCCTCCGCAGAGGACCTGTCGAAGCGCACCGAACAGCAGGCGGCGTCGCTCGAGCAGACTGCAGCGGCCGTCGACGAGATCACTGTCACCGTTCGCTCCTCAGCCGAACGTGCCAAGGATGCGGATTCCATCGTGCGGGAAGCCAAGCGCAGTGCCGACGACAGCTCCGTCGTCGTCGGCAACGCCATCGATGCGATGACTCGCATCGAGGACGCTTCCCACAAGATCGAGCAGATCATCGGCGTTATCGACGAGATCGCCTTCCAGACGAACCTACTGGCGCTTAACGCCGGCATCGAAGCCGCTCGCGCCGGTGAGGCCGGCAAGGGCTTCGCTGTTGTCGCCATGGAGGTGCGTGAACTCGCGCAACGTTCCGCGGCCGCTGCGAAAGAGATCAAGGGGCTGATCAACAAGTCGACCCAGGAAGTCAATTCCGGCTCGCAGTTCGTGCAGGAAGCGGGTGCCGTGTTGGCGCAGATCAGCAGCCAGATCGTCACCATCAGCCAGCATGTGGAAGGCATTGCCCGCGCGAGCCACGACCAGGCGAGCGCGTTGCAGGAAGTCAACGCTTCGGTCAACCACATGGATCAGATGACCCAGCAGAACGCCGGCATGGTCGAGGAGACCACGGCGGCCAGCCGCGAGCTGGCCAGCGAAGCCGACGCGCTGCTGCATCTCATCCAGCAATTCCGGATCGAGGCAGGCTACGGCAGCGGCTATGCGCGGCAGGAAGCTGCCTGATCGCAGCCACTATCCTCGCAATCATCACAGGCGGACCGGCGGACATCTTGCCGGTCCGCCTTTTTCATTGCTGCAACCAATGCGCCCAGGCCTGTAATCAGGCGCCCAGCCCAGATGACGAGGGCCGGAGGATCCATGCTGTAGTCTTGGTAGAACAAGTCTTCATTCCTGCGCCACTGCTCTTCGCGGGCTTGGTTTTGCAATTCGATGGCCTTGGCCAAAGCGATGCTGTCCATCATGAGACATCTCCATGTTGTGAGGCATCCCTTCAACTACACACACGAATTTGCTTTATAAACAGCCGTTTTCGCCCTATGTTTTTCATCAATGAAAAACACCGGTTGGGATTCCTATCAACTTTTCCTCGATGTCGCCCGCGGCGGCGGGCTGACGGGTGCCGTCGTTTCAAGCGGTCTCAGTGCCGCGACCATCGGCCGGCGGATGCTGGAGCTGGAAGGGCAGATCGGCCGGTCTCTCTTCGAGCGCAGTCAGGCCGGTTATATGTTGACCGGCGACGGTCAGGCGCTGTTCGATCAGTTGCTGGAAATGGAGGCGACCGCCCGCAAGGTGGATAGCTGGCAACGCGACGCGCAGGGTGGCGCGGTCGTCCGCATCGCCGCCGGGACCTGGGTCGGTTGGTTGCTCAGCCAGAATATGCCTTCCATCTGCTCGGAACGTGACGGTTTTCGCATCGACCTGCATCTTGGTGAGCGCCGCGCCAGTCTCGCTCACCGCGAAAGCGACATCGGCATCCGCGCCTTTGAGCCGGAGGAGAGCAATCTTGCCGCCATCAAGACCGGTGATGTGGCCTATGCCGCCTATCAGGCGCGCAACATGCGCTTTGCCGGACCGCAGCGCTGGATCGCCGTTGCGGAGGAAGAGGCGATCTCGGCCTATCTGCGCTGGCCCTATCAGAACAAGCGGGAAGGGATCGCCTTCACGGTGAGCCGACCGCGTTCGATGTACGACCTCGTTCTGGCCGGATCGGGTATAGCCGTTCTGCCCTGCTTCGTCGGGGATCAGGAGCCAAGGCTGGAGCGCACTGGCGAGGAGATCGCCTTGCTGCGTCATCAGCAATGGATCGTCATGAACAATGCCGATCGTCATCGCAGGGAAATCCGCACTGTCGTCGACCGCATGACGCGGCTGTTGAAAAGCCACTCCGAGTTGTTTGCCGGCAAGCGTCCGACCTACGCATGAGCTGCGGCTAGGCCAGCCGTCCCTGACCATCTGCCATTTCCGCCACGCGGCCCTGCAAATCCGTGAAAGAGGGAGGGGCCATGCTTTTCCCCTTGTCGCCTTCCGATTTCCTTTCTAGTCTAACGGGAAAAACAGAGGGTTGGGTGTCGCCACGATACCCGTGAACGAAGCAGGAGAGATTATGAAGTCCATGTTCGCTAGGCTTGCAGCAACGGCTTTCACGGTCGTTTCGCTGGCAACCGTCGCTCAGGCAGAAGACAAGGTCGTCAATATCTACAACTGGTCGGATTATATCGATGACTCGATCCTGTCCGATTTCACCAAGGAAACCGGTATCAAGGTCGTTTACGATACCTTCGATCAGAACGAGACGGTGGAAACCAAGCTTCTGGCCGGCAAGACCGGTTATGACATAGTCGTTCCGACGGCCTATTTCCTTCAGCGCCAGATCAAGGCCGGCGTCTTCCAGAAGCTCGACAAGTCCAAGCTGCCGAACCTCTCCAACATGTGGGACACGGTGCAGCAGCGCATCGCCACCTACGATCCCGGCAACCAGTACGCGATCGACTATATGTGGGGCACCAGCGGCGTCGGCTACAATGTCGACAAGGTGAAGCAGATCCTCGGCTCTGACGAAGCGCCCGACATCGACATCGTTTTCGATCCGAAGCTCGCCGCCAAGTTCAAGGATTGCGGCATCTATATGCTGGACTCGCCGACGGACGTCATTCCGGCCGCCTTGCGCTATCTGGGTCTTGATCCGAATTCGACCAAGCAGGAAGACTTCAAGAAGGCCGAAGATCTCTTGACGGCGGTCCGCCCCTTCGTCCGCAAGTTCCATTCCTCGGAATATATCAATGCGCTGGCCAACGGCGATATCTGCGTCGCCTTCGGCTATTCCGGCGATGTGCTGCAGGCACGCAACCGCGCTGCGGAAGCAAAGAACGGCGTAAAGATCAGCTATTCGATCCCCAAGAAGGGCGCGCAGATGTGGTTCGACGTGATGGCGATCCCAGCCGATGCGCCGCACGTCGCCGAAGCGCATGCCTTCCTCAACTACATCATGAAGCCGGAAGTCATCGCCAAGGCCAGCAACTTCACGGCCTATGCCAACGGCAACAAGGCATCGCAGCAATTCGTGAGCAAGGATGTCCTGGACGATCCGGCCGTCTATCCGACCGACGCGGTCCGCGAAAAGCTGTTCACGCTCACGCCTTGGGACTCGAAAACACAGCGACTGGCAACGCGGCTGTGGACGAAGGTTACCACTGGCCAATAATTCCAAGCGGCCCGGACGGCAACGTCCGGGCCTTTCCTTAAGAAGATGGTCTGAGAATCACGAGCGCACCGGGAAGGGGGGAGCCGGTGTCTCGATCTTTCGAAGAGACCAGGCATTTCCAGGAAAAGTGCGCAGCGGTTTTCCGTTCGGCATGCGTAAACAAACAAAAAGACAGAGCGTTTCCATACATCGCAGAATTGCGGAAATGCTCTCGGAAAGCCCGTTCAGGGCATCCATTTGGGGATAGATGATGAAGTCACTCGGTAATATCCGGCGTTCCTTTGCTCCTTGGACCGATCCTTCGGCCAAGCCGTACATTTCCTTCAAGAACGTGACGAAGAAGTTCGGCGATTTCATTGCTGTCGACGACCTCTCGCTGGATATCTACAATCGTGAATTCTTCGCTCTCCTAGGCGCTTCGGGTTGCGGCAAGTCCACGCTGCTGCGCATGCTGGCGGGCTTCGAGCAGCCAACAACAGGCGAAATCATTCTCGATGGCCAGAACCTTGCCGGCACGCCGCCCTACCGGCGCCCCGTCAATATGATGTTCCAGTCCTATGCGCTGTTTCCGCATATGTCGGTGGAAAAGAACATCGCCTTCGGTCTGCGGCAGGATGGTATGCCGAAGGCCGAGATCAATGATCGCGTCGCCCAGATGCTGAAGCTGGTCAAGCTCGAGCAGTTCGCCAGGCGCAAGCCCAACCAGCTTTCCGGCGGCCAGCGCCAGCGCGTGGCGCTGGCCCGCTCGCTTGCCAAGCAACCGAAGGTGCTGCTGCTCGATGAACCGCTCGGCGCGCTCGACAAGAAGCTGCGCGAAGAGACGCAGTTCGAGCTCATGGATCTGCAGCAGAGCCTGGGTCTCACCTTCGTCGTCGTCACCCACGACCAGGAAGAGGCTATGACCATGGCGGACCGCATTGCGGTCATGAGTCACGGCAAGGTGGTGCAGGTGGCGACGCCGGCTGAAATCTACGAGGCGCCCAATTGCCGCTTCGTCGCGGACTTCATCGGCGATGTGAATATCCTCGATGGCAACATCACCTCCGCGCACTCGGGCATTGTCGAGATCGCCGTCGATTCCGCCTTCACCCTGCGTGCGGCGACCAACGATGCTCCGAGCGAGGGAAGCCGCGCCAGCATCGCAATCCGGCCGGAAAAGCTGCGGGTGACGCCGCGCCCGCCCGCGAACGCCTCCGTCAACGCCACCGAAGGAGAAATCTGGGATATCGCCTATCTCGGCGACATGACCGTCTTCCATGTGAAGCTGAAAAGCGGACAGGTGCTCAAGGCCTCTTCACTCAATGCCGTCCGCGCGGTGGAAGAACCCTTCGCCTACGACCAGAATGTCTGGGTATCCTTCGATGAAAATGCCGGCGTGCTGCTGAAGGATTGACCATGAAAGCGCTCGGCTCTTCCATCTATCAGCGCCTGGTCATCATCATTCCCTATGCCTGGTTGCTGATCTTCTTTCTGGCGCCCTTTCTCATCGTCTTCCGCATCTCGCTGTCGACGAAGGCGCTGTCCGTTCCGCCTTACGACCCGTCCTTCGCCTGGGCAGACAGTTTCAGCGACTGGTGGGACAAGTTCCAGACCATGTCGTTCGACAACTATGTGTGGTTGACGGGCGATCCGCTCTATATGAATGCCTACATACAGAGCTTGCAGATCGCCGGTATCTCGACCCTGCTGACGCTGATTATCGCCTATCCTATCGCCTATGGCATGGCGCAGGCGCCGCGCACGATCCGGCCAACGCTGCTGATGCTGGTCATCCTGCCATTCTGGACGAGCTTCCTCATCCGTGTCTATTCCTGGATGTCGATCCTCAGCACGACCGGCCTCCTGAACCAGCTGCTGTTGGCGCTCGGTATCATCCATCAGCCGCTCGTCATCCTCAACACCAATACTGCCGTCTATATCGGCATGGTCTATTCCTATCTGCCTTTCATGGTGCTGCCGCTCTATTCTGCGTTGGAGAAGATGGACGGCACGCTGATCGAGGCAGCGCAGGATCTCGGCTGTACGTCGATCGGCGCCTTCTGGCGCGTGACCTTCCCGCTTTCGCTTCCCGGCGTCATCGCCGGTTGCATGCTGGTGTTCATCCCGGCTGTCGGCGAGTTCGTCATTCCCGACCTGCTCGGTGGCTCGGAAACCCTGATGATCGGCAAGGTGCTCTGGACCGAATTCTACAGCAATACCGACTGGCCGCTGGCCTCGGCGGTGGCGACCATCCTGCTTCTGGTGCTGGTGGTGCCCATCGTCTTCTTCCAGCATTTCCAGGCCAAGGCCGACGAGAAGGGGAGATAAGAGATGATCCGCTGGTCTCGTTTCAACATTGTTTCCGTCACGCTCGGTCTGGCCTTCCTCTATCTGCCGATCCTGCTGCTGGTCATCTACTCTTTCAACGCCTCTCGCCTGGTCACGGTCTGGGGCGGTTTCTCGACGCAATGGTACGTGCACCTCTTCAGCAACGACACGATGCTGAGCGCCGCGTGGCTGACGGTGCGCATCGCGCTGCTGTCGGCGACGATCGCGACCGTGCTCGGCACGCTCGCCGCGCTGACGCTGGTGCGCTATACGCGCTTCCGGGGCCGCATCCTGTTTTCCGGCATGATCTATGCCCCGCTGGTCATGCCTGACGTCATCACCGGGCTGTCGCTGCTGCTGCTCTTCGTCACGTCGGGCGTCGATCGCGGTTTCTGGACGATAGTCATGGCGCATACGACGCTGACCATGTGCTTCGTCGCCGTCGTCGTGCAGTCGCGCCTCATGACTTTCGATCGCTCGATCGAGGAGGCCGCGATGGACCTTGGCGCGCCGCCCGTGCGCACCTTCTTCGAAGTGACGCTGCCGATCATCGCACCTGCCGTGTTTTCGGGCTGGGTTCTAGCCTTGACGCTGTCACTCGACGATCTGGTGATCGCAACCTTCTCGTCCGGCGCCGGCGCCAAGACGTTGCCGATGCTGATCTACAGCCAGGTCAAGCTTGGTGTGACGCCCGAGATCAATGCCGTCTGTACCATTTTGATCGGTGTCGTCGCGAGTGGGGTCATCTGCGCCTCGATCGTGACCAAGCGTCGCGAGGTGCAGCGTCAGAGGGACGAGCAGGCGGCAGCCGCCGGACGATGATCGGCAATCTCGCTTACAGGGTGCGATGAAAAAATTATTGTTGCGAGGGCTGTTGCGGCTTCTGCAGCAATGTCGTCACCGGGGAAACCACCGGATTCGGCCAGCTGCCACCGAGGAAGAAGGGCAGCAACGGCAATTCGTCCGCATCGGTGGCCGACGTCGCCTCAAGTGCTCCCGACAGAGCCAGGCCATTCGTGCGGAACGGAACAACGCCGTTCAAGGTGATTGTCTCGTTGCGGCCGGTAATGGTCGCGTTCTGGACTTCGGCAGAGCCCTTGGCAAAGGTCGCATCGACTTTGATGCTGTCAAAGTCGAAGGACGCGTCGGCAATGTCGCCCATCCGGAAGAAGGCCTTGTCGGCGGCCAGGGACCTGAACGACGAGAGGTCGAGCTCGCGGAAGGAACCGGCCGATGAGGTAAAGTGCATCTGGCCGGCAACGTCACTTAATGTGGCAACCCAGATCGGTTTGGTCGTGCTGAGCGCCAGATCCAGAGACCCGGTCGTGGTCAGCGGTAGCGGCCCCGGCAGCTTGAGCCGGGTGAAGAGTCCACCGAAATCCGCATTGCGGATCGATATCTGCAGCTTGCCGCCGCCATCGAAATCGCCCGGAGCGACCTCCAGATGCGCCGTCAGCGACCCGCTCTCGAAGCCGCTGTCGCCGATGTCGAATTTCGCCTTGCCGCCCGCAACGAGCAGGCTCGCACCGATATTGTCGAACTGGAATGGACCAAGCGCTGCTTTGTTGGAAGAGAGCCGCAGGTCGAGGTCGAGGCGCTGCAGCGGATTGCCGTTCAGAAGCGCATTGATGGCGGTCTCCGCCGCAAGGCGCATCGAAAAGGCGGCCAGGAACGGATTGAGGTTCATCTGGTCGAAGGCGAGCGTGCCTGAAATCTTCGGCTTTCCTGCCGTCGTGTAGCTTAGGTCCATGATGCCGGATGCCGCGGAATCATTGACCTTGAAGCTGAGATTGTTGAAGCGCAGGCTCTTGTCGACCGCGGCAACATCGGCGTTGAGCGAGACGTTCTTGAGGGCGTCGGCCGCAGGCAGGCGCTGGCCGCTCCAGGCCAGGAACGACGGAACATCCGGCACGTTGAGCTGCAGGTTGCCCGAGAGCGTCGAGAAGTCCGATATGCTGATGGCCCCGTTATAGGTCCAGCTGATCATTGGCGAAGAGAAGCTCGTCTTGGCGTCGACGCTCTTGCCTGCAAAGAAAAGCAGCGGCTGTTCCGAATCGAAGTTGAGCTTGATGTCCTGGTCGTTGAAGCGGGCGAGGATGACGGCCGTCATTCCGCGCGAGAGCCGCGGCCAGGAAATGTCGGCATTGACGCCGGTCATTTTATAAATGTTGCCGCTGCGATCATCCGTCATCTCGACGCTGCCGTCTTCGATGGTCAGCATGCCGATGGCGGCGTCCTGATCCTTCCGCATCGGCGCGTTCTGGTCAGAGGAGGTTTCGACCTGCTCGATGGCTTTCGAGAGGCGCCCCTCGTTGGTCCAGTCGATCAGGCCGTTCTCGTCGCGGCGGATATAGAGCACGGGGCGATAGAAGTGGAATTCGTGAAAGTGAGCGTGCCCGCGAATGGCGGAGAACAGCGAGAAGTCTGCCGAGAGGCTGTCGACATGCCCCAGCACCTTGCCGTTCTTGGCCGGTTCGCGGATGGTAACCTGGTTGAGGGTCACGCGTGGCGTCGGCCAGAATTCGAGCGTCGGGTCGCCCTCGATCTGCGCCCTGTATCCCGTCCAGTCCGAAAGGGCCTTTTCGATACCGGAGCGGACAAGCCCGCTGGAGATCAGGAACGGTGCGGTCGCCCTGAAGACGGCAAACACGATCAGGAGGGTCAGAAGAACGATGCCGGTAGTCCGGGCAACAGTAGGCAACCATCGCGAGACCGATCGCATCGTCAACCACCACTTATTGTTTCGTGACGCTCTCATATCCCGTGGAAACTCTCAAACTGATTGGGATGATCTGCCTATGCTTGCCGGATATAGGAAATGTTTGACCGATGCAAACGTCACACGCCGGATACGTGTGTAACGGCATGACTTTATAATGCGCTGCAGCATTGCTATATAGAGCAAAAACCGGGGAGAGTAATATGCAGGATCAGCAGCCGCTCTGGACGCCATCGGAAGTTTCGCGCCGCCAGAGCCCGATGTTTGCCTTCATGGAGGAGTGCAACCGCCGCTTTGGCCTGTCGCTAGAGGATTTTCCCGGCCTTCACGCCTGGTCGACCGGCGAGCGGGAGGATTTCTGGACGGCGGTCTGGGATTTCTGCGGCATCAAGGGCGAGCGCGGCGAGCGGGCGCTGATCAATGGCGACCTCATGCTGGAGGCCCGCTTCTTTCCAGACGCGCAGCTGAACTTCGCCGAGAACCTGCTGTCGCAAAGCGGCCCGGGCGACGCATTGGTCTTCTGGGGCGAGGATAAGGTCCGGGATCGCTGGTCATGGGATCGGTTGGCGGCAACGGTATCGCGCCTGCAGCAGGCCTATCGCGCCCTCGGCATCGGCCAGGGCGATCGCATCGCGGCGATGATGCCGAACATGCCCGAAACCATTGCTTGCATGCTCGCAGCCGCATCGATTGGCGCGATCTGGTCGTCTTGTTCTCCGGATTTCGGCGAGCAGGGCGTCATGGATCGTTTCGGCCAGATCGAGCCGAAACTGTTCATCGCCTGCAGCGGCTACTGGTATAGCGGCAAGCTGCAGGATGTGACGGCTAAGGTCAGCGCGGTATCGGGACGGCTGAAGGTGCCGACTCTCGTCGTGCCCTATGCCGGCAGCGCCGCTGCCGTTGTGGCGGCAACGCCGGGCGCGAAGACACTGGATGATTTTATCGCACCGTTCGAAGCCAAAGCCGTCGAATTCGTCGCCGTGCCCTTCTCCCACCCGTTGTTCATTCTGTTTTCCTCCGGCACGACTGGCATTCCCAAATGCATCGTGCATTCGACGGGCGGCGCATTGCTGCAGCTGATCAAGGAACACCGCCTGCATTGCGGCGTCGTTCCGGGCGAAAAGGTCTTCTACTTCACCACCTGCGGCTGGATGATGTGGAACTGGCTGGTGACCGGCCTTGCCGCCGGCGCGACGCTTTGCCTCTACGACGGATCGCCCTTCGCCCCCAGCGGCAACATCCTGTTCGACTATGCGCAGGAAGAGAAGTTCGCGCTGTTCGGCACTTCGGCCAAATATATCGACGCCGTGCACAAGAGCGGCCTCACGCCAAAGACTTCGCATGATCTTTCGAGCCTGCGGCTGATGACCTCGACAGGCTCGCCGCTGTCGCCCGAGGGTTTCACCTTCGTCTACGAAGGCATCAAGGACGACATCCAGCTCGCGTCGATTTCCGGCGGCACCGACATCGTCTCCTGCTTCGTGCTCGGCAATCCGCTGCAACCGGTCTGGCGCGGCGAAATCCAGGGGCCCGGTCTCGGCCTTGCGGTCGATGTCTGGAACGATGAGGTCAAGCCGATGCGCGGCGAAAAAGGTGAGCTTGTCTGCACCAAGGCCTTCCCCTCCATGCCGATCATGTTCTGGAACGATCCCGAGCGCGCCAAGTATCGCGCCGCCTATTTCGAGCGCTTCGACAATATCTGGTGCCACGGCGACTTCGCCGAATGGACCGTTCATGGCGGGCTCGTCATTCACGGCCGCTCGGATGCGACGCTCAATCCCGGTGGCGTGCGCATCGGCACGGCCGAGATCTACAATCAGGTCGAGCAGATCCCCGAAGTTCTTGAGGCGCTGTGCATCGGGCAGGACTGGGATGACGATGTCCGCGTCGTGCTGTTCGTCCGGCTCGCTCCCGGCGTCGCGCTGACGGAAGATCTGGTCAGGACGATGAAGACCCGCATTCGCACCGGCGCGTCTCCGCGCCATGTACCCGCCAAGATTATCGCGGTCGCCGACATACCGCGCACGAAGTCCGGCAAGATCGTCGAGCTTGCGGTGCGTGAC
>NZ_JAELTU010000946.1 GCF_016429015.1 Rhizobium sp. ASV20
CCCCCCCCCCCCCCCCCCCCCCCCCCCCCCCCCCCCCCCCCCCCCCCCCCCCCCCCCCCCCCCCCCCCCCCCCCCCCCCCCCCCCCCCCCCCCCCCCCCCCCCCCCCCCCCCCTTTTTAATGACACGCCGACCACCGAGATCTACACTCCAAGAATTTCGTCGGCAGCGTCAGATGTGTATAAGAGACAGGGATAACCGCGATCGCCATAGCGCCTGGCTGGGTTCGCACCGATATGGCCGATGATTTCGTCGCCAAGCACGGCAAGCAGGCCGCCGTTTCCGATATTCCCATCGGCGAGATGGCGGAGCCTGAGG
>NZ_JAELTU010000947.1 GCF_016429015.1 Rhizobium sp. ASV20
CAGACCACAAGCGGCGACATGTCGTTGGCATCGCCGGGTGGCGTCAGCATCGGCACACTGCTATCGGCCGGCAATCTAAGTGCTTCCGGTGCGACGGTTACCGCTGACGGGATCACCGGCCATGGCCTGTCTCTTATACACATCTGACGCTGCCGACGAAATTCTTGGAGTGTAGATCTCGGTGGTCGGCGTATGATTAAAAAGGGGGGGGGGGGGGGGGGGGGGGGGGGGGGGGGGGGGGGGGGGGGGGGGGGGGGGGGGGGGGGGGGGGGGGGGGGGGGGGGGGGGGGGGGGGGGGGGGGGGGGGGGGGGGGGG
>NZ_JAELTU010000129.1 GCF_016429015.1 Rhizobium sp. ASV20
GTTCTATCTCGTATCCAAGGACACTTTCTCGCCACTCGACCTCCTACCATCGGCAGGGCAGAGGTATCGGGGCGGCACCCTTGCAATCCCGACACCCCAAGACCTGAAGCGGCCATGCCGTTACGACGTCTTGAAGTTAATTTCCCACTACAGACGGCGCGACACGGTGCTGCTCGCAACCACCGGGATGTGCGGACGGGAGCTTTTCACGATCGAAGATTCCCCAAACAATTTCTACATGGTCGGCTCTATGGGTTGTGTATCCTCGATCGGACTTGGATTGTCCATCGCCAAACCCCAGTGGAAGACTATTGCGCTCGACGGAGACGGCGCTTTGCTGATGCGCATGGGGAATTTGGCGACCAATGCCCGCTATCGGCCCGACAATCTCCTCCACGTGTTGCTTGACAACGAGATGCACGATTCCACCGGCGGGCAGCCCACAGCATCCAGCGGTATGAACTGGCCGATGATCGCCCACGGTGCCGGATATTCTCACGTTGCCAGCGCCTCGAACCTGGGCGAGGTCGAGCAAGCCCTCGTCTCCTGGCTGGCACATCCACAACTGACCTTCCTGCATGTTTCAATAGCGCCGGGATCGATTTCTCCGCTCGGACGCCCCACCATATCACCCGCGGATGCGGTCCGCCGCCTGCAGGAGTTCATTCGATGACTATCGATACCGCAATCATCATGGCAGCAGGGCTCGGCAGCCGAATATCGGAATTCTCTCGTAACGCCCCCAAAGGTTTCATTCCTATCGCCGGAAAACCGATCGTCGAACGGTCGATCGAGATCCTGGCTAGCCATGGCATCCGCCGTATCATCATCGGTACTGGATACATGGCCTTGGAGTATGAGGCGTTGTCCTCTCGCATCAGTGGCGTTCACGTCGAGTGCATTGCCAATCCCGATTATGCGAACTCCGGCAGCCTCGAGACCTTTCTGTTGTGCACCGGAAGCATTGGTTGTGACTTCCTCTCGCTAGAGTCGGATCTTCTTTACGATGCAAAGATGATCGAACGCATTCTGGGGTGCCCATTTCCCAACGTCATTCTATCCTCCGGACGAACCGGATCAGGCGACGAGGTCTACATCGAGACTGATGATCGATCACGTCTCGTGAACTTGTCGAAGGACCGGAAATCGCTATCGCGCATCGACGCCGAACTGGTCGGCATCTGTAAGCTGGATCGAAGCATTCCAGCCACGATCGAGGCATGGATGGCGCGCGAAGGGCACACACGTCCCATAGGTTTACACTACGAGGAAGGCCTGGTGGGGATCGCACGCGCAATATCCTTGCACGTCGAAAAGACAGAGCTGCCCTGGACCGAGATCGATACGCTCGAACATCTGGCTCGAGCGGATAGTCTAATCTGGCCACGCATTGCCTCATTCTCGAAGGAGCCGGCATGATCCCGATGCGAAACATTCTGCTGACGCCGGGGCCTGCAACGACCAGCCAGCGCGTGAAGCAGGCTCAGATCGTGCCGGATATTTGTCCTCGCGAGATTGAGTTCGGCCGCCTGCAGGAAGCGATCAGCCGCCGGCTCGTTGAAGTCGTGCACGGTGAGGGCACACATAGTGCAGTCCTCTTTGCCGGCTCCGGGACCTGTGCCGTCGAGGCTTGCATCAGTTCCCTGGTGCCAGTGGACGGCAAGATCCTGGTGTTGACCAACGGCGCTTACGGCCTTCGAATCTTGGAGATGTGCCGCATTCATCTGCTCCCAGAGCAGGTGCTGGTCTACGAAAACACCTATGATGAACTGCCCGATCTCGACGACATTGCCGGTCTATTGGCGAAGGATCGGGGGATCACCCATCTGGTCGCGGTCCACCATGAAACAACCACCGGCATCCTTAATCCGATAGAGGAACTGAGTGAGCTTACCTCAAAATTCGGCGTAAGGATCATTGTCGATGCCATGTCATCTTACGCCGGCATTGCAATCGATCTGAGACGCACAACCCTCGACATCCTGATTTCATCGTCGAACAAGTGCATTCAAGGCATGCCCGGCGCCTCGTTTGCCATTTGTCGCAACGAACTGCTCGTGCCGCCCACAGATTATCGTCCACGCAGCATGTACCTCGACCTCTACGCTCAGCATCAGTGCTTCCAAAGCAACCTGCAGATGCGCTTCACTCCGCCGGTGCAGGTTCTCTACGCCCTAAATGCAGCCCTCGACGAGCTTTTCGAGGAGTCTCAGGCAGCACGTTACACGCGCTACTCTCGTTGCTGGGACGTTCTGGTTCAAGGCATGGATGAGTTGGGCTTCAGAATGGCGGTGCCGGACCTGCCGCAGTCGAAGCTTCTCACGACCTTCATGACACCGGCGGATCAGAACTTCAGCTTCAATGCTATGCATGATGCGCTCTTGGCAGCGGGCTTTACGATTTATCCTGGAAAGGTCGGAAAAATCGAGTGCTTCCGCGTCGCCAACATCGGTCAAATCGAACCGAAGGATATCGAAGCGTTCCTGTATATGCTCGGTCGATACCTGACCGAGAACTCAATCGAATTGCAGCAAACCGCAATTGAGAAACAGGGTTGAAGTGTGGCCCGCGACCAGGCGCGCCAACAGACATATCAAATATCACCAGGAGTAATGTTTCATATGAACATCGGCAGACTGTACGACCAGAGCATAGCTCATACATATGATCATGATGAAAGAGGTTTGCTCGCGGGTGCTAGAGCTATTGGCCTGGAGCAAATTGATAAGCACGTTCCTGTGGACCAGACTGGAAATGTGCTGGATCTCGCGGTCGGAACAGGTGAATCATTGGTCGCCATACAAAACGCCTTTCCCGCCGCCGCTTTGAACGGGATCGACCTATCGGAGGAGATGCTTCGGATTGCCAAGAGCAAGCTGAAGTTCCATGCGATCCACGATGACGTGGTCAATACGGAACAGCATTTCAGCCCCTCTAGCGTAAGCCTCATCTTGATGCATTTCCTGACAACGTTCATCGATGGTGAGGATATTGTCTCGCGTACCGCGAAGCTCCTGGAGCCGAACGGATATTATTCCATTGTCAGCAGCACCTTCCAGGCATTTCCACGCATATATGCGCTGGCGCGTATGGTGCTTCCAGATGAGTTCATCCGTGACAAGAATAGAGCACCGGAAAATGCTGACACAATCGTTTCGTTCTTTAAGAATACGGGGCTTGAGGTCATTGCTGTGGAGCATTTTACCAAGAAGGTCAGCTTCGCACATTTCGAGGATTTTTACAGTTTCGGAATGAGCTCGGGCTTTTTCGCCCACGTTCTCTGCCATCTCGACGAAAGCCAGCTTGCGGGTCTCGCCAGGATGGAGGGCATCTTCCCGCTGGAAGATCACTACAGGGCTTGTGCCGTCTTGGCGCGCCGTTCAGCATGACGGCGGATTTTTCGAAGCTTATGCCCAAAAATGGACGCCATCAGAATCCGCCAGCTATACGACTGAAGTTCAGCCGATGAAACAACCGATACACTGGCCATTTGCAATGCATTGCGTGATCGGCGCTTCGAACGCTGCTTTTGATGTAATGCTGAAGAACTCCGTGATCGTCTTTATGGCATTCCGCGGTGACATTGACGCGGAACGCCTGAGTTGGCTTGCATCATTGGCTTGGATGCTGTTCATGGCACCATTTTTCTTGTTTTCAGCCTATGGCGGCTATCTAGGCGACCACATCGACAAGAAGCGGCTAGCACTTGGTCTCAGATACGCCGACATCGCGATTGCCGTACTTGCCACGATTGGCTTTTATATCGGCAACCTCCCAGTGCTGTTAACGCTGGTATTTGCTAAAGGCATCACTTCTACATTGTATAGCCCAATTAAATACTCACTGGTCTCGGACCTTCTTCCGCCTCCCGCCCAGGGAGTAGGGTATGCCGTGGTCGAAGCGGCTTCCATGGCTGCAATTTTATGCGCGACCTATTTAGCTGCTATTCTTGGAGCTCAACCCGATCGAAGGATGATTGGCCTGGTTGTGCTGGCGATTGTCGCCGTGTCGCTTGTTCTCACGATTGCAAGCCCCGGCTGTAAGAAATCAGGCGCCTCTAGCCCGAAACTCGGCATCAATCCCATTCGGCCTATGCGGCGGATTATTCACTTGGCGATGCAGGATCGCCGGGTGTTGGCCTCCATCGTTGCGCTTTCCTGGTACTGGGCGCTCGGTGCAGTATATCTGTCGAACGTCGCCGTTCTGGTCCGCTACACATTGTTCGGGACCGAGACAGAGGTAGCTTCGATTTTGCTCATCTTTACACTAGGCGTTGGCCTTGGACTAGGAGTAGGTTCTTGGTTGAATCGGGGCCGCATGGCACGCTATCTTGCTGACGCAACGGCGGTCATCATTGCAGGCACGGGCATTGATCTGCAGTTCTCGATCCCATTTTCTCCCAATCGTATGCTGATTGATTTTTTCATAGTCGCACTGGCTTCGGGAATTTACGCGTCGCACTTTTCTTCGGCGCTCTATCAAGCAACGAATGAATCTGAGAAGTCGCGCATTTTTGCAGCAAACAACATCGCAAGTTCGTTCTCTATCGTCCTCGCCCTGGCAATAAGCACCCTGCTCGCACGATTGGGGGTACCCGTCACAGCATGTCTTGGCCTTTTTGCGGTAGCCACGCTCCCAATTACGTGCCTCGTGCTCGCGATAAAAAGGAGATAGCAATCCGGTTTTGGTGTATTGATCGCTTGCAGGACGGAATTGCGTCTTGGATGCACCGAAGGGATTTCGGGCGTGCGCATGCCAGAATTTGATTGATGACGCTGCAGCCGATGGCGACTTCCATCTGCTGTGCAGCGAATGAGTGTATGTTGATCATGGGATGGCCCGCCCTTCCGAGACGTCGAGTATGATGTCGTTCTCTTGAAGGGAAGAAGCTAGGCCATAATCAACACAAATATTCTTAGTGATGGGGAAATATTGCGCTTCACATACGATGGAGAGCTAGTCTTGCTCCAACTTGGCGAGAGAACGACCGGGCGTTGTCACATTGTTTCATTCAAGCCCGGAAAGACGTTTGCCAGTGAACTTACGCAGTTGCGCTGGTCACGGCTTTCTCCTGCGCCATTGCGCGGATCCGATGAATGTGGGTGGCGAGGGCTGAGTGTTTCTGATGCGGTGCGACGAAAAGATATTGGAGTGCTGAGAAAACTGAGATGAAACGTTGTAAGTTGCCGGCGGATCGAAATCCCTGCATTATTCGCTTTCGTTTTTGAAGAGGCAGGTGAGAATTCTCGGCCCGATTGTTGAGGCCCTTATGCGATCGATGCTCGATCACGGGCATGACATCCCGTCTCGCCGCTCCGTATGAGCGCAGTTTGTCGGTGACGATGCGCCTTGGCGTCAGGCTTTGCTTCTTCAGCAGTCTGACCAGCAATCGCTTGGCCACTTTGATATCGTGGCGGGCCTGGATGATTTCGTCGAGAACGTAGCCGTCCTGGTCCACGGCACGCCAAAGCCAATATTTTCGACCTCCGATAGAAATCATCACCTCGTCCAAATGTCAGATATCTTTTCGCGACGGCTTCTTTCTGCGCAACTGTTTCGCATAAGCTGCCCCGAATTTGCGGCCCCATGGCCGGATCGTTTCGTAAGATACGACGATGCCACGCTCCAGCAGCATTTCTTCGACAAACCGGCTCAAGGGGAACCGAAAACACAGCCAGACTGCACGGGCAATTATCTCCGGTAGAAAGCGGTGTTTCTTGTATCGGCCTCACGGATTGACACCGCAGTAACTGTTCACCTAGCGGCGGCTCCGTTTCCCTTTCAGCGTTCCAGTGATCGAGGATTTGGCTGGCAGGTCACAAAGGCAGACAATACCAACGCGAATTGATAGGCGATGTCTCTGAGAACATTGACTTTGGCCGAGGAGGCGATCACCACGAACGCATCCCGACGACGCACCATACCCAACCGCTCTGCCTGAGCCAGGATCTTTGTCACATGAGCACGGCTGATGTTGTAAGCCTTGGCCAATGCCTTGCGTGAAAAGAAAACACCGGCACTTGGCCAATTCGCCTCCATGCAGGCGCGCAGAAGATCAAGAAGAATTGGGAAACCCGCAGCATGGTTTGAGAATAGGCGGGTCTCGCTGCTCCATACCGGCCAGTTGGCGGTCGACTGCATCAACTGGTTCAAGTTGGCGAGAAACATCGACATTTGCGTTGCGATAGTCGTGAGAACGTCTGTCACCATCCAAGGATGCGTGACTGTCAGATAAAGTTTCAACAAGGCGTCCATCGTCGCTTGAAGCCAACCAGTGATATACCATGGTCGCTTTCGAAGATCACCCGAAGGCGTAACTTTTCTGACGGATCCAGCCCATTCCAACCATTCGACCAGTGCCCTAACACGTCGGCTTGACGCCCACTTCAGCCGAACGATCTGGGACTGAACCGACGCCAGGTTAAAGGTGCCATCGCCTGTCGCTGCAGCGGCGGTCGCGCTCATCACGATCGAAAAGGCGCCGAAATCTCCCACCGCGCGAACAAGCCTGGTATCTGCCTTGAACATTTCAGGCAATTGGACACAGAGAACAGCCACAGATTGCATGAAGGCTGAGTGCCGGAGAATTTTCCGCACTAAAACGTCCAATTCCGACTGAACCATAAATGCCCCAACGCAATACGGAGACTCTCTCCTAAGTTTTTCCAGTCTAGGCTGTCAATCACCAAAACTGGGTACATTGCTACTCATGCGAGCGCTGCCGTTCCCCCGTTGTTCGGGTCCATCCTACCATCCCGGCGATGGTATCATTACGCCTTATGACTGTTGGATCCGGAAGTCCGCCACGCCTTCAGCGTGAAGCGATCTATTCATAAACGGGGTCTCTGGCGAATAACGCAACGGCTATCCACTTCGGTCAGCGGAAAGATCCATCTGCCTGGTTGTTTGAGACGGAAGATGCCAGCATTCACACCGGTCCGGCCTCGCGACGTTATTCCTCACAACCTGAAGGAAAAGCATGCATTTTGTTGCACTGTCGCTCGACGCCGAAACACGGCAAAAAACCCTCATGGATTGCATCAGATGCCTGACACACCGTGACAAGCAGAGGCTGTAGCTTCTGGATTTTGAGAGGCGGCTGCGCCTCGACGTCCTTCGAGCCTACGAGCGTTGCGCTACCGGATTCCGAAGAAACTGTCCCACGCTTTGACCGAGAGGTTCCGGCGAACGTTCACCCTCGCCCAGTGCTGCGGTTCAGAGCCGCGAATTCGACAAGAGGAGCAAAATGAATATCCGCTTCACCAAACTGCTGGCTTCCGCCTGTCTCACAATGACCTTTGCAGCAAGTCCCCTCGCCCTCGCGACCCTATCTGCAAACCCAATCACACCTCGGCAGATTGAGGATGGCGAGCTCCACGACTTCAAGCACAACCTGCAGATGGCCATCGAAGCACGAGATACGCTCGACCGACACGAGCGCTGCCTTGGCGACTATGTCGGGAGACTTCAGGTTGTCACGGCAGATCAGGAGCGAGCGCTGGGGAATGCCATTCAACGACAGCGCGAGAGTGAGGCAGACGTTGCCCGCTTCAGGCGGGAGGTCGAGGGCTTTGCGGCGGAAGCAGAAAAAGAGCGCGCCAATGTGGAGGCGCAGCGTGCGAATTTGGAGCGGGCTGCGCAAGAACATCACGAACAGGCAGAACGGCTTCAAGTCTGCCGCGATGTCTTTTTCCTTTTTCCCGACATTTGCAACCTTGGCGAGGACGTCGTCAAGCAGCTGAACTGGATGAATGATGCCCAGGCCGACTTCATGGCGGCCGAGCCTCGCCTGCAGGCCGCGACCGGCGCCTGGTCGCAAGCCCAGCATCGCCTGGATGATAGCGCGCAGCAGCTATCCACCGGGCAGCAGCGGCTGGTCGAGGCGCAGAACGCGATCGCTCAGACGGAAAGCGCCATCGCGAGCACCAAGCTCGTTGCCTCGCATATCAACGAGCAGATCCAGCCCCTGAACATTCTCGTCACCGAATTCTCAACGAGCATCAATGAAGCCGCCGGTCTGAACCTCAATGAGGCCCATTGGCGCACCTTGAAGCGCCTGTCTTCCGAGGCGAGATCTTTGGCTGCCTCTCTGCCCGACTTCTTGCGGGCCACCCAATCCGCTTTGCCCGAAGAGGCACGACGGAGCTGCTCCCTATGAGCAAATCACCACCACCCCCTTTTGAAAGGATATTGCCGTGCTCAACACTGTCAGCAATTTCGAAAGCCGTGAAGCGCAACTAAACTTGGCCATCGACTCCGATGTCCAGGCCATCATCGCAACGCCCAGTTCCCCTCTGCCATCCGTCGATGCCGGCGTCGTACAGACCTTCGTGCGCAAGATCGAAGGCTCCTACAATGTCGACCGGGCCAAGCGGGACACCGATAACGCGGTGGACCTACTCTACATCGCCTACAACACGACGCCGCAGAAGTTCGGCGACAGCCGCGTCAGCATTTCCACTATCATGAACAGGCTGATTGGCCTGCAGCAGCGCAGCGAGGCAACCATGCGTGCTGCTATGGGCACGGCCCGCACCATCGTCAAGCAGCTTGGCGATATCCATCCCGACTGGCTCGACATCAAGGACGGCGGCGACCAGGGAGAGATCAAGCAATTCGTTTCCGGTGACTTGCTCAAGCTTGCTAAAGATATCCGTGACCGTTCGCTGAAAATCCGCGATGATCTGCTGGTGATCGCCAAGGGCTACGACGAGGTGATCGCATTTACCGTCAAAACCATCAACAGCCACGAAATCGCGATGGGCGAGGAACTTGCGCGCCGAGCCGCATTGCAGAAGGAGCTGACGGAAACCCGGGCCAAGCGCGATCAAGTGGACTCACTTGTCAATGATCTCACGGCCGAAGTCGCGGAGTTCGAAAAGAAGGCGCGGGAATACGAAGAAAAAGCCAATACGGCGGAAGAGCGCGCCTTCATCATGTCGATCATCCGCACGGGAGCGCAGATGATCTCCAATGCCATCCCAGCGATTGCCATGGCTGCAGCCGGCCCCGCGGGCATGATGGCACCGATGCTCGGTAGCCTGACGGGCGGCGGCCAGGCCAATACTGTTGGCGGCGCTGCGAAAGAAGATCAGGCGGGGACACCGAAGCCCGGCGCGCAACCCGCCGCCGGCGATGCGTCGGGGGCTGCTGGAGCAAAGACCAAGCTCTCCGAGCAGATGGCGGCGCTGAAGACCAGCGAGGCCGACCGCGACCGGACCAAGACGCAAATCGGCGAACTGACAGAGGCGCGCAAGAAGTTGGAGGCCTCGGAGGGCACGGACGACCCCGCTTCCCCAAGGAGGGTGCAGCTTGCCGAGATGGACAAGCGGATTGCAGTGCAGAAGGGCAAGCTGGAGGAGCAGGAACAGGCGATCACCCAGCACAACACTCTGATTTCCAGCCTGCAGTCGACCGTCGGCGCCTTTGACAATGGACTTCAGCAGATGTCCGCCGAACAGCAGCAGCAGGGTGACAATCTGCGCGCCATGCAGATGAAGATGATAGACCGGGCCGAGGCCCTGGAAAAGGAGCGGCGCACCCAGGCCGCGGATCTGGTGCGGCTAAATGCGGTTCTGGCGGGCGGGATGCAGCAGGACGAAGAGCTGGAGGTGTCTATCCGCTGCCTGGAAATGAGCGTGACGGCGCTGAAGCGGATGAAGGAAATCGTTGAGGAAATGGCCTTCTTCTTCAAATCTTTCGCCGACTTCATGCAGAGCGTGTCCGATGAGGCTGGCGACCAAATCAAGTCGGTCGAGGACGTTGCGAAACTCGAGGTGATCCGCAAGCATCGGTTTGGCCAGTTGATCCACTCGGTCGACGAATTCTTCATCCGCCAGACGGCGCAGTTCCAGGCCACCGGAATCGTCTGCGACCGTTTCGTGCAGAGCTTCGCCGAGGGCTGGTCCAAGCTCAACAAGCTTTCCGGCGACTACATCACCGGCGAGCGGTTGAAGGCCTACATCCGCGATGCCTCGCAGCGGGTCAGCGAAATCGTCGCCGAGCGTCAGGCGGCCGCGGACGAGAAGATTGCCACCCTGCAATCCTATCGCGCACAGATCTCGAAGACAGCCTGAGGCGGGTCAACCTCGCGAATCCTAATCTAATCCCCTGCCCCATAGATCACATCCGCCTCGGCCAAGGAGGCCGGGCGGATGGCGATTGTTCAAACGAAGGAGAATGACGATGTCGCACACATGGACAGCCCTGCAATGGGCCGACTGGGCCAAAGGCCGGACACGGCAATTGCTGCCGAACGGTTCCAACAATGTATCGGAGCCGGCACTGCTTACCAAGAGTCGAGAATTTTCGACAGAGATGCTGATGATCGTCCGAAATACCGAAGTTCGGTACAGGACGCCGCTTGAGCGGTACTTGAAGACGGCCAAGGTGGCCGTTGGCGGCAAGAGCGGTAATTGTTTCGAAATGCAGGCCGTTGCCCTTGCCCTGCTGTTCCGCAAGGGGGTTTATCCGCTTCGGGCCTTCTGCTTTCCGATCGACAAGGGGGATCACTGCTTCCTCGTTATTGGCAGCGGAGCAAATGAAGTCGTCTGCGATCCTTGGGCGAACGATGCCTATCCGTCGGACCAATTCCCCGTCAAGATGAATAGGCTTTATCGGAACAGCCCCCCAAGCTTCACAAATCTTCAAGTGTTGTGTCAGGTGAACGAAGCTGGATCCGAGCAAGAATACGAGCTTATCACGCGTGACCAAAAAGCACCGGACTCGATGGATATCTCGACAGACTAGCCAATCGAACCCTCGTGCTAAGTGAGAAGGTTGGCGAACTTCAGATGCGCCGACCTTCTCTGGATTTGCCGTGAACCGCGTCAGGAGCAACCTTGGGGCGGTTCCGGCTAGCCGCAGAATGACACTCTAAGCCGTTGCTTCCTTGGGGCAGAGATATTCGCCGGTCAACAATATGTGTGCCCAACCCAGCGGGGAAATATGCGCCAGAAGTTCGGGCGGAGAGTGGGAAAAAGCTGGGGGTTAGCCTGCGAGGTCGAGCTTCGCCTTTTTGAGACGGCCGTCCACCACAGCTGCTCTGACTTGAAGAACCCGATGAACGCGAAGCGGTCGTCCCGCGCTTGGCTGCGGCCTCACTTTTTAAAGACAACTATTCGTTTGTGTCGAGATTTCACCCAACTTTGCGTTTCGTCGCGACCTGCCCGGATGCCCGATATCGCAAGTTCGTCAACGACATCTTCCCGGCAAAACGGATCAGCCTGAAATGCAAATCTTTTTTATAGACTACAAAAACCTCTTTCGGTTTTGCGCCGCGCGGCGCTTTGCCCGCCCGTCGTATTCTCACATCGGCATCGTCAACTTAACCGGGGCGAGGCAAATCGGATCACCGATCGCCTTTAGGCCTCATGCCCTGGCGATTTTGGCCCACAGGTTCATCGCCTCTGAACGCAGTTCTCGGTGATGGCTTGAGGAGATATCGTGTCGGGGGATTTGAAACAGGTTGGCGATCGGATCGTGGATGGAGACGAAGCGCTGTACATGTCGCTGTGATTTGAAGCGCTTCATGATCCGTTCTCGTCGCCGGAATGGTTGATGAGAATTCTCTGCCCACAGTCGAACCGTCTGGTGCGAGACTATAATCCCTCGTGCTGCCAGCATGTCCTCGACCATCCGCAGGCTGAGGGGAAAACGGAAATAGAGCCACACGGCATGAGCGATAATCTCGGCTGGGAAACGATGGCGGCGGTAAAGCGGGTCACGGTATGTCATGCCCCGTCTTCTCACATCGTCATCCTCACTCCGTTAAGTTGACGATGCCTTGGTGGCATATATGGGATCTCGGAGAAAAGGCCGATATCGGGCAGTCCGTTGAGAACGCGCTTGGTTCAACGTTGAGGAGTGCCGACGAACTGCTCGCTCCTTGTCTCAATCGCCGCAATGGCTTATATAAAGCAATGTCTTAACTACGGTAAAATCGATGACGTTCGTCACTACGACAGTGTTGGCCACGGTAAACGCCCCTTACGGGACGAGCCTTTCGGCTGAGCAGCTGGCGTTGAAACTTGCCGACCCGGCGAGCGCTGATCATTACGACGCATCTGCATTTGCGTTTTTTTCTGATGTGAGCGAAAGCCTCCAGCATGCGTTTCTAGACGAAATGCATGTCTGCCTCGCTGATGCCTCTTTTGTTGCACAGCGGTTTTCCGATATGGCCGGATACAAATTGCCGCTCGCCCGGGCAGCTTAGTGGCACAATCTCAAAATAGCCATAGGCCCGAGTTTTTTGATCAGGCCCAGAAGATAATCAGCTAGGCAAACTCAAAATTCAGAGTGCTTGATCGATGGAGTTTCGGCGGGGGCATTGCGCTGATGCTTCAGATCCATCACCGCGAAAGCTTTGACGTCGATATCTTCATTGACGATCCTCAGGTGCCGCCTTACCTGAATCCATAAACCCAAGGCTTTGTTCTCGACATAAATCCTGACGCCTATACATCTGACGGAACTCACGCGCTCAAAATCGTGTTCAAGGATATCGGAGCGATCGATTTTATCGTCGCGACGCACCTGACATTTGATCCAATAAAGGAAAGAGAAATACGCGGGCAAAAGGTTTATTTCTAAAGCCCAGCCGAAATCGTCGCAAAGAAGATTTTCTATCGCGGGGCCTCAATGCAGCCACGCGATATGTTCGATATTGCATGCGTCTGAGAGAGCGAAGGCCATGATTACCTCATAGAGGCGCTTGTTCCGTTCAGGGATGCCTGCGTACGGGCCCTGACAACGGCACGCAAGATGAATGCTCAGCTCGCCGTGACAGTCATGTCCAAACTTCTGTACCTGCCAAGATATTCAAGCATCCCATCGCAAGCGCAGCAGATAACGATTGAGATTTTAGAGAGCGCTTGTGGCCGTGAACTAATGGACGGGGCCTGAGATGCCGACGTGCTCTTGAAGGGATCAGAACCAGCGACCCTGTGGGCCATTTCGATACCACTGAGTATCTAAACCATCAGGACATGCGCGTCAGGGTGCCGTCCTTGACCAAAAAATGATGCCAGAGCGCTGCGGCGACATGGCCTGCGATCAATGCCAGCAACAAATTCATCACAAGTCCGCCGTGCAGGATGTGTGTGATGGTCTTCAACATGTCGTTTTGCCCAGTGAGCGAGGGAATGCTGAACCCAAGAAGGACAATATCCTTCCCGCCAGCCATAGCACGACCAATGCCTGCGAATGGGAGCCCGAGCGTCGCCAGGTAAAGAAGCGCGTGTCCAGCCACCGCTGCCCTTCGCATTGTCGGTGAGCCAGACGGGCGCGGCGGCGTGCGCAGGAACCACCAAACGATACGCCCCAGAGTAAGGGCCAGCACGAGCAGTCCGAGTGTTTCATGGGCGGAAAGCCACCAGTTTCGCGCGGGGCCGCGATCCACATATTCCCGTGTCCAATTGGTTATGAACATCCCGGCAATGAGCGCGGCAATGGACCAGTGTAGGACGCGCGAAAATCGGTCGTATCGATCCTGCTCGCACAAAATTCCACCGTCCACCTCCACCCTTGATGGAGAATTTTCTTTGAGTTGAGGTTGCATTTAGGTTTTTCCTTATCAGCGCATTCGGCCGTAGTTACGATCTGGCCTGGTTGACGAAGCTTGAGCCACTATAATGCGCGTTTCCTTCACAGATGAACCGCATGAGCAAACGCCCGACAGGATGCCATTCGGGCCATGTTGCGACCACATCCGGCTTGGTCCTGGTTACCGATCTATCGTTCACCTGTCGCAAGACAGCATGCTCTCAGCACACGTTATTAACCCGGTCGCGGACTTATCCAGAACGCCCAGACGAGACCGTGGGTCGCACTCGCATTCACTAAGTTTGACGTTGTACCGTCCGAGGCATCGTCTTTCGGAAATCGTGTTTGTCATTTTAGCGGGTAGGCTGCAACCTGGCTTTCTGAGCAAGTTCGTGCGGTGTCCATCGCCCTCGCCAAAACAAGTTGGAATGGAGTACATGATCAACATGAGACCCTTGCTCCTCAAATCTGCAACGCATAACGCACACGACGACAATATTCGGCGGCTCGGAAGAAATGGGTCGACAGGCGCGCACGGCCGGCGAGCTTGACCTTTCGATAGTCTATCCGCTTGCCGATCTGGCTGCTGCCGCTCAATTTTGTTAGATTGACGATATTGCGTCGAACGCAGAGGACATTCGTGCCATGGTGCCAACCTCGTTCCAATGCGACGTCGAAAGGAAAGCTCATCATCTGGAGACCCGGCAGTATCTTGCCGGCACCTTGTCGGGTAATTGCGTAGCAGGCGGCAGATCCTTGTGGGCCGTGTAGGCACCGACCGACCTCGTCACCATAAGTGCTTTTGGCGACTGCGAGAAAGGCATGGCTTCGATGATTGAAGAGTTTGACGATATCCGCATTTGGAACAACATCCAGGATGGCTCTCGCTCTCTCGATAAGATCGAACGGGACGTCGATGTCGTCTTCCATCACTAGTGCCGCATCGAAATCACTCTCATGAAATGCTGCAAGGCAACTCATGTGGCTAAGGTAGCAGCCATACTCGCCCGGCAGGATGGTGCGTCCCCCGTGCCGGATAAAGCCCTTCCAATCAACGTTCAGGTACTCGTCATTTGAGAGCCGCCGCCCATCGACACCTGCCACTCTGATGATATCGATACCGTAGTCCAAACACTTGGAGCGTATGCTTGCCCATCGCTCAAGAGCCTCATCCAGATTGATGGCGTAGCATCCGATTTTCATCAGGTCTCGCCAGTCTGTTGTGCGGCATAATCGCCAACCGCTATTCCTGGAGGTCGCTCTCCATCCGAGGTCCGAAATGGTTTGGCACCGTGACCGCTCATCAGATGGGCCAACAAGTGCGTGAGGCGCATCAGGAACCGCGCGGTCTCGATGAATGTCCGAAACGGCATGACCGTGAGGTAGTGGGCTCGGGATCTGTGGAACCGACGGCGTTGTCCCTGGATATGGGAGGGAAGTCCCAGTTGCTGATCCACCGGCACGGGAAAGACGAAGGCAGACCTTAATCCGACGAGGAACTCGAGATCGAACGCCAGATCGAACGGCAACTGCATGGGCAAAAGCGCATCGACAAACCACGCTGCTGCGCGGCGATTGATCATGTAGGCACCTGATCCCTTCTCACGCGTCAAGGTGACCGCCAGATCACGATCGGCAGTTAGCGACGAAAACCTGAACTTTCGCCCGCTGCTGACAGTCGAAAGGCGAAGGATATCCCATTTTTCATTCTGCTCGAGCGCCGCAGCCACGACATCGGCAAAGTCGTCTGGAAACACTAGATCATCTTCCAAGATCAGCGCGTATTCACGGTTTGAAGCCAACAGGCGTCTCGCGCACTCGATGTGGCTTAGAAAGCAACCGACTTCTGCGGGGTTGCACCGCCGCCCGTGTTTGAACCGAAAGGCTTGTTCGGCGAAATCAGATGTCTGAATGTCGAGGACACGACCGTCGACTGCCGGTACGCGCTGGAATTGAAGGCCCGCGCGCTTGAGCTTGCCTTGCATTGCCGCCAACCGATCACCGGCTCGATCAAGATTGATCAAGAAAATCGCCAGTGATGCTTCGCTCGTCCTCGTTTTCGCACGTGTCATGAGGCTTTAGCTCCCAAATGACGAATCCACCGCCACATTGAGAGCGAACATGTTCGGCTCGACTTACAGGACGCTTACAGAATTCCGGCGGAAAGATGGAATCTGCCACCGCCCCGCACCTTGCATTCGACATCTTTCTTCTTAAACCGTACTATGTGACTAAATCCTTGCGACAGTATCAGGAACTCCGGATTTCAGGTTATTGACAGTAACGCACACTAGGTTGGCTCACAGTTTATCGAATTAGTCTTCGTCGTAGGTGGATAAGGTTTTTGAGTGATGTTGGCGCAGCCGCTTACCTTATGCAAACACGTCCAACGGTTTTTGAAACATTGCGCCCGAGGTCATTTCTATTGAGATTAGTCGTTATCGCCCATTTGGCCGCTGACTTTGACTCTATCGCCTCACCGCGTGATCCGCGCCCATTGCAGCGATTTGGAGCTCGTCATTCTATCTCTTGTCTCCATATAAATAGGACGACGCCAGATGCGCGTTTTGCTTGTCGAAGATAATGCTAAACTGGCTGCCGTGACACATGATGCCATGCGTTCCTATGGTTTTACCGTGGATCATGTCTCCAACGCGCATGATGCCGAGGAAGCAGCCGCAACAGTCGACTATGACTCCATCATACTGGACCTAGGCCTCCCGGATCGCGATGGGTTGACCTTGATCGAGCCGCTGCGAAAAACCGCGCCGTCCACACCACTTCTCATCCTCACCGCCCGCGATGCCTCTAGTTCGATCATTGACGCTCTCGACAGTGGCGCTGACGACTATCTTTGCAAGCCATTTGTTATGGGGGTGCTGATTTCCCGCTTACGAGCAATCATGCGCCGCGGCCAGCCTCGCCACGGAACGGTCCTCCAGCATGGTGACGTTACTTTTGACCCAAGCCAGTATTCGGCCTCTGTCGGCGAGACGCAACTCGCCCTCAGCCGCCGCGAATTTGCTGCTCTCCATCTGTTCTTGCGGCGCCCCAATCATGTCCTGTCCAAGACGGAGGTCGAGGAAGCCATTTATGGCTTTGGCGACGAATTGAGCTCGAACGCCATCGAGGTCCTGCTGCACCGATTGCGCAAGAAGCTCCATAGCGCAGGGTCGGTGCTTTATATCCATAACATGCGTGGCATCGGCTACATGCTGATGGAAAAACGACCTTGAGAATGCAGCGCCTGACACTTCTGCAACGATTGATCGTAGCGATGTCGATCGTCGCTCTCGTTGCGATCTGCGCCAGCGCCGTGTTTCTTTATTTCCGCTTCCAGGCCTCCAACGACGCCTTTCGCGAGGAAACGCTTTCAACTTTCGCCGAGGATTTACGCCGCGGGCTATCGGCAGGTTCACAAACTTCGGACTCCTACGCAAAGTCTACGAAAGCGCGCATTCGCGAGCTGCGGGGACAATATGTCGTTTTGGGGCAAGACGGACTGATCATAGATTCTTCTGGGTTGCCACAACCATTGATCCCCTTCATCAAGAACCGAACCCAGTATTTTGAGTTGCCCTCCCACGCAGGACAGAAGGCGCTTTTTGGCATATCGATGCCCACCCCATCGTCTGGCCCCGTTGAAGCCATACAGATCGCATTCCCCAAAGCTCACGTCGTCTTCGACAGCGTTCTGGAGGAATTCGTCAGGGACATAGCCTGGATCTGGATTCCGTTTGTCCTGATATTGCTCGCAACAAACATCCTTGTCGTAGGCCTCACACTCAGACCATTGCGTACCGCGGCACATGAGGCTGCTCAGATCGGCCCCTCAAGCATCGCAACACGACTGACGGAGAGCGGCATGCCTGATGACGTGCTGACCTTGATCCGATCGATCAATGCCGCCCTGGACCGCCTGCAAGGCGGCTTCTTATCACTGGAACGCTTTGCCGGACAACTGGCTCATGAACTGCGTACCCCGCTCGCAATCGCCAAAACTCGCCTATCCCTCTCGAAGGACCCAGTGGCTCGCACCGTAGAACAGGATTTTGAGGATATCGAGCGGGTGATTACCCAATTGATTGATCGGGTGCGCGTACGTACGCTCCATTACGAAGCAACTGATGTCGTGGACCTGGGAGGGGTGGCGACCGATGTCGCTCGGTATCTGGCACCCATGATCGTGGGAGCGGGCCGCAATATCGAACTCAAAATTGAGAATGGCCCAGTCCTCGTCAGCGGCGCCAGGGATTTCCTGTTTCGCGCCCTTCGCAATCTCGTTGAAAACGCCCTGCATCATAGTCCTGAGAACGGAGTAATAACCCTCACCGTCTTCAACGTAGGTATCAGCGTCGCAGATCAAGGCCGCGGCTTCACGAAAGTGCGTCTTGGCGAGGGCGGCCAAGATCCAGAAAAAACCGATCGCGAAGATGGCCTGGGTCTTGGTCTTTCTATTGTTGGCGAGACCATGGAAGCGCATGATGGGCGGCTTGTTCTATCAAATCTATCCTCCGGCGGCGCAGTCGCGACCATGACGTTCTAGCTGGCGTTGTTTTCCTGCGAAACTGACGTGCAGTCGCGCTGCATCCACGCACACAATGTGGCTTGACTTGCTACGCGATGTACTGCCGTTGTCCCCACAGCAACGCAATATTCGATCTCGGCTTTTGCTTTCGCCTACGTCGCATCACTTTGATCGAACACCACAGGTTCATGATCTATAATGTATTCGTTCAGGTGATCGTCAGCAGTATCCGGCATTTTTTGCACGACAATCGGAATTACAACGAAATGGAGCGAAAAGGTCTGCGACGTCTAGCGATCGTCTTCCTCATGCTGATCGGCACATCAGGATTGAGCTCTGGAGCCTACGCTGCCTATCTTCAATTGAGCGGCAGTTTTCATTCCGTCATTGCCGGTCAGCTCTATCGTTCCGCGCAGCCGACTGCGGACCAGCTGGCGTCCTATGTCAGGGCCAACGGTATCAAGACGGATATAAATCTGCGAGGCTATCATCCGGGAGAGGAATGGTACGACCGGGAAGTCGCTACGGCCAAGGATCTTCGCATCGAGCACATCGACTTTGGCATGTCTGCCTCGAAGATGATATCACCACAGAGGGCAGCGGAGATCGTGTCGCTGATGGCATCCGCTTCGATGCCTGTCCTCCTCCACTGCCAGTCTGGCGCCGATCGCAGCGGTCTGGTTGCGGCCCTTTGCGTGAAAGAAGTTGCTGGCTGGGACGATGACAAGGCGCAAGGCCAGCTGTCGTTTTTACACGCCATTTCGGCATTCCGATCGTGTCGTCAGCCTGCGCAATAGATCGTAGCTGGCAAGACATTCAGGCGAGCGACCGGAGCTGGCAGAAGCCATATTCCAGAGCGGCCCGGTGCTGAAATAGTCACCCCACAGGACCGCTCACATACGGGCGGTTCACGCCTAAGCTTTGCGGCACCTGCCCACGGCCGTCTCCATGCCCCCCTTTCAGGGTCGCGAATACCTTTCGAAGGATGATAAACAGATGAGAAAATCGCAAGCTTCCACAAACCGCTCCCCTTACTATATCGCGACCGCACTCATTTTAGCAGTTGCGGTAGCACCTGCTTTTGCAGCATCTCTCAAGAGCATAATGAGCGAGATGCGCGACAATACCTCGTCGGGCAAAGCCGTTCTCGCCAACTTCGATAGCGCATCGGCAAAAGAGATCATGCAACGCTATGCTTCTGAAGCTCAGGCAGCCAGCGACATGTTCGCCGGCCAAGGTGGCGCCAAGGAAAAGGACCTGAGTTCAAGGTTCAAACAGCTGGCGGCCATGGCCGACGCAGCTAGCCAGGCCCCACTGAATAAAGCGAGCTTTCGCAAGGCATTCGCAGAAGTCACCAGCGGGTGCAAATCCTGCCATTCCGCCTACAAATGAATGCTTCCAGCCAGGAACTTAAGATGAACCAGCAAAGACGTGCTTCACAGAATTTCTCCAATCAGCGGTTCGAAGACCCTCTCAATACTCATCATTCGTCTGAGGAACGGTATGTCCGAGCGTGGGACCTCCCCACGCGCCTGTTCAAATGGTTGCTTGTAGCGCTGATCCTTACGGCCTGGATATCGAGTAGTTTCAGCGATCCAGATATGCTCGTCCACAAGGGTGCCGGCTATAGTATCCTGGTACTTCTGGTATATCGGGTACTTTGGGGAATTGTCGGAGGGTCAACGGCCCGCTTCTCCAACTTTGTACGCACGCCGGCCGCCGCATGGAACTACCTCAAGAGCTTGCGTGGCAAACGAGCAGCGCACTACCTTGGCCACAACCCCGCTGGTGGGCTTATGGTTATTGGATTGCTGTTTGTCTGTGCCATTCAGGTGCTGCTCGGCCTTTTCTCTAGTGATGGTGTGACGGCTGCAGGGCCTTTTGCCGATACGGTTGGAGACACCGCTTCGGCCTGGGCCGCCTCCATTCACGGCACGTGGTTTTATACCGCTATTCTCGTATTGGTCCTTCTGCACATAGGAGCAAATCTCTATTATCAGTTTGTCAGGCGCGAAAACCTTGTCGGCGCAATGGTCACGGGGCGCAAAGGGCGTGGCAATTATATTGATCATAGTGAAGCCAAGGACGGATCACTTCTCGTTGCGGCTATCTGCTTGCTTGCATCGGCCGGTCTCGTCTATGGTATCATTACCCTATTTGGCGGGGTCTTCTTCAATTCAACCTGATTCTTCACTCGTCCGCCCCGGATTGGCGTGTCCAGTTGCAGTTTGCAACAGCGAACTGGGGCCTCCGTCGCGAGTTCACTTTCTTGATTGAATCCCGATCATTCAATCTCGGTACCGATTTAGTCCAATGCCTTGTTTCCGTAAGCAAGCTGTAAATTAGGTGGAATAATCGGGGCGATTGTGGCGGGCGAGCCGCTTTGGCGGCACTGAAACTCTGGATCCGTCCAAACTATGTGGCACGGGGACTGAAGTTAGGCCAGTTTGAAAATGAATCTTTAAGGTGGTGGCTTGAGCACACGTATTTACTCCTGCGACTCTAGCCGAATGCTCCTAGAGTACTGATCTATATCGCCGATGCGCTATGGCTCGTCATCATGTCAGGATCTCTGATCGAGAGCTATGCCTATCGTTATACCGGTGTGCTTCTACTGATCATGGCGCTTACCCTATACATCCGATCCGAACCAAAGCCGCCGGTCGTTTGGCGAGGCTGGCTATGCCTGGTGTGGGGAATCTATGCTAGCGCCCGGTATGTTCTACAGTTCACACGTCAAGCCGATTATCCAGCGGGCGGCCATGATCTGCTTTTACTCATGCCCTTGATATTCCCGCCATTGGCGCTTTGCCTACTACAATGCTGGTGACGTTGCCCCCAAGTTTTATCCAGTTTTGAGTTCGCTCCAGCGGTTTTGGGTTGCTGTATTCGGGGCGGTAGCGGCGAGTTGCGGTGCGGAGCCATTCCGGCTGCGCAGCACCGCATCACGTC